>JAGKXB010000007.1 GCA_021151485.1 Oxalobacteraceae bacterium | reverse complement strand
GGTGTGGGTGGTGCAGATGTGGGGCTTGAATCGGTGTCATATCAAGGCGATCACCTACCAGGCTAACTTGAACCGCTTGTTGTGCTAATTCTTGCGGCAAACCATCATCAAAAGTGCGGTACATACCGGCAATAGAAATCAATTCCGCTTCCAGGCTTAACGCAAAAATGCGTGCGCCGGTATGACCGCTGGCACCTGCCAAAGCACGTCCACGCAAAGGTGCGTACACGTGAATACTGCCATCGGCGATGACTTCTGCCCCGTTATTGACCGCTGCGGTAACAATCAAATCTGCACCACGCGCATAAATACGTTGGCCAGCACGTACGGGCGTATCAATAATCATCGTGCCTGGTGCGACTTCTTTGAGTATGGTTGTGTTAGCTGTCGTGTCTTCTTGTTGCGCAGTTTCTGGAACGGTTTCTGTCGTCGTTACTTTGGTCGCAGGTTCGTCTTCAACATCGCTGCTTTGATCTTGATCGGTGTAGGCGGTTGCCGTGGTGTCAAGGCTTAACCCATTTGCCAAAATGCTGTCATGCATGCATGCTGGCGCGTTGCGTACTGCGACGGGGTTTAATTGATGTGCTTTGAACAACGTAATCAGCGTTGGCCAGTCTATAGCATTGACGGCTTCTATTTCTGTCACTGTATGCAGATCCAGTGCGCCAAGATCAATCACGGCAAATTCATGATCAAAAAAATCCGACATGCCGCCCGTCATTTCTTTTAATGACGCTTCCCATTGCACTGGGTTGGATGAATGAAGAATCGCGGAAATGGCAACAACCGTGGATATTTTGATTTCGATGGGTTTGCGACTTGAACTGGATGACATAGGGAAAGTAAAAATAGGGGCTTTTTAAGCCTGTTAGCCTGATTTGAATCTAATTTGAGCCTAATTTGGCGTTAAAACGCTTAAACAGAAGCAGCAGCGCCAAAAAATAAGCAGTATATTACATTACCGAAACCGCTTGAAAATCATCTTGCGCATCTTGTGCCGTTTGTAATGCAATCACTTTGGAATCCCCAAAATTGCTGGAGCATGGTTCGTCATCAAATGCAATATCACCTTGCGCATTGGGAATGCCGTTTGCCTCTAAATTGGCAAAATTAAACTGATTGCGATCCATTAAATGCGAAGGAACGACGGTGGATAAAGAAGAGAAAATGCTTTCCACTCGTCCTGGAAATTGTTTTTCCCAATCGCGCATCAATTGTTTGATTTGTTTGCGCTGCAGATTTTCTTGCGAACCGCATAAATCGCAGGGAATGATGGGAAATTGCTTGACCTGCGCATAACGCTCTGAATCTTTTTCTTTTACATACGCCATGGGGCGAATCACGATATGTTGTCCGTCATCCGATTGCAATTTGGCTGGCATGCCTTTGAGTTTGCCCCCGAAGAACATATTCAAAAAGAAGGTTTCCAGAATATCGTCTCGGTGGTGGCCTAGTGCAATTTTGGTCGCGCCGAGCTCATTGGCCACGCGATACAAAATACCGCGCCGCAAGCGTGAGCAGAGCGAGCAAGTGGTTTTGCCTTCAGGAATAACACGCTTGACGATGCTGTAGGTATCTTGATTTTCAATGTGAAAAGGCACACCGAGTTTGGTCAAATATGCGGGTAGAATGTCGGCCGGAAAGTTGGGCTGTTTTTGATCCAGATTGACGGCGACAATATCAAAATGAATCGGCGCCCGTGCGCGTAGCGTGAGCAAAATATCCAGCAAGGTATAGCTATCTTTGCCGCCAGACAAACAAACCATGACCTTGTCGCCCTCTTTGATCATGTCAAAATCCTGGATGGCTTGACCGACCTGGCGACATAAGCGTTTATGTAGCTTGTTGTTTTCGTACTGAACTTTTTCAGCCTGCTTACTTAATTGTGCACTACATTGTTCTGTACGTTGCTCAGAGACATCAACATCCATTTGTGTATTCCTTTTAATGCGAAAGATTTCAGGCCGACATGATACTACCCGAACCGAGTGAACAGGCACGCGCTGCATCGGATGCGCTTACTTTACATATCAGCCGTGAAATTGAATCTCATGATGGGTGGATTTCGTTTGCGCGCTTTATGGAGTTGCTGCTGTATACGCCAAAGCTTGGTTATTACAGTGGCGGCGCAAAGAAATTAGGTGAACAGGGGGATTTTACAACCGCACCAGAAATGACGCCTTTATTTGGCGCGACGCTGGCACAGGTGGCGGCTAAGTTGATGGCGCAAAGCACGCCGCAATTACTGGAATTTGGTGCTGGTACGGGTCAATTGGCGCACGATGTGTTGACTGAATTGGCGGCGATGAATGTGCCAGTGACGCAGTACGCGATTGTTGAATTGTCTGGCGAGTTGCGAGCACGTCAGCAAGAGAAGCTGCGTGATTTCCCCCAAGTTTGTTGGTTGGATGCCTTACCCGCTGCATTTTCTGGCGTGGTATTGGCGAATGAAGTGCTGGATGCCATGCCCGTTCATTTGGTCTGCAAGCAAAGTGAGAGTACCTGGTGTGAGCAAGGCGTGGCGTGGTCGGAAGAACGTGGCTTTGTGTTTGCTCAGCGTGAATGCACCCCTGAATTGTTACAGCAAATTGGGCAACAAATCCTGGATACAGAGGATTTGCCAGTCGGTTATTTGACGGAAGTCCATCCGCTGGCGTGTGGTTTTATCCATACTTTGGCTGCGATGTTACAAGCTGGGCGAATGCAAAGTGATAGTGGTAGCGGTAGCGGTGGCGCGGCGATTTTGATCGATTATGGCTTTCCAGCGCATGAATACTATTTAGCTCAGCGCTCGCAAGGAACTTTGATGTGTCATTACCGCCACCATGCGCATGCTGATCCATTTTATTTGCCTGGTTTGCAGGACGTGACAGCGCACGTGGATTTCAGCGCGATGGCGCGTACAGCGCTCATGGGCGGCCTGGATGTGTTGGCGTATATGGGGCAAGCGGCGTTTTTGATTCATGCTGGCATCGGTGATTTATTAATGCGCACGCCGGTGACGGATTCGCTGCGGTATTTACCACAAGCGAAAGCCGTGCAGAAACTGGTATCGCCTGCTGAAATGGGTGAGTTATTCAAGGTGCTGGTGCTTGGGGCGGGCGTTGATCTACCACCAGAATTTGCGCGTGGGGATCATAGTTATAAACTATAAATCCGCCACACCCGTCGTTCCCGCGGTTTGGTGGTTAGCGTGGTTTTATGGTTTTTGGTTTTGTTTTTTCAACGTTAAGGATAGTCATGAAAATTGCTCAAGATGTCGTTCAATTAATAGGCAACACGCCTTTAGTACGTATCAACCGTTTGGTGAGTGGTGCGAATGGTGCAACTGCGGATGTCGTCGCCAAGCTAGAGTTTTATAACCCAGCACATAGCGTAAAAGACCGGATAGGTGCCGCCATGATAGACGCGGCGGAACGGGCGGGCTTGATCAAGTCCGATACGATTATTGTGGAACCCACCAGCGGCAATACGGGTATCGCGCTGGCGATGGTATGCGCGGCACGTGGCTATCGTTGCGTGTTGGTGATGCCAGAAACCATGAGCAAAGAACGCCGCATGTTGTTGCGTGCCTATGGTGCCGAATTGATTTTGACACCAGGCGCAGAAGGTATGCCTGGTGCGATTAAAAAAGCGGAAGAATTGGCGGCGTCTGATGCGCGTTATTTCCTGCCGCAGCAATTCAAAAATCTCGCCAATCCAGAAATCCATCGCAACACCACAGCAGAAGAAATCTGGCGCGACACTGACGGCAAGGTTGATATCGTCGTCGCCGGTATCGGCACTGGCGGCACGATTACTGGCGTGGGTGAAGTGTTAAAAGCCCGCAAACCCGGCGTCCAAATGATTGCCGTAGAACCCGATGCTTCGCCCATGTTGTCATGCGGCACCAAAGGGCCACATGTCATTCAAGGCATCGGTGCGGGTTTTGTACCAGACATTCTCAATACCAAGATTTATGATGAAGTGGTACGCGTCACCAATGACGATGCATTAGTCACAGCACGTCGGGCGGCTAAGGAAGAAGGCTTGTTGGTCGGCATTTCATCCGGCGCAGCCTTGTGGGCAGCGATACAAGTGGCGCAAAGGCCAGAAAATGCTGGCAAGTTGCTGGTGACGATTATTCCTTCGTTTGGCGAGCGTTATTTGAGTACGGCTTTGTTTGCAGACTTGGCGTAGGACGTAAGGCGTCAATAAGCGAAGCGCATTGCGCCGTATGGTGGCCTTCGATAAAGGTGTAATGCGCTTCGCTTATTACACCCTACAAATCACCCTACAAATTGCACCCTACTTAGTGATCAAGCATAAAAAAGCGCGGAGTGATTTGACTCACTCCGCGCTTTTATTTTCTGCTACTTAATGTCTAGCTATTACCCATCACCCATTAAGACGCGATTGCAATTGTTCTTTGGTTGTTTGCAGCGCTTGTGGCAAGCGGTAGTGCAGTTTTTCAAACAATTCGCTATGCAATTTCAGCTCTGTTTCCCAGGCTGCTTTGTCGATGGAGGTGATGGTGTCGAATTGTTCTTGCGTAAATTCAATGCCATCCCATTTCAAGTCAGCAAATTGTGGTGATACGCCGAAAATGTTTTCAACGCCAGTGGTTTGGCCCTCAATGCGATCTAACATCCACTTCAATACGCGCATGTTGTCGCCAAAGCCAGGCCAGACGAATTTGCCTTCAGCGTCGGTACGGAACCAGTTGACGCAGTAGATTTTTGGCAAGGCTGCGCCGGCTTGTTGAATCTTTTCACCGACATTCAACCAATGTTGGAAATAGTCGCTCATGTTGTAACCCATGAATGGCAACATCGCGAATGGATCGCGGCGAACCACACCCATTTGGCCAGCGGCGGCGGCAGTGGTTTCTGAGCCCATAGTCGCTGCCATGTAAACGCCTTCAACCCAGTTACGTGCTTCGGTGACGAGTGGCACGGTGGTGGAACGACGGCCGCCGAAAATAAAGGCGGAAATTGGCACGCCAGCTGGATCATCCCAAGCTGGATCGATGACGGGGTTTTGTGTTGCAGCAACGGTGAAACGAGCGTTGGGATGCGCTGCTTTCCGGCCAGTTTCTTTAGCGATTTCTGGTGTCCAGTCTTTGCCTTGCCAGTCGATCAGATGCGCTGGTGCTTCTTTGGTCAAACCTTCCCACCAAACATCGCCATCGTCAGTTAATGCAACGTTGGTGAAAATGGTGTTTTCATTCATGGAAGCCATGCAATTGGAGTTGGTTCTGGTATTGGTGCCAGGTGCGACGCCAAAGTAGCCGGCTTCTGGGTTAATCGCATACAAGCGACCATCTTTGCCAGGTTTGATCCATGCAATATCGTCGCCGATGGTGGTGACTTTCCAGCCTTCAAAACCTTTTGGTGGAATCAACATGGCGAAGTTGGTTTTGCCGCAAGCGGATGGGAATGCGGCTGCGACGTAGTGTTTCTTACCTTCGGGGGATTCCACGCCCAAAATCAACATATGTTCAGCCAACCAGCCTTGATCGCGGCCCATGGTGGATGCAATACGCAAAGCGAAGCATTTTTTACCTAACAATGCGTTGCCGCCGTAACCGGAACCATAGGACCAGATTTCACGTGTTTCAGGGAAGTGCACGATGTATTTGGTTGCGTTGCATGGCCAAGCGACGTCTTTTTGACCAGCTTCCAATGGTGCGCCAACTGAGTGTACGCAAGGGACAAATTCACCGTCTGTGCCCAATACGTCGTATACCGCTTTGCCCATGCGCGTCATGATGCGCATGTTGACGGCGACGTAAGGAGAGTCGGACAACTCAATCCCAATGTGAGCGATTGGTGAGCCGAGTGGGCCCATGGAGAATGGCACGACGTACATGGTACGACCGCGCATGCAGCCATCAAACAAGCCATTCAATGTGGTGCGCATAACGGCGGGTTCCATCCAGTGATTGGTTGGGCCGGCATCTTCTTTTTTCTCGCTGCAAATAAAGGTGCGATCTTCAACACGGGCGACGTCCGATGGGTCGGAACAGGCTAAATAGCTGTTTGGGCGTTTGGCATCGTTGAGTTTTTTCATGGTGCCGCCTTCGACCATCAAAGCGCACAAGTGATCGTATTCGCTTTGTGAGCCATCACACCAATAGATACTGTCTGGCTTGGCCAGGGCAGCGACTTCTGCGACCCAGTTGATTAATTTTTGATGTTTGACATAAGCTGGAATGTTCAGTGTTGCAACATCAGCCTTAACAGGTTGATTCATAGAGTGCTCCAATGCTAGTAAAGAAAATTTGACTTATCCGGCACGATGATCGCCAACTTACGGCTACTTAGAATTGTTTTTATGCTAGCGCGATTGATGAGTGGCAGTGGCTACGGCGGTTTTGCTGCAAGAATTCTGTAATCTGTAATCGAATCCGAGATGATAGCAGGTCTTTGTATTCGTCATCTACACCTACGCCTATTGAAGAGCTGATTAGATATGATCGATTGATGACTAGGCAATGTCCTTATCCTTGCTTGCAATAGGCCGCTAGGCTTATCATCAGGATAAATCAGGATAAGCTAAATCAATGAATGGAGAGTTTATGAAAACATTTAAAAAATTATGCATCTCAATATTAGGGGTGTTATTGAGTATAGGTTTCGCAAGTCACTATGCGTTTGCTGCAATAACTGTTAGTACTGGCACGTTTCTTGATCAGAAGGGAAGGCCTGAAAAAGTATGCCCTGGCACATGTGAAATGCGTGGGTTGGCCTGGGATGGTCGCTGGTTGAAGCAGCCTAGCACAGGTCTTGGTCTATGCGAATGCGACCAGCCGACTCCTATAATAGTTATGTCACCACAACCAGCACCGGCTTGTGTTGCTAATAATCAAGTAATTTGCAAAACTTTTGAACTGCTCAATGAATATACTGAGTTTGGTTCGTGTAACAAAAAACGTTGTGCGCTAGGAATACCACGAGATGCTTTAGCTAATTATGAAATCGAAATAAAAGACGGTTTAGCGTATTACAAAAGTGATTCAACAAAATTTACTTCATGGTCTGGTGGAAACAAACAAACCTTATATGTTATTGACGCAAGAGATGGGGGGCATATTTACTTTGTCAATGTGGATGGTCAATACATCCAGGCTAGAGGAACTGCCAATTGCTTAGGTAGCTCAGTACCCCAAAATGCATCCACATCTACTTGCTCCATACCCAGAGCTACGACCCACGCAGGTATACTGATGGGTTTTATGGTGGGCTTGCCAGTTGACATGACGAAAGTGAAACCGGGGGCGGAGATTCGGATTCCCAAATACCAAAATATCACCGTCATTGGTGCTGGAACAGTTGTTGTTTCAAATGGTGACATACAGCAAATTACAAATGACAG
Organism: Oxalobacteraceae bacterium; assembly: GCA_021151485.1. GTDB lineage: Bacteria > Pseudomonadota > Gammaproteobacteria > Burkholderiales > Burkholderiaceae_D > JAGKXB01. The sequence continues at coordinate 59,331 of JAGKXB010000007.1, read as the reverse complement.
TTCGAACTTCAAACCAACGCAAGAAGATTTTCAAAGAACCTTGAAATTCTTTAATACAAAAGGTGTGAAAGCATTTCCACCATCTGCTGGTTGTCCTTATGAATTTGTTCCACTACCTGGTAAAAATGGCGTTTTTAGTCAAGTCAATATTTATGATAAGAAATGTGAACGTTTATAGTGACAAAAAGGATTGTTTCTGCATCTGACCGAGTTGCACGAAAATCATTGACGTTTTGTTGTAACGGGAAAAAGCGGAATTGTCCCCCAAAAGTTGGATATCAACTTTTGGGATTTTGTGTGAATTGTAGGATGCAAATATATGCACGCTTGTCTCGTGCTACTCGAATTTTGTCAGGTCTGATTCCTAATTTTGTTTAGGTTGCGCGGTAGCGCTCAAGCCAATGGGCGTATGGAGCGGGCAGTGTCCATGACGGGCGCTCGATTTGTAAAACCTTTGCCGCGTGATAAGGCCAATGAGGGTTGGTAAGATGGGCTCGGCCAATCATGACCAAGTCTAGTTGACCATCGGCAATCACCTGATTAGCGGTGATGGGGTCGTCAAAACCCCAGGCAGAGGCAACAGGAATTTTGGCTTCTTGTTTTACCCGTGCTGCAATGGGCGCCAGAAATGCCGGCCCCCAGGGTATGTCGGCTTCGGGGGTTGAGAACCCTATGCTGACGTTAAGGAAATCCATCCCTGCTTGACGGAATTCGGTAACCAGTCTGATCGAATCAACTAGTGTTTCTTCGTCACGACCATCGTATTCAATGACCCCAAGGCGAACCGTGAGCGGCAAGTGCTCTGGCCATACTTGGCGAACCGCTGAAAGCGTCTCCAACAAGAAGCGACCTCGGTTTTCCGGACTGCCACCGTATTCGTCGGAGCGCTGGTTTGCGTGACGGGAAAAAAAGCTCTGACCAAGGTAACCGTGAGCAAAGTGAAGTTCCAGCCACTCAAAACCAGCGTTGCGGGCACGAATGGCCGCAGAGACAAAATCTTCGCGGACCGATTGAATATCACGTTTTTCCATAGCTTTGGGTACTTTGGATAAATGACCGCCAAACGCTAAAGCGGAGGGTGAAATTGTCGTCCAAGCACGTGGGTCATTCTCAGGAATATGGTCATCACCCTCCCAAGGACGGTTGGCGTTTGCTTTGCGACCGGCATGCCCAATCTGAATACCTGCTACAGCACCAGCTTCCTTGATGGCCTTGGCAATCGGTGCGAGGGCCTCTGATTGAGCATCATTCCACAGCCCCAGACAGGCGGGTGTAATTCGTCCCTCTGGTGAGACAGCAGTGGCTTCGACGATCACTAGGCCGGCCCCACCACGAGACAAGCCCGCGTAATGTGCAAAATGCCAATCATTGGCTATACCGTCACTCGCAGAATACTGGCACATTGGAGGAATTGCGATACGGTTACGTAATTCAATGGATTTGAGGCGATAGGGTGTAAATAGTTGAGACATGATGTGCAGTTTCTTTCTTGAAAAATGGGCGTTAAAGATTGGCAATCTGGATGGCAACTTCACCCTGAGTTTTGCCGGCTTCTACCGATCAGAGGGCTTCGATGAGCATCTCCGCGACTTTTGCCGAGGGCTGGGGGGCAGTGATCAGTTGACCGTTACGAATGGCGAAGGCTTGCCAGTTGTCCGCGTCCTCGAACATACTACCTAATTCGCGCAAGCGGCGCGCCAACGTGAGCCATAAAAAATCCCAGTAAACACGGGGTTTGCTGGGATCTTGTTTGCAACTACTACAAAGGTCGCATTTAGAAGGGGATGTCATCATCCATATCCGAAAAATTCGGCGCAGGTTTGGGCGTAGGTGCTTGGCGTGCTGGTGGAGTGTTTTGATTGTTGTAATGACCGTTACTGTTATTCGCATTTTGATACGGCGCAGCGCCGCCATAACCATCGTCCATCGGCGCACTGCCCATGCCTTGACGGCTGCCTAGCATTTGCATGGTGTCGGCGCGGATGTCGGTGGCGTATTTTTCTACGCCGTCTTTGTCAGTGTATTTGCGGGTGCGCAGGCTGCCTTCTATGTAGACTTGAGAGCCTTTTTTGAGATATTGGCCGGCGATTTCGGCTAATTTTCCGAAGAAGGTGATGCGATGCCATTCGGTTTGTTCTTTTTTCTCACCAGTGTTTTTGTCTTTCCAGTTGTCGGTGGTGGCGACGGTGATGCTAGCCATGGCATCACCACTGGGCATGTAGCGCATTTCTGGGTCGCGACCTAGGTTACCGACGATGATTACTTTATTGACTGATGCCATCACGCACTCCTTTGTTTTCTATGATCTGTTTGTTGCTGCTGGGGCGATTTTACGATGATCGCCAAAAGCCGTTATAGTAGCAGGTTCGCTTTGTTCGCAGTCTTGTTTATCCGCAACAGTTTATTCATTCCCCCATTGAAAGCAGAAAGCAGTACATGGAAGAAATCCGCATTCGCGGCGCACGCACGCATAATCTTAAAAATATCAATCTGGATTTACCTCGCAATAAATTAGTCGTGATTACCGGTTTGTCTGGCTCTGGTAAATCTTCGCTCGCTTTTGACACTTTGTATGCAGAAGGTCAGCGGCGTTATGTGGAGTCCTTGTCGTCTTATGCACGCCAGTTTTTACAATTGATGGAAAAGCCAGATGTGGATTTGATTGAGGGTTTGTCACCTGCGATTTCGATTGAGCAAAAAGCGACGTCGCACAATCCGCGTTCAACCGTCGGTACTGTCACGGAAATTCATGATTATTTGCGTTTGCTCTACGCGCGCGTGGGGACGCCGTATTGCCCGGATCACCCAGAAAACCCGCTGGCCGCGCAATCGGTGGCGCAAATGGTGGATGCCGTTCTTGCCATGCCAGAACAAAGCAAATTGATGATCATGGCGCCCGTGGTTAGCAATCGCAAAGGCGAGCATGTGGACTTTTTTGAGCAAATGCAAGCGCAGGGTTTTGTACGTTTTCAGGTGCAAAGTGGTACCCAGCCAGCACAAATTGTTGAAATTGATGACATACCAAAATTAAAGAAAACCGAAAAACACACGATTTCTGTTGTGGTGGATCGCATCAAAATCCCATCACAATCTGACTCTGATGCGAATGGCGTTTCTCCAATCAAACAACGTTTGGCAGAAAGTTTTGAAACCGCTTTGCGCCTGGCAGAGGGCCGCGCGATGGTGCTGGATATGGACACCGGTAAGGAATGGATTTATTCCAGCAAATTCGCTTGCCCGATTTGTTCTTATTCTTTGCAGGAGTTGGAGCCTCGCCTGTTTTCCTTCAACAATCCCATGGGTGCTTGCCCGGAATGCGATGGCTTGGGACATATCGAGTTTTTCGATCCGAAACGTATTTTGGCGTTTCCTAGTTTGTCGCTAGCCAGTGGCGCCATTAAGGGTTGGGATAGACGTAATCAGTTTTATTTCCAGATGTTATCCAGCCTGGCGGCGTTTTATGGTTTTGATATAGAAGCACCGTTTGAGAATTTGCCAGAACACGCGCAGCAAATCGTTTTGCATGGATCCGGTAAGGAAGTCATTCCTTTCACTTATTTGAATGAACGCGGCCAGCTTGTGGTGCGTGAACATACTTTTGAAGGCGTGGTAAATAATTTGCAACGACGCTACCGGGAAACGGATTCCATGGCGGTCAAAGAAGAGTTGGCGAAATTCATCAACGGCAAAAAATGCCCCTCCTGCCACGGCGCCCGCCTGCGTGTGGAAGCGCGTTTTGTCAAAGTCGGGAATGGCGAGCAGGAACAGACGATTTATGAAGTCGCGGCGAAACCTTTGCGCCAAACGCTGAGCTTTTTCAACGAGTTAGTGTTGACCGGCGCCAAAAAAGAAATCGCTGATCGCGTCATTAAAGAAATTATTTCGCGTCTGACGTTCCTAAACAACGTCGGGCTGGATTATCTGTCGCTTGATCGCAGCGCTGATACGCTGTCTGGTGGCGAAGCGCAGCGCATTCGGCTGGCATCGCAAATCGGTTCCGGCTTGACCGGCGTGATGTATGTGTTGGATGAGCCATCGATCGGTTTGCACCAGCGCGACAATGATCGCCTGATCGATACCCTCAAACATTTGCGCGACATCGGTAACAGCGTGCTGGTGGTTGAGCACGATGAAGATGCGATTCGGACCGCGGATTATATTGTCGACATGGGTTTGGGCGCGGGTGTGCATGGTGGTGAAGTCATTGCAGAAGGCAGCTTGCAGGATATTTTAAAAAGTAAGAAATCACTAACGGCGCAATATTTAAATGGCACGCTCAAAATTGCCGTGCCGCAAAAACGCACGCCATTTAATCCTGAAAAACAAGTCGTTATTACTGGCGCTAGTGGGAATAATTTAAAAAACGTCACGTTCAACTTGCCGGTAGGTTTATTGACTTGCATTACGGGTGTGTCTGGCTCGGGCAAATCGTCTCTGGTCAACGACACGCTGTACCACGCCACTGCACGGCATTTATATAACTCACAGGCAGAACCGGCGGAGCATGAGTCCATCAGCGGTTTAGAGCATTTCGATAAAGTCATCGCGGTGGACCAAGCGCCGATCGGACGCACGCCGCGTTCCAATCCTGCGACCTATACCGGCTTGTTTACGCCGATACGCGATTTGTTTTCTACCGTGCCGATGGCCAAAGAGCGTGGTTACAGCCCAGGGCGTTTTTCTTTCAATGTCAAAGGTGGGCGTTGCGAAGCGTGCCAGGGTGATGGCGTGATCAAGGTTGAAATGCACTTCCTGCCAGACGTGTATGTGCCTTGCGATATTTGTCACGGCAAACGCTACAACCGGGAAACGTTAGAAGTTCAATACAAAGGCAAAAATATCCACGAAGTGTTGGATTTAACGGTCGAAGAAGCGCATGTTTTCTTTCAACCCGTGCCTTTAATTGCTCGCAAGCTGCAAACTTTGTTGGACGTTGGACTGGGTTACATCCGACTCGGCCAAAGCGCCACCACGCTATCCGGCGGCGAAGCGCAGCGTGTCAAATTGTCGTTGGAATTATCCAAGCGTGATACGGGGCGTACGCTTTACATTCTGGATGAACCGACCACCGGTTTGCATTTTCATGATATCGATTTATTGCTCAAAGTCATTCATCGCCTGCGTGATCAAGGCAATACTTTGGTCATCATTGAACACAATTTGGATGTGATCAAAACAGCAGATTGGCTGGTGGATTTGGGCCCGGAAGGTGGCGCTGGCGGCGGTTTGATCGTTGCAACTGGTACGCCGGAAGAGGTAGCTAAGAATCCAGCTAGTGTGACGGGGAAATATTTGCAGCCGTTATTGTGATTTCCAGAAAAGTAGGGTGTCAATAAGCGAAGCGCATTGCACCTTTCTCGGAGGCACCATACGGCGCAATGCGCTTCGCTTATTGACGCCCTACCAAGGTGGTTAAGCTGGTTGAATTTACGATTTTTGTAATTGCAAGCACTCGTATTTGGCTTGCAATTCTTCTTTGGTTTCGCGCCACGCTGGGTTAAACGGAATACAGCTGACAGGGCAAACTTGTTGGCATTGTGGCTCGTCAAAATGGCCTACGCACTCAGTGCATTTTTCTGGATTGATTTCATAAATTTGCGGTCCCATGAAAATGGCGTCATTGGGACATTCCGGTTCGCAGACGTCGCAGTTAATACAATCATCGGTGATTAATAAAGCCATAACGCATTACCTTTTTAGCCAACTGATCCGCTTTTTTCGTTTTTCCCAATCTTTTCCTTCAACCATTTTTCCACCGAAGGAAACACAAAAGTCGAAACATCCCCGCCCAACACGGCAATTTCGCGCACGATGGTGCCGGAGATAAATTGGTACTGATCCGATGGCGTCAGGAATAGTGTTTCGACATTAGGTAATAAATAACGATTCATGCCCGCCATTTGGAATTCATATTCAAAATCCGACACCGCACGCAAACCGCGCACGATGACGCCCGCGTTGTGTGAGCGCACAAAGTCTTTCAGTAAACCCGAAAATCCTTCTACTTGCACATTCGGATAATGTGCCAGCACTTCCCTGGCGATCTCCAGGCGTTCATCCAATGAAAAAAATGGCCGCTTGTTTTTACTATCCGCGACACCGACAATCACGCGACTAAAGATGCCTGATGCGCGGCGCACTAAATCTTCGTGACCGCGCGTTAACGGATCGAATGTTCCTGGATAAACTGCTACAACCATCGTATCTCCAATGCGCTAAATAACTGACAAATTGCAGGATAAGAAAAGGCCGCATTATGCCTGAAAAAAAGCGAAGCTCAGGTGGCCTTTTTGCGTTGCAACAAGTGATAAAACACATTGCCAGCTTGATCGGCACGCACGATTTCCCAATCAGCCAAATAATCCGGCGTAGCTGCCATTTCATTTTGAAGCGGCATGCCGGATTCCACGTATAACAAGCCATCTTCGGCCAGTAATTGCGTGCAGCTAGGCCAAATTTTGCTTAACCATCCTTGTTGATATGGTGGATCCAAAAAAATCATGTTAAAGCGTTGTCTACGTTTAGCCATCGTTTGCGCCATAGCGCAGGCATCGCCATGGAGGATGGTGACTTGTTCCGCTTGTAATTTTGTTTTCGTTGCATGTAATTGCTGAATCACTGGTGGGTAGGCATCCACCATGGTAACGCTCGTCGCACCACGGCTGGCGGCCTCAAAACCTAATGCTCCTGTGCCGGCAAACAAATCTAATACGGTGAGTGGGCTCCAGTCCTGATCAACAATATGATTGATCCAGTTGAATACAGTTTCACGCACCCGATCGGGTGTGGGGCGCAAACCAGCGGCTTCTAGCACGGGCAAATTGGTACGTTTCCATATGCCACCAATAATACGAACTTGGCGAGGAGCAGAAGATCTTCTATGCGTATGCTGATTAGATATAGATATTTTTCTTTGCATGTTGAATTAGCATGTTGGATTAATTTGATTATTCACTTGCTTGGCATCCAAGTTGGAAAATTTAGAAATCTCAAGGTATAGGCTTTATACTGCCCCCTGCTCTTTGCGTCACTTCGTTACTACAATTTTTCAGGGAGTATCAATATGAAATATCCTGCGATTTCGCAACATCGCCAATTTATACAGGTGGGCTTCACATTGATTCAGCTGATGGTGATTGTCGCCATCCTCGGCGTTTTTGCCTTGGCAGCAGTTTCTAGTTATAAAGATTACTTGGTTAAATCCCGCTTTTCTAATGTCAAAGTATTGGTTGAGCCAGTGAAGGCTGCCATGACTGCATGCATACAACAACACCTTGGATCATTATCATCCTGTGATTCAGTCGAAAAACTGAGCATTATGATGCCAGCGCCGAATGAAGATTTGCGCAGTATTAACATTGCCGATAAAACAGCAGTGATCTTTGCGACGGCCACAGCACCTGCTGGTGGTTACACTTACATTTTGACGCCATCTGTTACGAGAAGCGGCGATAAAACCGTTGTTTTTAAGGTTTCAGGAACCTGTACTGAGGTGGGTGATATTTGCTAATTTTTTCAGTCTCCTGACATTTTTGGCAGGAGCTGTAGGCGGTTACCGGTGCACGATAGACACATCAGGCGTAGCGCACACGCCATACAGCCCATATACGTTAGATGCATGTTGAAAATAAGTAGCAGGTATTAACAAGCATCAACAAGCATTAAAAGCGTACTAGCTCAGACAAGAGCTAGTACATACAAAGTACAAAGTAATAAATATCAAATTAATAGGTGAGCGGTTTGTAACGAATTCGCTTCGGTTTGGCCCCTTCCTCGCCCAACCGTTTCTTTTTGTCTGCCTCATATTCCTGATAGTTGCCATCAAAGAAGGTGACTTGCGATTGGCCTTCAAATGCCAAAATATGCGTCGCAATTCTGTCTAAGAACCAACGATCATGCGAAATCACCATTACGCTGCCGGCAAATTCTAGCAAGGCATCTTCCAATGCGCGCAGGGTTTCCACATCCAGATCGTTCGATGGTTCATCCAGTAACAGCACATTGCCGCCTTGTAATAGCGTTTTGGCTAAATGTAAGCGCCCACGTTCACCGCCCGACAATTGCCCCACTGTTTTTTGCTGATCACCACCTTTGAAATTAAAGCGGCCTAGATAAGCGCGGGATGGCATTTCAAAACGGCCAACGGTTAAAGTGTCCGCGCCACCACAGACATCCTCAAAGACGGTTTTGTTATCTTCCAATGATTCGCGTGATTGATCGACGATAGACACTTTTGCTGTTTTTCCGATCACAACCTCGCCGCTGTCTGGTTGTTCTTTGCCAGTAATCATTTTGAATAGGGTTGATTTCCCGGCGCCGTTTGGCCCGATGATGCCAACGATAGCACCGGCGGGAATTTTGAAGCTTAATTGATCGATCAATAAACGGTCACCAAATGCTTTTGACACATTGTTGAACTCGATGACTTCGTTACCCAAACGCTCTGCAACGGGGATAAAAATTTCTTGAGTTTCATTCCGTTTTTGATATTCGTGCTCGCTCAATTCATTAAAGCGTGCCAAGCGCGCCTTGCTCTTCGCTTGTCGGCCTTTGGGGTTTTGACGTACCCACTCTAATTCTTTAGCGATTGTTTTTTGGCGTGACGATTCGTTCGCTTCTTCTTGTTTTAAGCGATTAGCCTTCTGTTCTAACCAAGAGCTGTAATTACCCTTCCATGGAATGCCATGTCCACGATCCAATTCCAAAATCCATTCTGCAGCATTGTCCAGGAAGTAACGATCATGGGTAATCGCAACTACTGTGCCGGGAAAGCGCAACAGAAATTGTTCCAACCAATCTACCGATTCCGCATCTAAATGGTTGGTTGGCTCATCTAACAGCAACATATCGGGTTTGGACAACAATAAACGGCACAGCGCGACACGACGCTTTTCTCCGCCGGACAACACGCCTATCACCGCATCCCATGCAGGTAAACGCAGCGCATCGGCGGCCATTTCCAGTTGCAATTCCAGGTTGTCGCCAGCAGAAGCTGAAATAATCGCTTCCAGCCGGCCCTGTTCAACAGCTAAGGCATCAAAATCCGCATCTGGCTCAGCATATGCAGCATAAATTGCATCCAACTTGGCGCGAGCTTCAAAGACTTCGCCCAAACCACTTTCCACGGCTTGACGCACGGTTTGTGTCGGATCAAGTAGTGGTTCCTGCGGTAAATACCCAATATTCAAGTTGGGCATGGGAACGGCTTCACCCTGAATGTCTTTATCCAGGCCAGCCATGATTTTGAGTAACGTTGATTTGCCTGACCCATTGATACCCAGCACGCCGATTTTTGCGCCAGGAAAAAAGGAGAGAGAAATGTCTTTTAGGATTTGACGCTTAGAGGCAACAATTTTGCCCACGCGGTTCATGGTGTATACGTAATTTGCCATAGAGATTGTCTACTTATTGAGGGAATTTAATGAATGAAAAGAGGAGCTACGAAAAACCGCCAGAATAACCGATATGAAAGTAATAAATAATGGATCAATAATGAAATAAATAAAAAGATTGCGCCCAAAAGTTGCGTCCAGGCAATGGTGATGTGGTCTTATATGATCTTTATTTCAACTAAAAATATCCTTGCTTTTTATTAAGCGCTATTTTATTGTGCGACGCACCATAACAACCATGGGTGTTCCCTTGTCCTCAGAAAATCACAAAAGCAGTTTGGCTGCATTAACTATTGCCGCGATTGGTATTGTCTACGGTGATATTGGCACGAGTCCCTTGTACACGATGAAGGCAGTATTTGCCCCAGAACATGGTCTGATGCTGAATCCTAGTAATCTATTCGGTATCGTATCTTTAATAGTGTGGGGCTTGATTATTATTGTTTCCCTCAAGTATGTCACGTTGGTTTTACGGGCCAATAATCGTGGCGAGGGCGGCATCATGGCCTTAATGTCATTGGCCTTGTCTTCCGTAAGCAAAACATCGCGTTGGCACTATCCATTAATGTTAATAGGTGTATTTGGTGCTTCTCTTTTTTATGGTGATAGCATTATTACACCGGCAATTTCGGTGCTATCCGCGATTGAGGGGTTAGAAGTCGCAACACCTGCATTCAAACCCTATGTTGTCCCGTTAACGGTATTGGTATTGGTTGCTCTATATGCACTCCAATCACGCGGTACCGAAGGGATCGGTAAATGGTTTGGCCCGATAATGATTATTTGGTTTGTCAGCTTGGCTGTCATGGGCGTCATTAATATTCTGAAAGCGCCAGAGATTTTGACTGCACTCAATCCTTTGCATGCCTTGTCTTTTCTAAATCAAAATCGTTTTATTGCATTTATCGCCCTTGGTGCCGTGGTGTTGGCATTTACTGGTGCTGAAGCGTTGTATGCGGATATGGGGCATTTTGGTAAAAAGCCCATACGCTTGGCATGGGCTGGTATGACTTTTCCTGCTCTTGCTTTAAATTACCTTGGGCAAGGTGGGTTGTTATTATCGAATCCGGCGGCAATCTCCAATCCCTTTTATCAGCAACTTGGTGCTTGGAGTATTTATCCCTTAGTCATTTTATCAACGATTGCCACCGTGATTGCCTCACAGGCAACAATTTCAGGTACGTTTTCGATGACAAAGCAGGCGATTGCGCTGGGTTTCTTACCAAGGATGAAAATCATCCACACTTCTGCTAGTCAAATTGGTCAAATTTATATTCCTCTGATTAACTGGCTGCAATTGATCATTGTAGTAATCGCTGTCATTGGTTTTACGTCATCAGAAAATCTTGCTGCTGCCTACGGTATCGCCGTAACGGGAACAATGTTGGCCACGACTGTTCTGACTTTTTTCGTTATTCGCTACCGCTGGCGATACAACATTTTTTTATGCTGGGCAGCGACTGGATTTTTTCTGATGATTGATGCCACGCTTTTTTCTTCGAATGTCTTGAAGATATTGCATGGTGGTTGGTTCCCATTATTGTTGGGTATGTGTTTGTTGACCATCATGTTGACTTGGAAGCGTGGTCGTGAATTGGTGTTTGAAAATTTACAGAAACATGCTATTCCCCTTGAGGATTTTTTAACCTCTTTATTCAGTGCAAGTTTGACACGTGTGCCAGGTACAGCGGTTTTCTTACGCGGTGAAAGCGACGGAGTACCTCATGCGATGCTGCACAATTTGTCGCACAACAAAATATTGCATGAGCGTGTGGTTTTTTTAACCGTTTATATTCATGAAGTGCCCTGGGTACCTGCTGCAGAAAGGATACGTATCCAGGATCTTGGCCATAATTGTTATCAGATGAACTTGCATTATGGCTTCAAAGACGAGCCACACATTCCACAAGTATTAACGCAATCTAACGAGGCTGGATTGGAGTTTGAGATGATGACGACCTCATTCTTCATTGCACGCCAAACATTAATTGCCACACCAGATGCCGGGATGGCACCGTGGCGAGAACATTTGTTCGTTGCGATGTCGCGTAATGCGCGTGGTGCGGCTGACTATTATCATATTCCGTCTAATCGGGTCATTGAATTAGGCACTCAGGTCGAAATTTAGATACTCCAATAATCAATAATTGACTTATTTGCCTTTATTTATTGTTTTTTATTTTTTTGTTGGCAAAAGAAAATAAGTTGTGTATAATTCTTTTCCTTCAAGTGAGGTGACATTCACTGAAATGTTTTGTTGACTAAGCAGCGTAGTTGGGTGCTTAGCTCAGTTGGTAGAGCGGCGCCCTTACAAGGCGTAGGTCGGGAGTTCGAGCCTCTCAGCACCCACCATCAACAAAACAATGTTTCAAATTAGGAGTGGTAGTTCAGTTGGTTAGAATACCGGCCTGTCACGTCGGGGGTCGCGGGTTCGAGTCCCGTCCACTCCGCCAGCATTTAAAAAAGACGAACTTAGGTTCGTCTTTTTCATTTTTTGCTTCAAGTTTCTTCGGGTAATCCTTCGTAAGAAGTGTTTCTTTGGCTTACTCTCCGATCCCCCGCTCTTCCTTCCTTAAAAACATAGGCGTCACCCACAACCCCAGCTCATACAACAAACACATCGGTATCGCCAGCGCGAATTGGCTGATGATGTCGGGTGGTGTGACGATGGCGGCGATGATGAAGGCGGCGACGATGATGTAGCGGCGGGCGGACTTTAGTTGCTCGATGGTGACGATGCCCATGCGGGCTAGCAGGACGACGACGATGGGGACTTCGAAGGCGGTGCCGAAGGCTAGGCACATGGTCATGACGAAATCCAGGTAGTTTTCGATATCCGGCGCGACGGTGATAGCGCTGGGGGCGGTGGTGTTGATGAAGTGGAATACGCGGCCGAATACGAAAAAATAACTAAATGCAATCCCTGCAATAAACAATAAAGAGGAAGAAATCACCAAGGGCAGGATGATTTTCTTTTCGTGCAGATATAAGCCGGGCGCAATGAAGGCCCAGAGTTGGTACAGCACCCAAGGTAGGGCTAGAACGAAGGCGACTAGCAAAGTCAGCTTCATGGGGACTAGAAATGGCGCCAGGACGCCGGTTGCGATCATTTTTGCTCCGGCTGGTAGGGAGGCGAGCATCGGTTGCGCCAGGAAGTCGTAAATCCTTGCGGGGCCGGGCCAGCAGAGCAAAATGCCGCACATCAAAATGACGCCCAGAGCGGATTTGAGCAGGCGATTGCGTAATTCGATTAAATGGGAAATGAAGTGTTCTTTTCCGTCGGTTTTGTCTGTGTTGTCAGTTTCGCCGGTTTGCTGCTTAGTCATTGGAAAAAGGAAGAGGTAGTTTTCATGCCGGGACGATATCTGGCTACCCGTGCTGCGGCAGAGATAACGTGCGTTTTGCAGCCTTGTTGTTGCTTGTACCAAGCGGGGATGGCGGAGCTGCGGTGTAGTTTTCTTCTACGGAAGCTTTGCACTTTGCGCGCATGTTGCTCTGCGTAGTGCTCTTGCATTAATTCCATCGGGGTGGCTAAAGGTAGGTCCGTATTGACATTCCTATCCTTGGCGGTGCTGGTGGCAGCGGCGATATCGCGTTTGATCGACTCGCTTGTTTCGTGCATGTTTTGCTGGATTTGGCGTAATTCATCTAACGCCATTTCTTGACTGACTTCTGACTTGACTTGCGCCAAATAACGCTGTGCGCGGCCATATAAGGTACCGGCCATGCGGGCGACTTTGGGCAATCTTTCGGGGCCGATGACGATGAGTGCTACGACGCCGATTAAGGCAAGTTTGGTGAGACCAAGATCAATCATGTGGATAGGAACGAATTAATGCCCAGTCGTGTTTTTTTCTTTTGCTTCGACGTCAATCGTGTTGTTGCCGGTACGTGTGTGCGTTTGATCGGCGATATGTTGTGCTTGTTGTGATTGCTGCGATTGATCGTTTTGTATTGGCGTTGGCGTGGTGGACTTTTCTTCTTCCCCTTTGAGACCGTCTTTAAAGCCTTTGACCGCTTTGCCAAGATCGGTGCCGATATTGCCGAGTTTTTTGGTGCCGAACACCAACATCACGATGATTAATACGATCAACCAGTGCCAGATACTGAAGGTACCCATGTTTTTCTCCTTGAATTAGTTTGATCCGCCCACCCGCCATGGATGCGGGCCGCCTATCAAATGGATGTGGAAATGATGGACTTCCTGGCCACCATCTGGGCCGGTATTAATGATGGTTTTATAACCACCTTTGACTGGTAAACCATCTTCATTCAACGTCAAACCACAACCGTGTTCTATCGCCAGTTTTGGCACCAGCGTGAGCATCTTGCCCAGCAATCCTGCATGTTGATCATCACAATCAGACAGGCTGGCTATATGTTGTTTGGGGATGAGCAACAAATGGACGGGCGCCGCAGGGCGGATGTCTTTGAAAACGAGCACTTGTTCGTCCTCATATACCGAATCCGAGGGGATTTTTTTGGCGGCAATTTTACAAAAAATGCAGTTTTCCACGGCAGCTCCGGTTTTGTGTTGTTAACGTTTGTGTTTAATTTCTGGATTCTTCCGCATCGCGCAACACATCTTTGCGTGCGGCTTTTTCTTCTAGACCTGAGATGCCTTCACGCCGTGCCAATTCCTGCAACACGTCTTGCGGTGTCAAGTCAAATTGCGCCAGCATGATCATGGAGTGAAACCATAGATCCGCGCATTCATACAGCACTTTAGAGGATTCGCCGCTATGTCGCGCATCTTTTGCGGCCATCACAGTTTCGGTGGCTTCTTCACCTATCTTTTTGAGAATGGCGTCGTCGCCTTTGGCAAACAGGCGTGAGACATAGGATTTGTCAGGATCGCCGCCATTGGCGAGTTTGCGCGTTTCAATGATGGCGGCCAGGCGATTCAGCGTTTCACTCATGTTGATGTTATTTATTTATTCTGCTTATTTATAAATATTTTCTGGATCTTTTAATACGGGATCGACTGTTTCCCATTCACCGTCGTGCGCATCGCCCTCAAACTTTTGGAAAAAGCAATGATGCCGTCCAGTGTGACAAGCAATGCCGCCGACTTGTTCTATTTTTAACAATATGACGTCAGCATCACAATCGAGGCGGATTTCGCGTACTTTTTGGATATGGCCGGATTCTTCACCTTTGTGCCATAGCTTTTTACGTGAACGGCTCCAGTACACGGCTTCACCCAGTTCGACTGTTTTGGCCAACGCATCTCTATTCATCCAAGCGAACATCAGCACGGTATTGGTGCCAACTTCTTGTGCAATGACTGGCACTAAACCGTGCTCGTCCCATTTGATTTTATTGCGCCATTGGGTACTCATGCCAACCTCATTGGAATGCCTTGTTGGGCCATGAATTGTTTCGCTTCCTGCACTGTATGTTGGCCATAATGAAAAATACTGGCTGCCAGCACAGCATCTGCTTTGCCGATTTTTATACCATCCGCCAAATCCTGCAAACTGCCCACACCGCCAGAAGCAATGACTGGGATGCCGACGGCATCAGATACTGCACGGGTTAATTCCAGATTAAAACCGATCTTGGTCCCGTCTCTATCCATGCTGGTTAGCAGGATTTCTCCGGCACCTAGCTTTTCCATTTTTTGCGCCCAGGCCACCGCATCTAATCCGGTTGCATTGCGGCCACCGTGGGTGAAGACTTCCCATTTGCCAGGTGCGGTTTCTTTGGCATCAATTGCTACTACGATGCATTGAGAGCCGTAGGTTTGTGCAGCGTCAAACACCAATTGCGGATTCACTACAGCCGACGTGTTAATGCTGACCTTGTCTGCGCCCGCATTGAGCAAGCGACGCACATCCGACACCACGCGCACACCGCCGCCAACAGTTAAGGGGATAAACACTTGCGAGGCCACCGCTTCAATAATCGGCAAAATCAAATCGCGTTCATCGCTGGACGCTGTGATGTCGAGAAAGGTAATTTCATCCGCACCCTGCTCGTCATAACGACGTGCGATTTCAACCGGGTCACCGGCATCGCGTAGGGCGAAAAAGTTCACCCCTTTGACGACTCGCCCAGCTGTGACATCCAGACAGGGAATGATTCTTTTTGCCAGCATAAGAATAGTAAAAAATTATTAAAATTTAACTGAAATTGCCCATTAACCTCCGTCGTTCCCGCGGGTTTGGGCGGGAATCCAGTGTCTTTTTCTGTTTACTGCTAAAAGTCGCTGGGTCCCCGACTAAAGCACTCGGGGACGACGGGGGACTTAATTAAGTCTATAGAAAATTTTGGTTAAGAGTTTGTCAACGCATCAGCCCGTAACTGCGCCGACTGTAAATCCAACGTACCTTCATAAATCGAACGCCCGCAAATCACGCCTTCTATGCCGTTGTCTTGAACCGCGCACAGTGCTTCGACATCTTTTAATTGATGTACGCCGCCAGAGGCAATGACAGGGATTTTGATGGCTTGTGCCAGTTTGACGGTCGCCTCTAGATTGACGCCACCCATCATGCCATCGCGGCCGATGTCGGTGTAGACAATGGATTCGACGCCATAGTCCTCAAATTTTTGTGCTAAATCAATCACATCATGGCCGGATAATTTGCTCCAGCCATCAGTGGCGACTTTGCCATCTTTGGCATCTAAGCCAACAATGATTTGACCTGGGAAAGCGCAGCAGGCATCTTGTAAAAAGCCAGGGTTTTTCACCGCTGCTGTGCCGATGATGATGTAGGAAAGACCATCATCCAAGTAGCGTTCTATCGTATCCAAATCGCGGATGCCACCACCCAATTGCACGGGAATTTCTGGAATATCATTTTCTAATGCAAAATTTTGTACAACTTTCAGAATGGCACGTACGGCGGGTTCATTTTTGGGTTTGCCGGCAAAAGCGCCATTCAAATCCACCAAATGCAAACGGCGCGCGCCTTGTTTTAACCAGTGCAAAGCCATTTCGGCAGGGTTTTCGGAAAATACCGTCGCTTGGTTCATATCACCTTGTTTCAAACGAACGCAGTGACCATCTTTCAAATCAATAGCAGGAATGAGCAACATGGCTGAGAAAGTAGTAAAAAATTGTAATTAAGTTAATCAAAACGAATTAAAAAAACAAACATGAAACCATATTTAAGCGTGTTTCATGGATTCCAACGAGTGAAATTCTTGTAGAGCTGCAAACCCGCAGCAGCACTTTTTTCTGGATGAAATTGGGTTGCAAAAATGTTGTCTTTCGCCACGGCGCAGGTAAACGGTGCCCCATAATGGGTCTGGCCAGCAGTGTCGGCCACGTTGTCTGGCACAGCATAGTAACTATGTACAAAATAAAAATAACTATCGTTGACAATGCCATCCCATAAAGGATGCGATGTGGTTTGTTGTACCCGATTCCAACCCATTTGCGGCACTTTGTAACGTGTGCCATCTTCTTGTAATTGGTCGGCTAACTGGAATTTTTTTACCTTACCGGGCAACAATCCCAAACCGGGCGTATCGCCTTCTTCGCTCCAGTCAAACAACATTTGCTCGCCTACACACACGCCTAACAAGGGTTTGCTTTGTACTGCTGTCAGCAAGGCTTCTTGCAAACCGGATTCACGCAAGCTGCGCATGCAATCGGGCATCGCGCCCTGTCCGGGCAACACCAATCGATCAGCATTTTGTAAATCGGCGACTGAGTTAGAAATTTTGACTTCCGCGTCGGGCGCGACAAAGCGCAATGCTTGCGCTACGGAGCGCAAATTGCCCATGCCGTAGTCAATGACAATAATTTTATTCATGGTGATAAATGTAGTTACAAACTACCTTTAGTCGAAGGAACGATCCCAGCCGAGCGCGGATCCAATTCAATCGCCATGCGCAGTGCGCGGCCAAAAGCTTTGAACACGGTTTCACATTGGTGATGGGCGTTTTCTCCACGCAAATTATCGATGTGCAATGAAACCAGGGCGTGATTGACGAATCCTTGGAAAAACTCATGCACCAAATCCACATCAAATGCACCGATCATGCCGCGTTTGAATGGCACGTGGAATTCCAATCCTGGACGACCTGAAAAATCAACCACCACGCGCGACAACGCCTCATCCAGCGGTACGTAAGCATGACCGTAGCGGCGGATGCCTTTTTTGTCCTGCATGGCAAGCGCAAAAGCCTGGCCCAGCGTGATGCCAATATCTTCAACCGTATGGTGCGCATCAATATGCAAATCGCCTTTGGCCGAAATGTCCAAATCAATCAAACCATGACGCGCAATTTGATCCAGCATGTGGTCCAGAAAAGGCACGCCGGTATTTAGCTTTTGCTGACCAGTGCCATCCAGGTTGATGGCAACCTGGATTTGCGTTTCGTTGGTATTGCGGCTAATCGTTGCCGTTCTTTGAGTGGACATAGCGATACGTTTGAATAGAAATAGAGAAAGATGAAATGACAAAATACAGAAAGCGCAATAAACCAGCAAACCGAGCATTTTACCTACATTTTGGTACAAAATTTTATACTTTGCTAATTGCGCAGGGATTGCGTTTGGGATTATGTCCTATATTGTTTTCAATGCGTCCAACAATAATGCGTTTTCTTCCTTCGTACTGACGGTGATGCGCAGGCAATTTTTCAACAAACTGTGCATTTTGCTAACGTTTTTAATCAGAATTTTGCGCTCCAACAAACGAGCGTGAATCAACTCGGCATCCGGTACGCGGATTAATAAAAAGTTCGCAGCAGATGGAAAAACTTCTATCCCTGGCAATGCGCCTAATGCCGCCGATAAACTCGCACGTTCTGCACGTAATTGCGCTGCTTGGGCATCGAATACAGCGATATGCTCCAGCGCAAATTCCGCCGTGGTTTGGGTCAGGATATTGATGTTGTAAGGCGGACGCACTTTTTCAAATTCCGCCAGCAAGGCAGGATGCGCTGCCATGTAACCGAGCCGAATGCCGGCCAACCCCAATTTGGAAACCGTGCGCATAACTAAAACGTTATCAAACTCTGCTAAACGCGGCATAAAACTGGTTTGGGCAAACGGTTGATACGCTTCATCTATCACCACCATGCCAATACCGCTTTGCGCTTGAATAATCTCCAACATCGCTTGTTCGTCGAACAAATTGCCGGTGGGATTATTCGGATAAGCCAAATACACGATGGCAGGTTTGTGCTCTGCAATTGCGGTCAGCATGGCAGCTTTATCCAGCGCGAAATCCGCTTGCAACGGCACGCCGATGAATTCCATGCCAGCGAATTGCGCCGACATCGCATACATCACAAAACCCGGCACGGGTGCCAATACCTTGGCCCCTGGTTGCGCGCAGGCGATGGAAATCATGGCGATTAACTCATCGGAACCATTGCCCAACACAACATCAAAACCAGCTGGCACACCCAATTTGTCACATAACGCCGCTTTGAGCGCGTGATAAGACGGCACCGGATAACGATTAAGTGCAACCTGTGCCAGTCGTTGGCTTAATTCTTGACGTAGCGCGGGTGGCAGCTCGTAGGGATTTTCCATGGCATCGAGTTTGACCAAGCCGCTGGCGTCCGGTACGTGATAAGCATGGAGTGCACGGATATCGGGACGAATGATGTGAGTGATGGAGGGCATAAATAGGGTAGATAAAATTAAATTCTTTGATGAAATTCCGCGCTGCGCAGATAATGCGACACTTCTTGTGCCATTCTAAAATACTTTATGCATCTCGACTCTTCCCCCATCGCAGCGATCGCGACAGCCCCCGGACGGGGTGGCATTGGCGTAGTTCGTATTTCCGGCAAACAGTTAGCGCCACTTCTTCCCTTGTTATTAGGAGAAACCCATACCGTAGACTCCCTGCCCGCACGTCATGCCACGTATTTGCCGTTTAAAGGAGCAGATGGCAGCGTGATTGATCAAGGACTGGCGATTTATTTCCAAGCGCCGCATTCGTATACCGGTGAAGACGTGCTGGAATTGCAAGGTCACGGCGGCCCGATCGTGTTACAGATGTTGCTGGCGCGTTGCCTGGAAGTTGGTCAAAACATGGGTTTGGGTTTACGTTTGGCGGAACCGGGTGAGTTTACCCGGCGAGCTTTTTTAAATAACAAACTCGACCTGGCGCAAGCGGAGGCAGTGGCGGATTTGATTGATGCGTCCACGCAAGCAGCGGCAAAATCGGCGTCGCAATCCTTGGCTGGTGCGTTTTCAAAAACCATCCACGTGTTAGTCGAACAAGTCACGCATTTGCGCATGTTGGTGGAGGCAACGCTGGATTTCCCTGAGGAAGAAATTGATTTCTTAGAAAAATCCAATGCGCGCAGTCAATTAAAAGAGATTCAACAGGCTTTGAGAAACGTCTTCGCCCAAGCAGCGCAAGGCGCTTTGTTGCGTGAAGGCTTGAATGTAGTGTTGGTTGGACAGCCTAATGTGGGCAAATCTTCTCTACTCAATGCTCTGGCAGGATCCGATGTAGCAATTGTCACACCCATCGCTGGCACTACACGCGACAAAATCACCGAAACAATACAAATAGAAGGCATCCCGCTCAATATCATCGATACCGCTGGGATTCGTTCTTTTGATAGCGACGTAGTAGATGATATTGATGTTGTTGAGCAAATCGGGATACAACGCACCTGGGCGGAAGTCGAAAAGGCCGATGTGATCCTGCATTTATTAGACGCAGATTTAGGCCCGTCCCAAGCTGACGAAGCCATCATTGCACGCTTTCCGGAACGCATACCGGTACTACGCGTTTGGAACAAAATAGATTTGTCCGGTCACAAACCCAGTGCCGAAGTGATACAGGACGTCACGCACATCTATCTTTCAGCCAGCCAGCAAATCGGCATCGGCTTACTGCGCAGCGCACTGCTACGCATCGCCGGTTGGCAACAAACCGGCGAATCGCTGTACCTCGCCCGAGAACGCCACCTCATCGCCCTCAAAGCCGCCCGCGACCACCTCGACCAAGCCGCACAACATGCCGCGCAAAGCGACCAAGCGTTGGATTTGTTTGCAGAAGAGTTGCGTTTAACTCAGGAGCACTTAAGTAGCATTACGGGTGAGTTTTCTTCTGATGATTTGTTGGGGGTGATTTTTAGTCGGTTTTGTATTGGAAAGTGATGTGTTTTTCTAATCTAAACAAGCGCGACAAGCACGGTGAGTTGGACGTAACTTGTCGTGCAATACTTGTTCATTTATAATCCTTAAACGCAACTTTGTTGCAATATTGGCTTGACCAATGATCATCATGACCACACCTCCATTCCTCAGTAAGGCAGAGCAGTTAATCCGAGAGACAGGCGACCGCGCAACGTCGTCTCGTATACGTGTATTTGGATTTTTGTTATCACAACAAAGTGCTGTCACGCATTATCAGATTGAAAGTGGTTTAAACGACCCAGAGAGTGAGGAAAAAATTGATCGCGTGACCTTGTATCGTGTGCTGGATTGGTTGATAGAAAAAGGATTGGCGCACAAGGTGATTAGTGATGATCGCATCTGGCGATTCCGCGTGAGCGATCACGAGACACAGCAGCACCAACACGCGCACTTTAAATGCAGTCAATGCAAAAAAGTGATTTGCCTTGAAAATATCCGCGCTGATATTGGAGCGACTGCGTTGCCAGCTGGGTTTCATCAACTCGGAACAGAACTGACCGTGAAGGGGGTGTGCGCAGATTGTGTCTGATTTTTGATGGTTGTTTATTTGCCGATTAATGCAACTTGGTTGCATTTTTATTGCCCAACAAATGCAATTAAGTTGCATTTGTTGATCTGTTTTTATTCTATTCACCTGAAAGTGTCTTATGTTGTCCGTATCTCCCGCTTCTTCATTCTCCTCAAGCTATACATTTTATTCATTGAATGACGATCCCATTGATGCAAGATCGGATGTGATTGTGCAACCAGCAATTGCGCAATCATCGCTGCGATCGTCTGAATTTCAGCATGATGGCGAGCTGATGAATGTTGATCGGGAATTCATCCCAAGTCATATCGTGCGAGAAAATGATCTGGCGTTGGCGAAGAACTGGATTGAAAATGGATGCAAGCCAAGAATTGCTGCTGGTGATATGCATTTTGCTACGTTGGCGATGCGGGATTTGCTTGCTCGCCATATGTTTCGGCAAGAATTGATGATAACAAATGCAAGTCCCCGTTTTTGGCAAGCATTGGATGATGACACTTCTCAAGCACATTGCTGTCATTCACATGGACAGGGAGTGTCTGAGCAAGATTGCCGACATATCGCAATCAATGGGAATTTTCTCATCGCGCAGAGAAAAATTTCACAAGCGATTGACGTCGTTTTTAGTGATGCTTTTAATCCGAACAATCCGACCCATCGGCATGATCTTTTTACGCTCTCTGCACTGAATAAAGCACAAGATCAGCTCAGTGGAGGAAAGGATTTTATCTCGCGAAAAAGCCATGATTTCAATCTGATGTTTGGCATTATCGATTCAATTCGTGGTCGAACTATTCATGGCGAAACGCGCGCCATGTCAGATGGCAAAGATTACTTAGTTAATCAATTTGATTTACATAACACCTGGAAGAAAATCGAACTGATAAAAGAAAGTGGAAGCAATTTGTTAAAACAATCCAGAGATATCGTTAATCTAACTTGGAAAACATGGATTGATTTATTCATTGGTGTAACAAAATCTGGCTATAAGGTATGCCCCTCTTTTTTTTATACATTTTGTATTGTTGGGGCGATAGGGTTGGTTTTTCGCTCTATTGGAGATCAAAAAAGCGCCGATTCATTACGTAACAATATGGGTGCATCGGCTGAGTTGGCCGCATTCTTTTTAGTGGTAAATGGTGTTTTGGAAAACCTGTCTCATTCGTTGATCTTAGCTGCACCTGCCTTCATTGCGGTTGCTGTTTACGATAAAACGTATATTGAGTTTAAAAAGATTTACAGCTGTTTTTCCAACATTGCCGGATCTGCAAAGAATCCGTTAGTGGCACGCGATTCAGGAAACGAATTTGATCGCGGCATTGATCGCGACATTGATCTTGGGATTGACCTTGAAGCTGGTTTGAATACAAACATGATTAATGGATCTTTTTGCCGCACTGATGCCGAAGAAGTTGGCAATATTTTAAAAAGAACACAGTCCTTTCTCAATGAAAATGAAATGTGGGCAGGCCTAAGAAAATGGCAGGCAGCTTACCAAGACAATCCGGTGGAAAGTGAGTTAAAAGACACAATACAAAATTTGATTGACGAACTTCACACCAGTCCCCCATCAATCAATGCGCTATTGCAACAGGATTTTAATCAAGCTTTAAACGATAGCCACGCATTGCTCACTGCTTATGCTGATGTTTATCAAAAGAAAAATCCTGGCAGCAGCATCCATCAACTACTGCATGACTTTTGCGACACCTTTGCGCGAGATGGCATCTTGCTTGCTCCACCTTCCAATAACGCCAAAATCGCCGCATTTTATTGTCGTGCGCATTTTGGATTAATTGCATTTGAAACACGCCTCCAAGCTTCTTTGCCCCATGCCCCTAGTGGAGAACAGGTAGTGTTGGCAATGGCAGCAATTGTTATGTTGTTTGCAGGAAGTGCAATCTATGAAAAGGTTACTGGCCATAAAGAAATGTACACAACCTATGCAACGAATTTTCCTGACCATATTTTTGACTGGCTACAACTAGATACGTTGTATGCCAATCTGGGTGGCGGGGCTGAAATCGCTGACATATTTAAAGAATTGTTTGCTGGTTTTAATTTGTTTGAAAACTCAACGCATCTTGGCATTGCAATTGCACCACTGATTGCGTATCTCCAAATGGGATCAAGAATGTTTGAAGGACTACACCACCAACCTGCAAACTTTTTGGCTTATCTTGGCTATTCGCTCATCAACTCTGTCAACGAAATGGTTAAAACACGCAATGCGTTTCCTGATCATTTACCGCCATCTTCGCCCCAATCTTTATCGGCACCTGCAGTAGCAATGGATGATGTAGAAAACAACATCGTCATAGATCAGAACACGGCTGAGGAGCGTGGGCAAGAACTAGAAGAAAAGGGAGTGGAAGAGGAAAAACTCGATCAAAACTTTGTGTTTTGTGGATCAGGCCCTGAATTTTTCGCGCAACTCCACAATCTGCAAAATGGCCAAAATCCAGCGGGAGAACTTGCTCCTCCAAAGAAAAAAAGGTTCCGCCCTGTGCATCAACATGGGAAAAATTGCCAACATTAACAGGATTATTCTGATCAGAACATTTAGCGTTGAGAATTGGTAGCCAACGCAAGGCAAGGTTCCAGAATTTTTAAATCATGAGCAATGGGATTGGTGATGGATTGAATGCTTGTGCGTGATATAAAAGATTGTTGATTCAATGCCCAATCTCCACACTCACCCTAGCCTTCGGCCTGGTCATCCACACCACGATCACCAACGCAAAGAATGAACAAGCGGAGTACAAAAAGAACTCATTGGTTGCCAACATGTAGCTCTGTGCATTGATGGTGCGTTCTACTACGCCATACGCTTGTTCTAGCGACAAACCACCGGCTTGCAGGGTTTCTAAATAGCCACGTGAAATGCTGGAAAAGGGCGTCACGTTTTCCATCAAGCGGGCGTGGTGTGCGGATGCCAGATGTTCCCATAACGTCACGCTGATGGCGGTGCCCATGGCGGCGCCTAAGGTGCGTAAAAAGTTGGATAAGCCCGACGCAGCAGCCATGTGGTCTGGCGTGATGTTGGAGAGCATCAGGGTTTGAATCGGAATAAAAAAGCAGGCCATGCCGATGCCTTGTACCAGACGAGGGCTAATGATGTTCCAGAAACCGACATCTAGCGACATAAAGCTATTCCACACCGACACACCACCCATGACCAAAAAGGCAAAAGTGGCTAAAACGCGTAGATTGAGCTTGGCGACATTTTTACCAATAATTGGCGACAAGATGAGAGTAAAAATCCCAATCGGCGCCATCGCCATACCAGCTTGCGCGGCGGTGTAGCCCATCACTGTTTGTAGCCATAACGGAAAAACGACGACCGAGCCAAAATAGGTCATAAAGCCGACGGAAAGCAAGATCACGCCGTAGCGGAAATTTAAATCCTTGAACAAAGATAAATCCACGATGGGATGTTTGGCCGTCAAGGTCCAAGCGATGAAGAAAGTGAGCGCCACAACGGCAATCACGGCCAGGGAAACGATAAAAGAGGAAGCGAACCAGTCGTATTCCTTGCCAATCTCCAACATCAATTGTAGACAACCAACGCCCACGACCATGAGACCAAGGCCGACCCAGTCGAGTGAGACTTTTTGGGTAACTGAATCCCGCCCACGCATTAACATGCTGATGGTGGCTGCGCCAAATAAACCCACTGGAATGTTGATTAAAAAAATCCAGGACCAGTGATAGTTGTCACTGATATAGCCGCCCAACAAAGGTCCGCAAATCGGCGCCAAAATCACCGTCATCGCCCATAGCCCCATGGCAGCCCCTCGCTTTTCTGGCGGAAAATTACGCACCATCAGGGTTTGCGAAAGCGGCACCATCGGGCCGGATACCAATCCTTGTAGCAAACGAAATCCCACCAACATAGGCAAGTTGGTAGAAAAAGCCGCCAGCGTGGACATCAAGGTAAATGCCAGCACTGACATGACAAACAATTTGACCTCGCCCAAACGCCGTGCCAACCAGCCGGTTAACGGCACCGAGATCGCCGCCGCCACGGAATAAGCACTGATAATCCAAGTGCCCTGGCTGGTTGACACACCCAGCGCACCAGCAATAGTAGGAATGGACACGTTAGCGATCGTAATGTCGAGAATTTCCATAAAAGTCGACATGGAGGCCGCGATCGCCAACAAAATCAACATCGGCCCTTTAAGCGGCGGCAACGCGCCGATAGGTGTATTGGTCGTTGCAGCAGCAGCAGAAGTAGAAGTCGACATGCTTAGCTCTTGTAAATGATCAAATTACTTTAAATATTCCAGCACCGTCGTTCCCAGTACCGTAACCCTCAGCACCGTCGTCCCCGAGTGTCTTAGTCGGGGACCCAGCGTCTTTTATGAGCAAACAACGAAAGCCACTGGGTTCCCGCCTACCCCTGCGGGAACGACGGGAGGTTTGGTTTATTTACTTTAAATTCGCCGCAATCAAGGCATCAATTTTTGCTTGCGCTTTGCTATTGAAGGTGGCCAATGGATCTGTGTACACACTTAAAGTTGGCGCTAATTTTTGTTGGTTGTTGGCGGATGTTGATACTTGTTTATGCAAATTCACCTCAACATGCATCGACAAACCAATCCGCAATGGATGCGCTGCTAGTTGTTTGGCATCTAAAGCAATCCTTACTGGCACGCGCTGCACGACTTTGATCCAGTTACCGGTAGCATTTTGTGCGGGCAACAAGGCAAACGCTGCGCCTGTTCCTGCCGCAAAGCCGACGACTTTGCCGCTATATTCCACCTGGCTACCGTACAAATCGGCGGTGAGTGTGACAGGTTGGCCGATCTGCATTTTGCGCAATTGTCCTTCTTTAAAATTGGCATCTACCCACAATTGATCAGGCGCCACAATTGCCATTGCTGGCGTACCTGCATTCACGCGTTGCCCGACTTGCGCGTTGCGTTTGACTACCTGCCCACCAATCGGTGCATACAAGGTCGTACGTTCTTGCGCCAGCAAGGCTTCGCGCACGCGCGCTGCCGCGCCTTGCACATTTGGATGCTTGGCCACGCTCGCGCCTTGTGTGAGCGCCTGGCTGGCATTCAGTTGCTCTTGTGCAACGGCGACGGCGGCTTTTGCTACCACGACTGCATTTTGTGCATGCCGAATTTCTTCTTCAGAAATAGCCCCCGTGCCAGTCAAACTTTGGCGTTGTACCAAGTCATCCTGCGCACGTTTCAATTCGGTTTGGCGTACCGCCAGGTTGGCGTTGCCTTGCGAAGTCGTTGCGTACAGAGTCCGTACTTGGCGCACAGTTTGTGCCAGCGCAGCTTCAGCTTGCGCCAATGCAACGTTGGTATCACCGGTATCCAGACGCATCAACACTTGTCCCGGCTTTACTACGTCAGTGTCGTCGGCGTAAATTTGCGTCACAGTGCCGGCGATTTGCGGCGTGATTTGCACCACATTACCTTGTACGTAAGCGTCATCTGTTTCTTCCACATAGCGGGCGAACAGTGTCCAATACAGCCACCATCCCAAACCGATCAGAGCAAAAATAATCGCAATGGTGCGCAAAATCTTTTGGCGTTTAGTTGCTCCAGGCGCTGCCGTAGCGTTGGTTGTTTCACTCATGATTTCCTCTTGAATCTACTGTGTTGATTGTGTTGATGGTTTCGTTTGTTTTGGCGATTTCATTTGCTGTGTTAAACCCGCCGCCCAGTGCGCGTACTAATGCAATCCGCAAATCGCGATGTTTAGCTTGCAAATCAATCACGGCACGCCGCTGCACCAGCACTTGTTCTTCCAGCGTCAGCACTGGAAGATACGATGACAAACCAGCGCGATAACGCAACAAGGCCAATTGATGCGCGTGTTCGGAAGAAGACAATGCCTGCTTGGTTGCGTCTTCCTCGCGAGCCAAATTAGCCGCGCGAGTCAATTGCTCAGCCACGTCTTGCGCTGCCGCCACCACTAGTTGGTTGTATTGAGTCACGGCTTCGTCAATGTCAGCAGTTTTGGCCTGGTAATTGGCACGCAGGCGACCGGCATCAAAAATCGGTAAATGAATCGCCGGCCCCATGCTGCTCATGGCACTATCAGTCGACAACAAATTGTGCAATCCAATCGCTTGCAACCCCACCAACGCATTCAAATTGATGTTGGGATAAAACTGCGCCTTAGCTGCCTGCGCTTGTCCCGTCGCTGCCACAACCCGCGCATGCTGCGCCGCGACTTCTGGGCGGCGTGCTAAAAAATCCAAGGGCAAATTGCCTGGTATTGGCAAAGGTAAAAGCGATAAGGTTGGGCGTATCATGTTTTGCGTTGCTTGCGGCATGTCGCCCATCAGCGCCGCTAATTGCAAACGTGTGACGTCCATGTTGTTAGCCAGCTGCGCCAACTCCGCACGCGTGCTGGCAACAGCGGTTTTGGCCGATTGCAAATCAATGCTGTTATCCAAACCCTTTGCTGCGCGTTGCATTAGCAATTTTTGCGTGGTTTGGCGTTGTTTTTGCAAAGCTTGTAATACATCCTGCTGCTCATATTGCATCGCCAATTGCGCATAAGTCCGCGCCACTGCGGTGCTCAATGCCAAACGTGCCGCCGCTTGGTCAAACGCTACGGCTTGGTATTGCGCTTGGGCAGAATCAATCAACGCTGCGTTTTTGCCCCACACGTCAAGCTCATAACTAAAATCCAGCGTCGCCAAACCTTGACCAACAAATTGACCTCCGGGCCCTACTGGCGGTGCGGGGATTTCAAAATTCTCCGACAAGCGACCATAGCTGACATTCGCATTCGCCCCAACTTGCGGCTTGCTGGCCGCACGGCTCATCTGCAGCGCCGCCTGCGCACGCGCCAAACGCGCCTTCGCCGTCGCCAAAGTCGGGTTGGCAGCCAACGCCCGCGCCATCAACTGATTCAACTGCGCATCCCCTTCCGCCAACCACCAATCCGCCTGGGGCCAAGCTGCGTCAACAATTGTGACTCCTGGTGGAGGAGTTAATGCTTGTGGCTGCATCGTCGTCGCCTGTGGTGCAATGTCCTGAAAACTCACGCACGCCGAGCTCAGTAGCGTCACGCCTATCAGCAAACTCCAGGAAGGTAAGCGATATGAAACATGTGAAAAATACGAAAAATGAACTAAGCGCCGCATGTGTTTTCCTTCAAATTTAAATCAAGCATTAGCCGTCATGCGACGCAAAAAATCTTTAAATTGCGCAAGTTCTGCCTCTGTAAAACCAGACAAATGCTGATTCAACGCATCCACCGCAACTTGCATCATCTGATCCGCCAGCACCTTACCCTTGTCCGTCAATACCACTTTGACAATCCGGCGATCTTCGCTACTACGAACGCGCTCCAAAAACCCTTTTCCTTCCAAACGATCCAGCATGCGCGTCATCGCTCCTGCATCCGTCATCATCTCTCGTGCCAAATCCGCCGCTGTATCCGCATGACCATGCAACAGCCGCAAGAAAATCCCAAACTGTGCATGCGTCATATCAAATGCAGCCAAGCGGCGATCAATCGTGACCGTTAATTGGCAGCCGGCACGTTTCAGTAAAAAACCGATGCTTTCTTCGGGCGTGTAGTTTTGCAGGGTGTAGAGCGACGGCATAGTCAGAGTAGGGAAAGGTTATATTAATTGCCTAGGCATTATATGCCTAGGCAATTAATATTGCAAACAGACGGATTAAGTAGGTAAGTAGGTAAATAAATAAAAGAGACTACGGCGCTATCTCGCTCTCGTTATTCAAGATAGCGCTAGGCTGAATAAAAGACCTCAATTTCTATTTCGCCCAAGAACAAGGTACATGGGGCAATATCAACTGTTGGTTGCCTGCGTTGGTATGGACACCGTTCAGGCAATCGCCACATCGTTTTTCAATGTTTGAGACGCACGTTGGAGGCAAGGCCCGAGCATATGTTGATGCGGGTCTATTGATGGTGATTTATTCAATTCCGCGATCAATTTCATTTCTTGTTCGCTTGACATTGGGTCGTTTACCTACAGTGACCGTAAGAGTGATTTCCTGATTTCTTCGTAAAAGGGTCATTTTTGTTGTTTTGCCGGGCAATAATTTAGCAATAAAATCCAACATTTCGGTAGTGTCTGCGATGGGTTTGTTTTCAATCGCTAACAAGATGTCGCCTGGTTGGATGCCTGCTTTGTCCGCTGGCCCATTTCTTAATACGCCTGCAATGAGTGCGCCAGTTTTTTTCTTTAAGCCAAAACTCTCCGCTAAATCGGTGGTGATGTTTTGTGGTTCGACGCCAATCCAGCCGCGCACAACGTGACCGGTTTTAATAATGGACTCCATGACTGTTTTGACGGTTGATACTGGAATGGCGAAGCCGATACCCTGGGAGCCTCCGCTTCGTGAATAAATGGCGGTATTGATGCCAATTAGATGGCCATTAGAGTCAGTCAGCGCCCCACCAGAATTGCCAGGGTTGATGGCGGCATCAGTTTGAATAAAGTTTTCAAAAGTATTAATGCCAAGATGATTACGTCCTAAAGCGGAAATAATGCCCATAGTCACTGTTTGCCCAACTCCAAATGGGTTTCCGATGGCGAGCACGACATCTCCCACTTTGGATAGTTCGACATGACCAAGGGTGATTGCTGGCAAATTGGGTAAATCAATTTTAATCACAGCAAGATCCGTGTCGGGATCGGTACCGACAATTTTTGCGGTGGTTTTGCGCCCATCGGCTAATGCCACTTCTATTTCATCGGCCGCCTCAATAACATGATTGTTTGTCAATATATATCCTTGGGGGCTGACTACGACACCCGAACCCAGGCTGGATTGTTTTTCTTCCTCATCGCGGAAGCGGTCGCCGAAAAATCGCCTAAAAAATGGATCTTCTAACAGTGGATTTCTCGGTTGTCGGGATTCTTTTGTTGTGAAAATATTGACTACAGAAGGCATCGCACGTTTCGCTGCATCGCGATAAGAAGTTTGCGCCATTGACGTGGGTGCTTCTTGTAGCGTCACTGTGGAGGATGCGATATGCGTATTTTGAGCTTCGCGCATCATTTGGTTTATCCATTCGGGCTTTAATGTGGCAAAAATAAAATAAATAGCCAAACCAACAGTCACAGTTTGTGCAAATAACAGCCAGAAACGTCGCATATCAAACCTATCAATCATGAGGGGCAAAAATTAAACGATTTAATGATTCTTGTAACCTAGAATTTTTAATGTGGGGATGGGTTTTCAAAATATCCAGTATTTTTTTGCAAGTAATGCAGTGTTTATTGCTGACGTGTGAATGAGGTGCGGTTGTGTTCATTGTGCTTAATTTGTGTCTAATGACAATACGATCATGCTATAAAACGACATTTTTCTTTATAACAAGCCTCAGCTCCGTTATAATTTAGGGTTGCGGGTTTTTTACAAATTTTTTTTGATTTTTTGACTGATTGGTGGAATTGGTATGAGTGAAGAAAAGCAGGTCGATTCCGGCCGACGCGGCTTGCTCGTCGCCACGTGTGCGGCGGGCGGTGTTGCGGGATTGGCGACAACAGGGGCATTGGTAAGTACATTCCAGCCATCTGAGCGCGCGAAAGCTGCTGGCGCACCGGTGGAAGTGGATGTGACGGGTTTGGCTCCTGGCGAAATGAAGACAGTTGAGTGGCGCGGCAAGCCTATCTGGATCTTGAAGCGCTCGCCAGAAATGGTGGAGTCGCTCAAAAAATCTCATGATCAACTTGCGGATCCCGATTCGCAGCGTAATAAAGATGAATTGACGCCTGAATATGCGCGCAAAGAGTATCGCTCCATCAAGCCAGAATTGTTGGTTGTGGTCGGTATTTGTTCTCATCTCGGTTGTTCCCCAAGTACTAAGTTCCAGCCGGGCCCACAATCCTCTTTGCCGGACGATTGGCCAGGTGGATTTTTGTGTCCTTGTCACGGTTCCACTTTCGATCTTGCTGGTCGTGTCTATAAAAACAAGCCAGCGCCCGATAATTTACAAGTGCCGCGTCATATGTTTGTTGGTGATAACAAGCTGATCATTGGCAAGGACGAAAAGGGTGAGGCTTAATTATGGCATTCCAAGAGAAAAAACTCCCAGCTGATGCGCCTGCTGCTAAAAAGGCATTGAATTGGGTGGATGCACGTTTTCCACTCAGCAAGCTTTGGAATGATCAGTGGGGTCAATATTACGCACCAAAAAATTTCAATTTCTGGTACATCTTTGGTTCACTCGCCATGTTTGTACTGGTTTTGCAGATTGTCACGGGTATATTTTTGACGATGCATTACAAGCCTGATGCAAATCTGGCGTTTTCTTCCGTTGAGTACATCATGCGTGAAGTGCCATGGGGGTGGTTGGTGCGTTACATGCATTCAACTGGTGCTTCGGCTTTCTTCATTATTGTGTATTTGCACATGACGCGAGGCTTGCTTTATGGTTCATATCGCAAGCCACGTGAATTGATCTGGTTGTTTGGTTTTGCCATTTTCTTGTGTTTGATGGCTGAGGCCTTCTTTGGTTATTTGTTGCCTTGGGGGCAAATGTCTTACTGGGGTGCGCAAGTTATTGTTAACTTGTTTGGTGCGATCCCCTTCATCGGGCCAGATCTTTCCTTGTGGATACGTGGCGATTATGTTGTGTCGGATGCGACATTGAATCGTTTCTTTGCATTTCACGTGATTGCTATTCCTTTGGTGTTGTTAGGTTTGGTCGCGGCGCATCTGATTGCATTGCATGAAGTGGGATCAAGTAACCCTGATGGGATTGAGGTAAAGGAGCATCTTGGCGAAGATGGTCATCCTTTGGATTCTATTCCTTCACATCCGTACTACTCGGTGCATGACATTTTTGGCGTATCAATTTTCTTGCTTATTTTCAGCACGGTTGTATTTTTTGCGCCAGAAATGGGTGGTTATTTCTTGGAATATAACAACTTTATTCCAGCTGACTCCTTAAAGACGCCACCACACATTGCGCCAACTTGGTATTTCACACCGTTCTACTCAATTTTGCGTGCTACGACTTCTGAGTTTTTGTATGCGCTCATGGTTGGTATCGTTGCTTATGTTAGCTTGATTTATTTGAAATCAAAATTAAATGCCAAGATGAAAGCTGCGATTGCTGCTGTCGGTTTAGTCGCAATTGTCGGTATGTTGCCAGGTGCATTGGATGCAAAATTCTGGGGCGTGGTGTTGTTTGGTTCTTCAGTTGTTATTTTGGCTGCTTTGCCTTGGTTGGATTTGTCTCCTGTTAAATCGATACGCTATCGTCCAGACTGGCATAAGTATGTCTATTTGGTATTTGGTATTGCTTTCGTTACTCTGGGTTATTTGGGTGTGCAGGCGCCTTCACCAATCGGAGAGCGTATATCGCAAATATGTACCTTCATTTATTTCGGCTTTTTCTTGTTGATGCCATGGTGGAGTACCATGGGTACATTCAAGAAAGTCCCGGATCGTGTGACGTTTCATCCACACTGAGTTATGAATAAATGAACTTAAGCATAAGAACAAAGGGACATACATGAAATTGCTTAAAAAATTAATCGCGGCGTTAACTTTAGCTTCAGCTCCATTATTTGGGTGGGCAAGTGGTGCTTCTCATCCATTGGATCAAGCGCCAGATCGCTCTACCGATATGGCTGCTTTACAAAACGGAGCGAAGTTATTCGTTAATTATTGCTTAAATTGTCATTCGGCTTCTGCAATGCGTTATAACCGACTCAAGGATATCGGTTTAACAGAAGAGCAAATTGCGCAAAATTTGTTATTCACCGGTGACAAGGTCGGTGAGTTGATGAAAACATCTTTGTCAGCAAAAGATGCAAAAGCGTGGTTTGGTGTGGTTCCACCAGATCTTTCCGTCATTGCCCGTGCTAAGGCTTCTGGTGCTGGCTCGGGCGCGGATTATTTGTATACGTATTTGCGTACTTTTTATAAAGACGATACACGTGCGAATGGTTGGAATAATTTGGTGTTTCCAAATGCGGCTATGCCGCATGCGTTATGGGAGTTGCAAGGTGTTAAGACTGCCAAATTTGTCGAAGTAAAAGATCCGCATGACGCCAGTAAAGTGCTTCATAAGTTTGATGGATTTGAAACGGTTAAAGCCGGTCAGTTGACTGCGACAGAGTATGATTCCGCTGTCGCTGATTTAGTGGCTTATTTGAATTGGATGGCAGAGCCAGCGCAAACCCATCGTAAACGTTTGGGTGTTTTGGTGTTATTTTTCCTGGGCGTATTTTGCTTTTTGGCCTGGCGTTTGAATGCGGCTTATTGGAAAGATGTAAAGTAAACTTGTCCCTGTGTTAACAGGTAATTATTTGGGGGTGATCGCATATTGCACAGCGTTTCACCCCTTATTTCTTAAGGAACTATAACAATGATGGTTCTCTACTCTGGTACAACCTGTCCTTTTTCCCAACGTTGCCGTCTCGTTTTGTTCGAAAAAGGGATGGATTTTGAAATACGTGATGTGGATTTGTTTAATAAGCCAGAAGATATTTCGGTGATGAATCCGTATGGTCAGGTGCCTATTTTGGTTGAGCGTGATCTGGTGTTGTACGAGTCCAATATCATTAACGAGTACATTGATGAGCGTTTTCCTCATCCACAGCTTATGCCCGCAGACCCATTGATGCGTGCGCGTGCAAGGTTGATGCTTTTTAATTTTGAAAAAGAATTGTTTATTCATGTGCACACGCTTGAAAATGAAAAAGCGGAGAACATGGAAAAGACACATGAAAAAGCGCGCGCAGAAATTCGTGATCGTTTAACCATGCTTGCCCCTTTGTTCTTGAAAAACAAGTACATGTTGGGTGATGAGTTTTCTATGTTGGATGTGGCGATTGCGCCGTTATTGTGGCGTTTGGATCACTATAGTATTGAACTTTCTAAGACGGCTGCACCTTTGATGAAATATGCAGAGCGTATTTTTTCTCGTCCGGCATATATCGAAGCATTGACACCCTCTGAAAAGGTAATGCGTCGTTAATTCTGTATGGCACGATTACGTGCCAAGTTTTAGTACAGCGAAAATCATGTCCGAAATTTCTACTAAACCTTATATGCTCCGCGCCATTTATGAATGGTGTACAGATAGTGGCTATACCCCCTATATCGCGATTAAAGTCGATAGGAATACTCGTGTTCCCATGGAGTTTGTCAAAAATGGTGAAATTGTATTAAACATCAGTTTTGGTGCAACAAGTGGTTTGAAAATGGATAATGATTTTATTCAATTTCATGCCCGTTTTAATGGTGTTTCGCGTGAAATTTTGGTTCCTGTGCACAATGTCTTGGCAATTTATGCTAACGAAAATGGTCAAGGTATGATGTTTGACGTACAGCCTCCTGTAATTGATGATCCCGTTGTTCCGGTAAGTATGGTGTCAAAATCTGGGTCACGAGGCATCCTCAAAGGCGTACCTACCTCGACTATTGGAGCATCCAAATCAGTAGGGACGTTAGCTTCACCTGACTCATTAGATTTGCCTCATTCATCTAGTGATCTTCGTGAGGATGGTGGTGACGATAATTCGCCACCACCAAAAAAAAATGGAAAACCCAACATTATTCGAATTAAATAGGATATAATGCTCGCTCTTCAGGTTTCGCCGACTTAGCTCATTTGGTAGAGCAGTTGATTTGTAATCATCAGGTGGCCAGTTCGATCCCGGCAGTCGGCACCAAAATAAAAAGGGCTTACAGAAATGTAAGCCCTTTTTTCTTTGTGGCTTTGTGGTTGTGCTAGTAAATACGCATTTGGTTGGTGTGTGTCATTGTAAATTCTGCATGGTCCCAACATAGTTGCCTCATCATGGTGATGAGCAATATCAGTTACAATCGCTGTTGGCTGTCTCGCGCAATTGATGTCAATTAAGTGTCAAGCATTAAATACAAATATCGATATCGCGCATTAAATTAAATGTACATATAAACCACATCGTGTCTAATTTCGTTGAAATTCGTAATTTGCAGTTCGCTTATGGTGATCGTCAGATTTTGTCAGGCGTGAACATGGATTTTCCGCGCGGAAAAATTGTGGCGGTAATGGGGGGGTCTGGTTCAGGTAAGACAACGATTTTACGTTTGATTGGGGGGCAGTTGCAGCCGCAAGAAGGCACTGTGTCCGTTGATGGTCAATTTGTGCATGCGTTAGATAGCAAGAATTTGTATGCCTTGCGACGCAAGATGGGTATGTTGTTTCAGCATGGAGCGTTGTTTACCGATTTGTCCGTGTTTGAGAATGTTGCTTTTACTTTGCGTGAACACACTGATTTACCAGAATCGCTGATTCACGACTTGGTATTGATGAAATTGCATGCGGTTGGGTTGCGGAACGCGCAGCAGTTGATGCCTAATCAAATGTCGGGTGGTATGGCACGTCGTGTTGCCTTGGCGCGCGCGATTGCTTTAGATGCACAGCTTTTAATGTACGACGAACCATTTGCTGGGTTGGATCCGATTTCTATGGGGGTGATAGCCAATTTGATTCGTAAATTGAATAATGCGTTGGGTTCGACTTCGATTTTGGTTTCGCATGACGTGCATGAATCTTTTTTGATTGCCGATTTTGTTTACTTTTTATCCCAGGGAAAAATCATTGCTCAAGGAACACCTGCGGAAATGTTGGCTTCCAATGACCCCTATGTGCGCCAATTTGTACATGCTGAAACTGATGGGCCAGTGCCCTTCCATTATCCAGGCCAATCAATTGCGCAACATTTGGGGATGCAGCAGGAGTCATGCCCATGAAACTTGACTTTTTGTCCCTTCTTGGGCACCCCGTGCGTGAATTTGTGGTTCGTCTTGGTGTGGCGACGCGTTTGTTTTTTGGATTATTCGCTGGCTCATTGGCTGTGTGGCGACGGCCAAGGTTGATGACCCAGCAAATACATTTTATTGGCAATCATTCTTTGGTCATCATTGCGGTGTCAGGTTTGTTTGTCGGTTTTGTACTGGGTTTGCAGGGATATTACACTTTAAATAAATATGGTTCGGAACAGGCTTTGGGTTTGCTAGTTGCCCTATCTTTGGTGCGTGAATTAGGACCCGTGGTGACGGCTTTGTTGTTTGCCGGGCGAGCAGGAACGTCGTTGACGGCTGAAATTGGTTTGATGAAGGCTGGTGAGCAGTTGGCAGCCATGGAAATGATGGCGGTTAATCCTTTACATCGCGTGTTGGTGCCACGTTTTTGGGCCGGTGTGTTTGCTATGCCAGTTTTGGCAGTTATTTTTAGTGCGCTTGGTGTGTGTGGAGCTTACGTTGTTGGTGTGCAATTGATTGGTGTGGATGATGGCGCATTTTGGGCGCAAATGCAGGCAGGTGTTGATGTGGTGCAGGATGTCGCGAATGGCGTGATTAAAAGCATCGTCTTTGGTTTTGCAGTGACGTTTGTTGCTCTATTTCAAGGCTATGAGGCACAAGCAACACCAGAGGGTGTATCTAGAGCGACGACGCGTACGGTTGTCATTGCGTCATTGATCGTGTTGGGACTGGATTTTGTGTTGACAGCATTGATGTTTAGTAACTAATGTTGGTAAATCATTTGGCCAATAATGAAGCCAACTTCATACCTCAAAGCGCAAAATTATAAAAATACATAAAAGTACATAACTACATAAACCAAGTAAAAATTATGCAAGATAAACAACTTAATAAGCGTAATACATTGCACACATTAGACATGTGGGTGGGGCTGTTCGTATTGTTGGGTGTGGTAGCGCTATTGTTTTTAGCGCTCAAGGTGGGCAACATGAGTGCATGGTCTTTGGATAAAAATTATGTGGTGACCAGCAAATTTGACAATATTGGTGGATTAAAACCACGTGCCCCAGTGAAAAGTGCTGGCGTGGTCGTCGGGCGTGTAGTCGATATTAGGTTTGATGATAAGAATTTTCAGGCATTGGTGACTATGAATTTGGATGCGCGTTATCAATTTCCCAAGGACAGTTCTGCCAAAATTCTGACATCAGGTTTATTGGGTGAGCAATACATTGGTTTGGAGCCCGGTGGTGATACCCATAATCTGGTGGCTGGCGATCAGATCAAAATGACACAATCGGCGATTGTATTGGAAAGCCTGATTAGTCAATTTTTGTATAGCAAGGCTGCTGAAGGAAAGAGTGACGATAAATGAGGCATTTTTCTCGTTTTATAAGGTTGTGTGTTATTTTTATTGCGATTTTTGTATCTGGGTGTGCCAGTCTTAATCCATCCAATGATCCTTTTGAGGAATTTAATCGAGCGATGTTTACATTTAACGATAAGGTGGATGACGTTGCCTTAAAACCTGCCGCAACCATGTATCAATCTTTGGTGCCCTCTTTCATTCAAACAGGTGTTGCTAATTTCTTTGGTAATTTGGGCGATTTGTGGACTGCGGCTAATAATTTGCTGCAAGGTAAGGTTGCTGAGGGAATGTCAGATATTACTCGTGTTAGTTTCAATACTACTTTTGGATTGGGTGGTTTGATTGATTTGGCGTCTGAGGCTGGTTTGGCTAAACACAAAGAGGATTTTGGTCAGACTTTGGGTGAATGGGGCGTGCCAGCAGGCCCTTACGTTGTGTTGCCATTTTTTGGTTCATCCACTCTACGTGATAGTGTTGCTCTTCCAGTGGACGTGAGTGCAGATGTGTGGGGTCAAAAAGAGCCAGTGCGTTGGCGTAATGTAGGAACTGCCGTGCGTTTGGTGGATACTCGTGCTGCTGTGTTGGGTGCGTCTGGGTTATTGGAAGATGCGGCGTTAGATAGGTATGAATTTGTTCGAGATGCATACTTGCAACGACGTGTTGGGCAAATTAATGATGGTGATCCGGTGCGCTCAGGTTTGTTTGGATATTTTAAGTTCGAGAATGATGAGATTGACGCTTCTTCTCCCGATGAGACTCGGCCATAACCTATTAGTATTCAGAATATTGATGCATGTAACGCAATAACTTACGCAATAAAAAAATTAAAAATAAGGATGAAAATCATGCAAATACGCAAACGATTATTTGTTTTTACGCTTTTTATGAGCCTTTGTTTCATTTTGCCAACTGTTGTTCGTGCCGCAGACGAGGCACCAGATGCTTTGATCAAGCGTATTAGCCAAGAAGTGTTGACTGTGGCAAAAGCAGATAAGGAAATTCAGGCTGGCAATCAACAACGCATTCTAGATTTGGTAGAGGGAAAAATATTGCCTTATGTTAACTTCCAGCGTATGACAGCGTTAGCTACTGGTCGCCACTGGCGTTCTGCGACTTCGGAGCAACAAAAGCAGTTGAGCGATGAGTTTCGTACATTGTTGATTTATACCTATTCTGGGGCAATTTCACAAATCAAAGACCAGCGTTTGGAATTCAAACCTTTTCGTATTGACCCCTCGGATACAGAAGTTGTCGTGCGCTCTCAAGTTGTGCAATCAAGAGGTGAGCCGATTCAGCTGAACTATCGACTGGAGAAAAATTCTGCTGGTTGGAAAATTTATGATATCAACGTGTTAGGCGCATGGTTGATTGAGACTTACAAGGGTAACTTTGCTACTGAAATTAATAAATCTGGTATCGATGGTTTGATTCAGGTTTTGGTGGAAAGAAATAAGAAGTTGGCAGAAAAAGCTGCCAAAACGAATAAGGCGAACAGTGTCAATATTGTGAATAACAAATAAACACATTTATAAGCACTCTAATCAATACATTTTTTCATTATGTTTACACTTGGTGCAACCCTGACTATGGACCAACTTGATCAAGCAAAAAGTACGTTGGATGCTGGTTTGTTTGCGATTACACAGGGTCAGCAGGTGTTTGATTTGTCGCCAGTGTCAGCGTGTGATTCTATCGCGGTCGCGATTTTACTTGGATGGCAACGAGCAGCGCAGCAACAGGGTGTGGCCTTACGTTTTATTGCCGTTCCTGCTAATTTGCAAAGCCTGGCGCAACTATATGGTGTGGCGGATTTGTTGAGCATTTCCAATCGGTAAGTGATTGGTAAGTGACCGATAACATACAACGAGTAACGAATTCATTAATTAAGCGGTATGACAGCAGCCATTCATATTAAAGATGTTAAAAAGCGTTACGGATCTTTGCAGGCTTTGGATGGCGTTACGCTATCGATAGAAGAAGGTGAGTTTTTTGGCTTGCTCGGCCCGAACGGTGCCGGTAAGACCACTCTTATTTCCATCATTGCTGGCTTGAATCGTGCGGATATGGGTAGCGTTAGTATTCATGGTCATGATGTCGTCAGTCACTATCGTGATGCACGCCAGAAATTGGGCATGGTGCCGCAAGAATTAGTGTTTGATCCTTTCTTTACGGTGCGTGAAACTTTGCGCCTGCAGTCCGGTTATTTTGGCATTGCTAATAATGATCGCTGGATTGATGAAGTCATGGAAAATCTGGATTTGACGCATAAAGCCGATACCAATATGCGTGCCCTGTCGGGCGGTATGAAACGCCGCGTCTTGGTTGCGCAAGCGCTGGTGCATAAACCTCCTGTGATTGTATTGGATGAACCTACTGCTGGTGTGGATGTTGAGCTGCGCCAGACATTATGGAAATTTATTACTCGCCTCAATCAAGAAGGTCACACCATTGTTCTGACGACGCATTATTTGGAAGAAGCCCAGTCTTTGTGCAAGCGGATTGCCATGCTGAAAAGTGGCAAAGTGGTTGCCTTGGATACGACGGCGGCGCTGATCAGGCGAATTTCTGGTGTGCAACTCGTGGTGCAATTGGCATTGGGCGATTTGCCTTCTAGTTTGAAACCGCTGGTGTTGCGCCCGGACGAAGTGCAATTGGGTAATACAAATAATAAATTTGTTTTGCATATCAATGACTATGCCGAAGTGGAGCATATTTTGGCCAAAATTCGTGAAAATGGTGCTGTTATAGAAGATATGCATTTGCAAAAGGCCGATTTGGAAGATGTATTTTTGCAGGTGATGAGTGGAAATACACAGTGATGCGCGGTAAAAAATATGTTCAATAATCTTACCAATTTGATTTCTGTCGGTTTCCGTACTTTGTTTTACAAAGAGGTATTGCGCTTTTGGAAAGTGGCAACACAAACTGTGACTGCGCCGGTCTTAACGGCTATGTTGTATTTGCTTATTTTTGGTCATGTATTGGAGGCACATGTTCAGGTTTATCCTGGTGTGCGCTATACCGCATTTTTAATACCTGGTTTGGTGATGATGAGTGTGTTGCAGAATGCGTTTGCCAACGCGTCTTCTTCACTGATTCAATCCAAGATTACTGGTAATTTGGTGTTTGTATTATTGCCGCCACTTTCCGCGTTAGAGTTGTTTTGCGCATATGTGTGTGCTTCTGTTGTGCGTGGTTTGGTTGTTGGTGGTGGCGTTTTATTGATTACGGTGTGGTTTGTGCCTTTGTCATTTGTTGCGCCGTGGTGGAGTATTGTGTTTGCCTTATTGGCCGCTGCTTTGCTTGGTACGATGGGATTGATTGCTGGTATTTGGGCGGAGAAATTTGATCAATTAGCAGCATTCCAAAACTTTATCATCGTGCCGGCGACGTTTTTGTCTGGTGTGTTTTATTCGATTCATACGCTGCCATCGTTCTGGCAAATGGTGTCGCATTGCAACCCATTTTTTTATATGATCGACGGCTTCCGTTACGGTTTCTTTGGCGTTTCTGATGTCAATCCATGGCATAGCTTAGTGATTGTGAGCGTGTTTTTTGTCGCATTGGCTAGCATTGCGATGAAGTTGTTAAGAAGCGGTTACAAGCTGCGTCATTAATATTTTCGTATCACCATCTCATCGTATTACGCATAAGCGCATTAACGTATTAATGCGTTATTCATATTAGGAAAATCCTGTGTTACCTACCCCAGAACTTGTTAAAAACTACATCACGGCTGGTCTTGATTGCTCGCATATCGAAGTCGAGGGAGACGGCCAGCATTTTAATGCTGTCATTGTGTCGCCTTTATTTACTGGTAAGCGTTTGATTGCTCGTCATCAATTAGTTTACGCAGCCTTAGGTGAGCGTATGCGGGAAGAGATTCATGCTTTGTCGATGAAAACATTGACGCCCGAAGAGTTCCAACAAAAATAAAATAATAATAAAAGCAAAACGATATGGATAAATTACGAATTATTGGTGGTCATCGTTTAGATGGTGAAATTGCGATTTCAGGCGCAAAAAATGCTGCACTGCCTATTTTGTGTGCAGGTTTATTGACTGCTGACGATCTTGAGTTGTCCAATGTTCCTCACTTGCAAGATGTTGCCACCATGTTGACTTTGTTGCGTCAAACTGGTTTGAGAGCGGAGCGTCATGATGATCGGGTGATACTAAACGGTAGTGCGATTGATAAGCTTGAAGCGCCTTATGAATTGGTCAAAACCATGCGTGCTGCCATTTTAGTTTTAGGGCCATTGTTGGCGCGTTTTGGTGAAGCCAAAGTGTCCTTGCCAGGCGGCTGTGCAATTGGCTCTCGCCCAGTCGATCAGCACATCAAAGGTTTGCAGGCATTAGGAGCGGAAATCAGCATCGAAGCGGGCTACATTCATGCCAAGGCTAAAAAGCTCAGGGGTGCACGCATCGTTACGGACATGATCACCGTCACTGGTACGGAAAATTTGTTGATGGCGGCAACTTTGGCCGAGGGCGAAACCATCCTGGAAAATGCGGCCCGTGAGCCAGAGGTTACCGATTTGGCGCACATGTTGGTAGCTATGGGCGCGAAGATTGATGGTATAGGCACTGACAGATTGGTGATCCAGGGTGTGGAGAAGTTACATGGTGCTAAGCATAAAGTGATTGCCGATCGCATTGAAACGGGTACGTTTTTGTGTGCGGTTGCAGCAGCGGGTGGCGATGTATTGTTAACCAACACACGCAGTGATATTTTGGATGCGGTGTTGGATAAATTGCGTGAAACAGGCGTAGTGCTGACGTCGGGTGAAGATTGGATGCGGGTGCAAATGGCGGCTCGTCCTAAACCTGTGAGTTTTCGTACAACAGAATATCCGGGTTTTCCTACCGATATGCAAGCCCAGTTCATGGCGCTTAATTGCATCGCCAGCAATACCAGTCATGTGACCGAGACGATTTTTGAGAATCGCTTTATGCATGTGCAGGAGTTGCATCGTTTGGGTGCGGTGATTGAGGTGGAAGGCAATACAGCCTTCATTCGTGGAATCGACAAACTGGTTGGTGCACCAGTGATGGCGACGGACTTGCGCGCTTCGGCATCTTTGGTCATCGCCGGATTGGTAGCGCAAGGTGAAACAGTGGTTGATCGGATTTATCATTTGGATAGAGGTTACGACAGAATGGAAGTGAAATTGTCCTCAGTCGGTGCCCATATTGAACGAATCAGCGCACGGATCCCAGCATGACAACAACAAATACAAACACAAATACACAATTAGTATTGGCCTTATCCAAAGGGCGGATTTTTGAAGAAACTTTGCCATTGCTGGAAGCAGCCGGCATTCGCGTATTGGAAAATCCCGAAACCTCACGCAAATTAATTTTAGCCACTGACAATCCAGATGTCCGTGTCATCATTGTGCGCGCATCCGATGTGCCGACTTATGTGCAATATGGCGCGGCAGATTTTGGCGTGGCGGGTAAAGATGTGTTGCTGGAACACGGTGGCGAAGGTTTATACCAGCCTATCGATTTAAAAATCGCCCAATGCCGCATGTCGGTTGCTGTCCAAGCTGGATTTGATTACGAAAATGCCGTTCGCCAAGGCGCACGTTTGCGGGTGGCAAGTAAATACGTGCAAACAGCCAGAGAGCATTTTGCCGCCAAA
The DNA here is from genome assembly GCA_021151485.1 of Oxalobacteraceae bacterium. Taxonomy (GTDB): domain Bacteria; phylum Pseudomonadota; class Gammaproteobacteria; order Burkholderiales; family Burkholderiaceae_D; genus JAGKXB01. The sequence goes on along the minus strand of JAGKXB010000007.1, from coordinate 16,546 downwards.
GGTGTGCATGTCGATTTGATCAAATTGTATGGCTCGATGGAGTTGGCACCCCTAGTAGGTTTAGCCGATGCCATCGTTGATTTAGTCAGTACAGGTAATACCTTGCGTGCCAATAACCTGGTGGAAATTGAACACATCATGGACATTTCATCGCGCTTAGTTGTCAATCAAGCCGCGTTAAAATTAAAGCGGGAACGCCTGCAACCGATCTTAGCGGCTTTTGAGGCAGCTTCTCAATAAACGATTAAATTAAGCAATCTGGTCCTGTACGGCGCAATTAGCAGAGCGCATTGCGCCTTATGTAGTCATATGACCGTTCACAATACACAGTAAATAGAGAACACTGCTATGCAAATCCGCAAACTTGATGCTACTGACGCCGACTTCACCCAACAATTAAATACCGTCTTGGCTTTCGATGCCAGCATCGACGACGCTATCGAGCACACGGTGGTGCAATTGTTGGCGGATGTAAAAACGCGTGGCGATGCGGCTGTTTTAGAAGCGAGCAATAAGTTTGATCGCTTGCATGCCGCTAGTATTGCCGAGTTGGAGTTGCCACAATCCGAAATGCAAGCGGCACTGGATCAATTACAACCCGAGCGTCGTGCCGCATTGCAACAGGCGGCTGATCGGGTGCGTGCTTATCACGAGCGGCAAAAGCAGGAGTGTGGTTCAGCCGGTTTTTCGTATACTGAAGCCGATGGCACAGTATTGGGCCAAAAAGTAACGCCGCTCGATAGAGTGGGGATTTATGTCCCAGGCGGTAAAGCGGCCTATCCTTCTTCCGTCTTGATGAATGCGATTCCCGCCAAAGTGGCTGGTGTAAAAGAAATCATCATGGTGGTGCCAACGCCGGATGGCGTGAAAAACCCTTTGGTGCTTGCAGCTGCTGCGATTGCTGGGGTAGATCGCGTGTTCACCATCGGTGGCGCGCAAGCGGTTGCGGCTTTGGCGTATGGCACAGCGAGCATTCCAGCGGTGGATAAAATTGTTGGCCCTGGCAATGCTTATGTCGCCGCCGCCAAACGGCGTGTGTTTGGTCTGGTGGGGATCGATATGATTGCGGGCCCGTCAGAAATTTTAGTGATTTGTGATGGCACCACCGATCCTGATTGGATTGCGATGGATTTGTTTTCACAGGCAGAACATGATGAATTGGCGCAATCGATTCTGCTGTGTCCCGATGCAGCATATATTGCGCAAGTGGAAGCCAGCATGCAAAAGTTGTTACCGCAAATGCCGCGCCAGGAAGTGATCCGCGCGTCATTAACGGGACGTGGTGCTTTTATCAAAGTGCGGGATTTGGATCAGGCATGTGAAATCGCGAATTTTATTGCAGCAGAGCATTTAGAAATTTCGACTGAAAATCCACAACAGTGGGCTGATAAAGTTCGCCATGCTGGCGCCTTATTTTTAGGCCGTTATTCGTCAGAAGCCTTGGGCGATTATTGTGCGGGGCCTAACCACGTCTTACCGACTTCTCGTACCGCGCGTTTTTCTTCTCCTTTGGGCGTGTACGATTTCCAGAAACGTTCCAGCATCATCCATGCCAGTGCGGAAGGTGCGCATACTCTTGGGCAAGTAGCGGCTGAATTGGCGTATGGTGAAGGTTTGCAGGCGCATGCACTGAGTGCTCAATATCGGGTGAAATAGATTTTGTTTGAGAATAATTTGGCAATAAAAAAGGCAGCGAAAGCTGCCTTTTTTGATCCTGTTATTTAAACGATTTATGGCCTAAGATCTCGTGAGCGGAGCATAACCGGCTGTAGGAAGTTTGATGACGTAAAGATGTTTTGCGACACGGTCGTGGATGGCGCATACGCTGCTGTAGGTGATGTTGGCAGTGTATTGGTTGTGGTTGTTGGCAGTGAGTTTGCTGTTGATGGAGTCACATAGGCTGCAGGTTCGCTTCTAGTCGCTGGTTTGTTGTTTTTCCCACTTGTTGCGGCATAACTTGCTGCGCAAGTTGAAAGTGCTGCAGAGTCACCATTGCTTTGCATGACACAAAGTACAGCTAACATTTGCGAGTTCAAATTGATCATCGTCATGATCTTGTTTTTAATATTGTTTTGCAGGTTGACCATGGCTTGATCTTTCATGGTTTCCACTTCAGCTAAATACCCAAAAGGTGCAGGAATTTCATAAGAGGGAAAGGTAGCCGTTTTTGTTGATCCCTCAAAACGTGCTTGCACACAGTTCGAAATATTTAATTTGTCATTATTGCTGGCGTCGATTTTTGTGCATAACTTGCCTTGAACGGAGTCAATCACCGGTATACAAAAGCCTGAACAGTTGTCCCCGCTATTATTTTTGAAATCTCTCAAGGTTTTGAGGATGTTTAGGGGGGTTGGGTTATCGCTGCTCCATTTGATCCAAGAGTTATAAGCTAAGCTTTTTGCATCTAGGTCAGGGGCAGGTATGCCATTGCTGTCATAGCTGACTTTTGATAATGGGAAATAAGTCAGTGTATAGCCAGCATCTATGTGGCGTTCATACTTATGCCAGGTTGTGCTGACAGTGAGTTTCTTGCTACCCATTGTGGCGCTTTTAAGGACAATCCCATTTTCTTTGATGTCTTGCCATTTGTTATATCTGGCTTGCAGGTTAGCGGCGACGTGTATTAGTTTACAAAAAGCCGTTTTAGCGTTGTTAAATGCCGTGATCTGTGCAGAAGTCAGGCCGATGTCTGTTGTGATCGCAGCTCTTAATGGGTCGTATAACTTTCCATTTGGATCGAGTGCTGTTTGTCCACTGCAACGATTAACGCTTAATGCGAGTAACGGTGTGGTAGACGATGTGATTGCTTGATACGACGCTTGATCATCGCTGAGCGTAGTTTGCGCTGTAGTCCATGTTTTTTGTGCGTTACTAACCGTTTTGATCCATTTACTGGAGTCGTGGTTGGGAGAGGTGACATTAGAGGTTGTTGGAATTTTTCCATCCCCCGTAGCCGTCGCGGTTTTGTTATTGGCACTATTGACAGTCACGGTGTTGGCCACACTTGCATTAGCGCTTGTGGCAGAGCCAGTTGAGCTTAAATCTGCTGTGTAAAAAGTTAAGCCTAATCCTGATGCTGCGGTAAAGGCATCATATGCAGAGTTCAAACTGTCAATACTAGGGATGGCAGATGTGGAGACTGCTGCACTTACTGGCGAGGAAGCATTTTGTGCAATATACGCATTAACCAATGCTTTTAAGTCTTCTTTGTTACCCGCCGTCGCTGAAGTTGCGCACAGTGCCAGTGTCATGCTGGATACCAAAACACTTGTTTTTTTATTCAAAATGAATTTGTTCATTATTTTCTCCTCGGCCCATCATTTTTTAAATTTGTTATACAGCAACTCAATGAAACAACTCAATGCTGCGATTAAATCTAATGATTAATCGTAACAATTTGTTGCATTTTGCAACTTTATCATTGTTGCATCAAGGAAAGATATTGTTTTTTTATTTTTGTTTATATTTCTATTAAGCCTGCTTGATGTGCTTGTTGATCGGCGTGATAAGAGCTGCGCACCATGGCGCCAACGGCCGCATGGGAAAAGCCCATTTCGTAAGCAGCGGTTTCGAATTGTTTAAACGTATCAGGATGAACGTAGCGGCGTACGGGTAAGTGGTCGTTGGATGGCATTAAATACTGGCCTATGGTCAGCATGTCGACATTATGTGCGCGCATATCGCGCATGACTTGCAGGATTTCTTCATCGGTTTCACCCAAGCCGACCATGATGCCGGATTTCGTGGGGACATCGGGATGCAATGCTTTGAAGTTTTTCAATAAACTCAATGAGTAAGCGTAATCTGAACCTGGGCGCGCTTCTTTGTATAAGCGTGGCACGGTTTCTAGGTTGTGGTTCATGACATCGGGTGGTGTGGCTTTTAAGATTTCTAATGCACGATCCATGCGGCCACGGAAATCGGGTGTGAGGATTTCAATTCTTGTTGCCGGTGATAGCGCACGTACACGTTCGATGCAGGCGGTGAAATGTGCTGCGCCACCGTCGCGTAAATCATCTCTGTCAACGGAGGTAATGACTACGTAAGTGAGTTTCAAAGCGGCGATGGTTTTGGCCAGATTTTCTGGTTCATCCGGATCCAGCGGATCGGGTCTGCCGTGGCCAACGTCGCAAAATGGACAACGGCGGGTACATTTGTCGCCCATGATCATGAAGGTCGCGGTGCCTTTGCCAAAACATTCGCCGATATTGGGGCAGCTGGCTTCTTCGCACACGGTGACGAGCTTGTTGGCGCGCAGAATGTCTTTGATTTCGTAAAAACGGGTAGAAGGTGAAGCTGCTTTGACGCGTATCCAATCGGGTTTTTTTAAACGTTCAGCGGGAATGATTTTGATGGGAATGCGGGTGGTTTTGCTAGCGCCCTTTTGTTTTTCATTCGGGTTATAAGCGCTTGTTTCTGGATGCGTGTTATTTGTCGTATCAGTGGTCATAATGTCTGGATTTATTTGGTATTTGATAAATAATTATTTAGCTATTTATTTCGTTGCATAAGGCTTCGGCTAAGGCAGTTTGCACCTCTGATAACGGTGGTTTACTGCCCAGCGTTTGCATATCTACCGTGGCTAAACCGGCATAACCGCATGGATTAATCCAGCTGAAGGGTTGTAAGTCCATGGCGACATTCAACGATACGCCGTGATAGGTGCAGCCATTAGTACGAATTTTTAGGCCCAGCGCGGCGATTTTTGCACCTTTCCATGGACCTTGGCTGACGTAAATGCCAGGTGCACCAAGTTTGCGTTCGCCAGTTAAATTATATTTTGCCAGTACGTTGATGATGGCTTGCTCGATTTTGGTGATGAATTCTCGCGCTAACCAGCGAGCATTGGAGGATTTGCGGCGCAGGTCGATTAAGAGATAAATGACGACTTGGCCTGGTCCATGGTAGGTCACTTCGCCGCCACGATCAGTTTGAATGATCGGGATGGTATTGGGGTTTAGGAGGATATGGGCAGGATCGGCAGCTAGTCCTAGCGTGAAAACTGGCGGATGTTCAACTATCCATAGCTCATCGGGTGTGTCGGGTTTGCGGGCATCAGTAAAGTGACGCATCGCCGCATAACTGGTGGCGTAATCTTCTACGCCACGTTGCCGGATGATAATAGACGCGGGAGTCGTTACAGTTTCATGCAAGTTGGCAGCCATCACAACACGACTTTGACCATGGCGTGTCCGCTCAATGCCACGTATAGGTCATCCAGTTGTTGCCGACTAGTGGCGCGTACGGTGGCAGTCAGGGAGAGATAATTCCCTTTGGAGGATGGCCGCATTTCTAGTCGACCGGCGTGGAATTCGGGGTCATATTCCAATACTAGTGCCAGTATTGTTTGAGCAAAATCATCTCGCATTACGCCCATGATTTTGATTGGAAAATCACAGGGATAAACAATCAAACTTTCGTCTTTATTTTGGCGATCTATCATAGTTGGCATACTGATTATTTTCTCAATAAACGTATTGAATCCCAGGCCCGACCAAAAATGCCTGCTGGTTTGACTGATTCTAGGGCGAGTACAGGTAACTCCATTAGTGTCTTGCCGTCTGCCATCACTTTGATCGTACCGACTTTGCTGCCCTCTGTAATAGGGGCGAGTAAAGGATCTTTGCGTTCCAGTACCGGTTTTAGTTTTGCAGCCCAACCTTTTTGCACGGTGATAAAGACGTCGCGCGTAAAGCCTATTTTGACTTGGTTTTGTGACCCTTTCCAAACCTCAGGAGTGGCGACGGCTTGCCCCTTGGTATACATTTTGACGGTTTCGAAATTTTGAAAGCCCCAATTTAAGAGCTTTTGGCTTTCTTGTGCCCTGGTTTGGTCAGATTCTGTGCCCAAAACGACGGAGATTAAGCGTCGCTCACCACTGCCGTTGGGGCGTTTTGCCGAAGCAATCATGCAATAACCAGCATTCTCAGTATGGCCAGTTTTCATGCCATCAACAGTGGGGTCCAGCCACAATAAACGGTTGCGATTGGCTTGTGTGATTTTGTTGTAGGTAAAACTTTTAACAGAATCGATTTTATAAAACTCGGGGTAGTCGTTAATGACATGCGATGCCAATACGGAAAGATCGCGCGCGGTAGAGTAATTATCAGGGCTGGGTAAACCATGTGGATTGGCAAAACGGGTGGATTTTAAGCCCATGCGTTGGGCTTCATGATTCATTTGTGCCACAAAGGCTGCTTCATCTCCTGCGACAGCCTCTGCCAATGCGACCGCTGCATCATTGCCAGATTGCACCATCAATCCGTGCAATAAATCATTGATGGAAACCGGTGTGGCTGGGTCGATAAACATTTTTGAACTACTGGCATCGACTTTCCAGGCGCGGACTGACACATTAACTTTTTGGTCCAAGCTGAGTTTTTTGTCTCGAATCGCAGAAAATGCCAGATAGGCTGTCATGATTTTCGTCAATGAGGCTGGCTCAATACGCATATCGGGATCTTTTGCAGCGATGATTTGACCGCTGGTGAAATCCAGTAGTAGCCAGGATTTGGCAGCAAGAGTGGGTGATGGCAGAGTTTGCCCGAATGCCGTGGAGAGCAGGAATAAGGAGGCGGCCAGGAAGGCGAAAAATTTGGTTTTCATGGGGTGGGATGACGGCTAGGATGAATGCGAATAAGACTAATTAAATATGGCGCAAAAGACACGAGATTATAACTTATCAACTTCGCCAAGCTTGGATGAGTAGATTTTTAATATGGTGCAGTTTGCGATGAAAGAAATGATCTGCGCCTGGAATCACAGTTACTGGCAAATCCTGTGGTCTGGCCCAATCGAGCACATCAATCAGCGGAATCGTGTCATCTTGTTCGCCATGAATCAGGATGGTGTTTGACGGTACATCTGGCATCGCCCATTTACCTGCCGCGGTGCCAACCAAAATCAAACGCTCTGCTGGTGTACCTTGTGCTATTAAGCGTTGTTGTAGGTGCGCTTGTACAAAAGTGCCGAAAGAAAATCCGCCCATTGCTAGCGGCAAATCGGGATATTGCTGCCGCATATGATCCAGCAAAAGTGCCATGTCATCGGTTTCGCCCTTGCCTTCATCATGCACGCCTTCGGATTGGCCGACGCCGCGAAAATTCATGCGAATAGCGATGTAACCCAAGGCCACGAAAGCACGCGCCAGGGTTTGTACGACTTTGTTATCCATCGTGCCGCCGAATAAAGGGTGCGGATGACCTAGCAGGGCTAAACCGCGTGGTGGTGTGGTGGGATGGTCGATGGCGCATTCCAGTTTGCCAGCGGCGCCAGTCAGGAAAAATTGTTGGGTTTGGTTATTCATGTTCGTAAAATGGACTCTTAAATTGCTTAGATTTTCAGGCGATCAACGACTTTCCCACCTAGCAGGTGGTTGTCGATAATGTCATCGATATCGCTGTTATCAACGTAGGTGTACCAGGTGCCTTGTGGATAAACCACTAGCACTGGACCTTCTTCGCAGCGATCCAGGCAGCCGGCTTGGTTAATGCGAATTTTGCCGTGGCCATTCATGTTTAATTCTTTGATGCGACGTTTGGCATGTTGTTGCGCATCTTGTGCTCCACGTTCCATGCAGCAAGGACGGCCATCATCGCGTTGATTGACGCAAAAAAAGACGTGGTGTTGGAAATAGTTTGAATCGGAATCGGGAGGGTTGGAGTTGCTCATGGTATGAAGGTACGGAGTATGAAAATTAACAAAAAAATTGAGTGTTGATACGTGTTGATGAGCATTGATCAATGCTGACTAGTCGGTTTTTTATGCCACGGATGGCACAAAAACCATATTGTGAAAAAAGGCCAGGATAGCGATAAAAATTGTGCTGCGCCGTTAAAGTTCAAGAATTTCCCTTGCGCCCAACCTTGCAGAGTTTCAATGAAGTAGGGGTTGGCGGGTACGACATTAATCATGGCCAAACTGAGTAACAATGTAACGACCGCCAGGCGGCGTTGTATCACGGCAGGTGCAAATATGAGGCCGGATAGCAAAATAATCCCGATCAACAATCCACCTTGTGCGCCGGGTGTGATCCAGGTAAAGGCATTGATCGGTGCAAATAACAGTGCGCAGGCCAGTGTTTTGATGGCGATGGCTGCGATGCTGAAAAAGGCTAGCAGCATGCCTCTAGGCGCCGATTTACGTAACAAACATAACAGACTGAGCGATGCGCCAGTCAGGTTGCAAGCAGTGATTAGTGTTTCTGTTAACCAATATTGCTCGACGGTTAACATGGTGCCGTTGCGCAGAATGTTGGCTAAATCAATCGGTGTGGACAATAGTTGCGACAGATAACTCGACAAAATTGGACTGAGTTGCCCATGGCCGAATAAATACGCTTGTGGATAAATTTGTGCTAGCGGCCACAGTGCTACGAGTACCAACCCAGTTGTCGCGTGATAAGAAAACCAGCGTTGCCGCAGCATATGGATGCGTTCATGAAAGGCGAAAAATTTGGTGAGTACGACACCGCAGCAGGCACCGATGGTGGTGCCGATAATATTGGTTGCGAAATCTAGACTTGATGGAACGCGGCTGGGCAAATAAGTTTGTAATGCTTCCATCGTCCCAGAAACTAACGCGCCCACCAATACTGCGATGCATAGCGCGAGCCAGCCGGGTATTTTGCGTGTCAGTGTCATTACTAGTAACAAACCGAACGGGATGTAACCAACGATATTGGTGCCCACGTCAAATATCGTCCAGTAACGTGGCAAGTGGAAAGTGAGGTACGCCAGTGGCGACATACCGACATCGTGCCAGCCTGAAAACGGATAGCAGCTGGCATAAACAATCAGCAAGCCATACACCAACAAGCTGGCGCGTGCCAATGAATGGCGTGCAAAGGTATTAGGTTCGGCAGCCACGTTGGGTAGGCTCATGTTTGCGTCTGTTGTTACGTCCGTTGATAAATATCCTCAAAACGCACAATGTCATCCTCTCCCAAATAGCTACCAGATTGCACTTCAATGATATGTAGCGGCAACTTACCCGGATTTTCCAGTCGGTGATTGCTACCGATAGGGATGTAAGTGGACTCGTTTTCACTGAGCAATTTGATCTCATCGCCGCAGGTAATACGCGCGGTGCCGCTGACTACCACCCAGTGTTCGGCGCGATGGTGATGCATTTGCAAAGAGAGTTTGCCGCCGGGTTTAACCGTGATGCGCTTGACCTGAAAGCGTTCGCCAGCATCAATGCCTTCGTAATATCCCCAAGGGCGATACACACGCGTGTGGTTGACGTGCTCGCTGCGGCCATGATGATGCAAATGCTCGACTACTTGTTTGACGCGTTGTACTTCGTTTTTGTGCGTTACCAGGACCGCATCAGCAGTTTCGACGACCACCAGATCTTCCACGCCTATCACGGCAACAATGCGGCTTTCGGCTCGCACCAGGGAGTTGCGTACTTTGTCGGTATATACATCGCCACGCAGTACGTTGCCGTCCTTGTTTGAGGTTTGCGCCGCTTGGACTTCCCACAACGCTGACCAGGAGCCGACGTCGCTCCAACCTATATCGGCGGGTACGACCACGGCATGTTGGGTGTGTTCCATCACTGCGTAATCAATGGAGATAGAAGGACAGTTGATGAAGGATTGTTCTTCTAAACGGCAAAAATCCAGATCGCGATAGTCTTTTTGTACCGCTTGTTGGCAGTTGATGGCGATTTTAGGTTGCAGGGTTTGTAACTCTTCCAGATAACGTGCGGCTTGGAACAGAAACATGCCGCTATTCCAGTCATATCCGCCTTCTGCGACAAAACTGGTGGCGGTGGCGTGATCGGGTTTTTCCACAAAGCGGTCTACGCTGTAACAACCTTCATACTTGGCCAGGCTAGCACCGCGCCGGATGTAACCATAGCCGGTTTCTGGGCTTGACGGCACGATGCCAAACGTAGCCAGCGCACCGTTTTGCGCCGCATGTGCAGCACGCAATACCGCCGCATGGAAGGCTGCGACATCGTTGATCACATGATCCGCTGGCAAGACCAGCATCAGTGCTTCTGGATCTTGCTGCTGTAAGTAATAGGCCGCTGCCGCGACGGCGGGTGCAGTATTTCGCCCTTCTGGTTCGAGCAAAATACCATTGGGTTCGATCTCGATTTCGCGTAATTGTTCTGCCACCAAAAAGCGGTGTTCGTTGCCACAGACGATTAATGGTGCCATCAATTCTGGCCAGTTCGCCAGTCGTAGGATGGTTTCCTGCAGCATGGTGTGATCGGAAACCAGTTTTTGCAGTTGCTTGGGCAATGCGGCGCGAGACAGTGGCCACAATCGGGTGCCGGAACCGCCAGAAAGAATGACGGGATAAATTCTCATAAATTGACTCCATTTTTTAAATTCTGTGCAGGCGCAACTTCAACGTTTGCAGCCTGATCGGCCTGATGTTGTTCGCGTCTATCTCGTGCGTTGGTCCAGTCCTTGTTGTCTAACTCAGAAACATGGCGCATGTCACCTGCCCGATTCACGCTGTAGTCTTTGCAGACGATCACTTCATCCAGCAATACATTCGGCAAAATGCGCGTGTATTCAAACAACACGCTTTTGATCACTTTTGCCCCGTTGCAAATATGGCTGCCATGGCCTATCCAGGTCGGGCCGACGATGCTGCATCCCGCTTCGATATGGGTACCTGAGCCGATATAGACCGGCCCTTCAATATGTGTTCCTTCCCATTCGATACGCGTGTTGAGTCCTACCCATACACCAGGTTGGATTTGTTTGCCGGGTACTTCGAGTTGCGATACCTCGCCCATCAAGACGTTTTGCAATACCGACCAGAAATCAGGAACGGTGCCGATATCGATCCAGTTAAATTGGTGATTTTGCGCATAAAACGGCAAGCCTTTTTGCACCAGCAATGGGAATAAGTCTGCGCCAATGTCGAATTGCTGACCAGAAGGAATCAGGTCCATGACTGCGGGTTCGAAGATATAAATCCCGGTGCTGACAAAATTGGAACGTGCTTCCTCGGCAGATGGTTTTTCCTGGAAGGCAAGAATGCGGTTGTTATCATCAGTCACTACTACGCCGTAGTCCGATACTTTATTCCAAGGTACTTCCTTGGTAATTACGCTGGCCAACGCGCCTTTGCGCTTATGTTCGAGTAGTGCTGCATCAATATCCAAATCAACCAAGGCATCACCGCATAAAACGATGGTGGTCTCATCAAAGAAATGGCCAAATTCATGAATTTTTTTCATGCCGCCAGCCGAACCCAATGGTTGTGGTACGACTACGCCATTTTCATCGGTATATCCCTCAAACGAATAACCGATTTGCACGCCGAACTGATGTCCTTCACCAAAATATTCTTCGATTTTTTCGTGCAGATAACTGACGTTCACCATGATGTCATGAACGCCGTATTTCGCTAGGTGCTCCACCAGATAAGCCATGACGGGTTTCCCCAGGATGGGAATCATGGGTTTGGGTAAATCGTAAGTTAATGGACGAACACGCGTGCCTTTACCGGCAGCAAGGATCATGGCTTTCATGCATTTATCTCGCTGAGATGACGTATTGCTACTCTTTTTGGGTGGAGGCAGATTTTACAACAAGGAGGAAAGGTAAGCCCCTCAGAAATTAAGGCGATTTAACATTCGAGCAGCCGTTTGAATTGCTTGTATAAAAACTATTCAATTCTCTCCATCACATAATTGATCTCTTTGCCATCCCAGTGATATTCAAGATAGGCAGCATGATGACAGTCACTGAGAATTGTCGTTTTGAATGCAGCTACGCAAGTGCCATTTTCTCGACGTACGCTGGGGTAACAAATACCGTTTGATCCACTGTCACGAAGTTCTTTTCCCATTGCCTGGGAAGCGGTGTAACTACTCAATGAAAATATATCTGGGGCAGTATTTTTTGCTCCAGAAAAATCTGTTACCAAGCCTTTAATTTGTACGTGATAAAGACGCATTTGAAGGGAAATGGCTTCTTCATTGGTGGCTTTCATAAACGATGCTGAATGGTGTTTCGTCTCTGCGATTGCCGTTTCTTTTTCCTTTGCTGCATAAAAAACACCATAGCTGCCATCCGAAAATCGACTTCCATCGGGGTTAAGGTGCGTGAATGCCGCCATGATTGGCCCAGCGCCATTTCCATAGAGCCGTTCATTTTCTGGCATCAAGGAAATTTCGCCAATTTCGTTGCGAATACGGGGATTGGTCATTGCTTCGATTTCATACAAGGCATCGAAATCAGCGGCATCTGCAACTCGATCAAATAAATAAATCGAAGGAAATCTGGTGGAGATAATTCTGAAGCCAGGCATCCAATTGAGTGTCGTGGTTGGCCAGTCCATTATGACCAGCCACCACGAGCAGCATCAAGATATTGGCGTACCACGAACAAATCAGCGACATTGCCGGACAACATACGGTCAAGGGCGCTTCGTCCTCCAAATAGAGGCGCACTGTTTGGTTTGCTAATCCAGCTATCGGCGGATATGTGGCTTGGTAGCAATATTTGAAGAGATTTGTAAATGCCAAGCAGGTAAGAAATCCGCTCTAAGGTATCCCGATTTAGTTGAGCCGTTTCAGGTGTTTTTTTCCACTTAAAATAAGTGGCGCGGCTAGGGTTGCCTAGTAAAGTGATTTCCTGATCGTTCTTTAAATTCCAGTCACGAGCAATATTAAAGAAGGCCTTTAATCCTGCGGTGGAGAGTCTTTTAGGATCAACAGCAATTGCTTTTTGATTTTGAGGAAGTTTGTTCATGGTCATCCTTGTCTGGTTTGTCCAATAATAGACTTTATAGCATAATAGTCTATATGTGTGCTCATTGTCAGGGTGGCTAAGTAGAGTGCAATAAGCGGAGCGCATTGCACCTTCATCGAAGGCCATCATACGGCGCAATGCGCTTCGCTTATTGACGCCCTACAAGGTCAGGTAAACATTTTTCGTACTTGTGTAGATACCTATGTTGTGGGAGAGGGGGTGTGGCAGCCACCGCTTTGTCGCTGCATACCATCAGCCTACCAGACGCAATTTCAGGGATAATGCTGACTTGTTCAAATTACCCACATTTATCTATCCATGTCTTCCTACGCCCCGCTCAAAAACGATACATTTTTGCGTGCCTTGTTGCGCCAGCCTACTGATTACACACCGCTTTGGCTGATGCGCCAAGCTGGGCGTTATTTGCCGGAATATCGTGCTACTCGTCAGCGTGCGGGTTCGTTTCTTGGCTTAGCTAAAAATCCTGATTACGCTACTGAAGTGACGCTGCAACCGCTCGATCGCTTTCCTTTGGATGCGGCGATTTTGTTTTCTGACATCTTGACGGTGCCGGATGCGATGGGCTTGGGTTTGTATTTCACCGAAGGCGAAGGCCCGCAGTTTGAGCGTCCATTGCAGGATGAAAAAGCGGTGATGGCTTTGCGTGCGCCTGATTTGTCGGATTTGTCCTATGTGTTTGATGCCGTGACGCAAATTCGTACGGAATTGAATGGTCGCGTACCTTTGATAGGATTTTCTGGCAGTCCGTGGACGCTCGCTTGTTATATGGTGGAAGGGCGTGGCTCCAGAGAATTTCATGGTGTGAAGAAGATGTTGTATCAGCGCCCAGATTTGATGCATCACATTTTGGAAACTAACGCCGCTGCTGTCGCTGCCTATCTGAATGCGCAAATTGATGCCGGTGCGCAAGCCGTCATGTTGTTCGATTCCTGGGGCGGTGCTTTGGCCGATGGTGCGTATCAAGCGTTTTCTTTGCACTACATGGAAAAAGTTGTGCGTCAGCTGAAAAAGGAAAAGGACGGCGTGCGTATTCCCTCCATTGTCTTTACCAAGGGTGGCGGTTTGTGGTTGGAACAAATTGCCAATATCGGTGCGGATGCCTTGGGCTTGGATTGGACGATGAATCTTGGGCGTGCCCGCGCCCTCGTCGGCGATCGCGTGGCTTTGCAAGGTAATCTAGATCCTGCGGTGTTGTTAGCTGACACCGACCAAATTCGCGCGGAAGTCGTGAAAACCTTGGAATCGTTTGGTAAACCAGGTCCAGGGACGGGTCATGTTTTTAATCTGGGGCATGGAATTTCGCAACATACGAATCCGGAAGCTGTTGCTGTGATGGTGGAGGCTGTGCATGAAATTAGCCGTAACATGAGATTGTGAGCGGTCAATAATGAGCGCAGCTACAGCGCAGCCATACTTATGCACAAAATTCAATAACAAATAAAAATAATTTTATTTTTTGTGGTTTATTTTTTGATGTGATGCGTTCTTATCTAAGTTATTGATTTTAAACACATTATTTTTTTGCTTTTGATTTGGGCATTTTGTTGAAAACCGCATAAAGACTAGCGTTTCAGCGTGTCAAGTGGTGGTTATCAACAAAGTTATCCACAGTGTTTGTGGATATTCTGAAAAATGCTTATGAAACCGTGAGTTAGCGTATTTTTTAAAGCATTACATTAAGTTTATGTCGAATTGCATATTAAAAATCGCGCTCGATACGCCGCTGGATCGTTGTTTCGACTATCGCTGGAGTGGTCCCACTCCCGAAGTCGGCCAGCTTGTGCTGGTGCGATTTGGACGGCGGGAAATTGTAGGTTTGGTTGTTGAAATTAAAAACCAGGGCGATACCGAAGTCGCACAAGACAAACTCAAAGATGCCATCGCCTTGCGCTCGCAGTTGCTACCTTTGTCCACAAAATGGCTGGCTTTATGTGGATTTGCAGCGGATTACTATCAACGACCATTGGGGGAAGTGGCGTTACCAAGTTTGCCCAAGAATTTACGCACGCTTAAAACCACCGCGCTGGATAATGCCTTAAGCAAACTGGCAAAAATCGTCCAGCAGCATCAACACGATCCGCAACCTGTCAGCATGCCAGTGTTAAATTTGGAACAACAACAAGCGGTGAGTGTGATTGCGGGTGCACAAACTTACACGCCGCTTTTGCTCTACGGCGTGACGGGTAGTGGCAAAACAGAAGTTTATTTACAAGCGGCGGCACGCATGCTGGCGCAGCATCCAGATGGACAAATCCTGATTTTGGTGCCCGAAATCAATTTGACGCCACAATTGGAAAGCAATATCCGCAATCGTTTTCCCAAGCTGATGGTGGCGACATTGCACAGCAGTCTGGCGGAAGGCGAACGCACGCGAAACTGGCTGGCGGCGCATTTGGGCCACGCACGCATTATTCTAGGCACGCGCCTGGCGGTGCTGGCATCGCTGCCTTGTCTCAAGCTGATTGTGATTGATGAAGAGCATGATGTGTCTTACAAGCAGCAAGAAGGGTTGCGTTATTCCGCTCGTGATTTGGCGGTTTGGCGCGCCTGGCAGGAAAATATTCCTATCGTTTTAGGTTCGGCCACGCCAGCCTTAGAGAGTTGGCAGCATGCGCAGTCTGGGCGTTATCAACAATTGGTCTTGCGTGAAAGAGCCGTGCAAGACGCTAGTTTGCCTACAATCAAATTACTGAATTTAGACGATAAAAATAAACATCAAAAAGCGAATAAACAAGACAGGCCAGTTGAAGGGCTGACGCCAGAATTGGTGCAAGCATTAGAAGCCCGTTTGGCGTGTGGCGAACAATCCCTGTTGTTCTTGAATCGTCGGGGTTATGCCCCCGTCATCCATTGCGATGCTTGTGGCTGGATTAGTCATTGCACTCGCTGTACGGCTTTCATGGTGTTGCATAAACCTGAACACAGATTGCGTTGCCATCATTGCAGCTTAGAGTTGCGTATCCCTGTCGCTTGCCCAACTTGTGGCAATGTGGATTTACACGCCCTGGGGCGCGGTACGCAGCGGATTGAAGAGAACTTGCAGCAGCGTTTTCCCGCTGCCCGTATTTTGCGTATTGATGCTGACTCCACTCGTCGCAAAGGCAGTGCCCAAGCGGCGTTTGATCGCATGCATCAAGGGGAAGTGGATATTTTGATCGGCACGCAGATGGTGGCTAAGGGGCATGATTTTAAGAATTTGACGCTGGTGGGTATTCTGAATCCCGACACTGCTTTGTTTGCTCAGGATTACCGCGCTAGCGAGCGCTTGTTTGCGCAGTTGATGCAAGTTGCTGGCCGAGCTGGCCGAGCCGCGCAAAAGAACGGCGGCAATCCGAGCGAAGTCTTCATTCAAACCCGTTATCCACACCATCCTTTATACGAAGCTTTGATGCGGCATGATTACGAACATTTTGCGCATACCTTGCTGCAAGAGCGCCGCCAAGCAAGCCTGCCACCTTATGCCTATCAGGCCATGTTGCGGGCAGAAGCATCGCAATTGCCCATCGTGCTTGATTTTTTAGAGCAAGCCAAACAAATCGAACAAACCATCGCTCATCAAGGCATTATTGTCCACGACCCCATTCCCATGAGTATGACGCGGATTGCCAATTTGGACCGCGCACAATTGCTGGTCGAATCACCCTCACGTCCTGCTTTGCAAGCCTTCTTAAAAATTTGGTTGGCCGCTTTGCGCGACCTCAAAAGCCGGGTCAAGTGGTCGTTGGAAGTCGATCCTATGGACATTTGACGTTTGTTTTGATGTGTGCACTTATGCACAAAATTAATCCATCAATAAAA
>JAGKXB010000051.1 GCA_021151485.1 Oxalobacteraceae bacterium | reverse complement strand
GCCAATCCCAACGCGCAGAAAAACCTTAAGCCATTAATTGGTTTTTCGTAATCGAAAACAGAAATGTGATTTGCGATTACAAATGTTGCGGCTCGCAAACTCACCACAACGTACGGGCTAGACGCGATTCTACGCAAGCAACACCACCCTGTCACATTCGCAAGGTCAAGACCGGGCGCATGGTGGACTATCACCGCAAGACACAGTACCCGCCACAGGCAACCGTGCCCTGGTTGCAATTCAAGGGGCATTGGTTGGAACAGGCGGGATTCACCATTAACACGCCGGTGACGATCCGCGCAATGCAAGGGTGTTTGGTGTTGACGGCGGAGTGACGAACAAACTCGAACGCTTAAAAAAACAAAGCCCCGGACAGCGAGCTGACCGGGGTTCGGTTATTTCTAAAATCGCATTTTTTAAATTCTTAGTTTTTTTCTGGCATATTTATTTTTGCGGCCTCAATGATTATTTGATCTCCAGATTGCATTTCTATCTTTAGTAATTCAAATCCATTTTCCTGAATTGGCCCTCTAATTTTATTTACGCAAACACTTTCACCCCACGCTTCTTGCCTAGGGACAGTCAATTTACGCACACCGATACAGGTAATAAATTTTTCTGACGATATGGCATCTTTAAATTTTAAATTACAACTTCCATCGTGCCACAGAAAATGAAGCTCTAAAAAAACCCAATCATGCATTTTACTTCTCCATCGTAATTATTTGCCTAATGGCAAATGGGCTTCGGGTGACTCAGGCGGAACTTTATTACCTTCCTCATCAAGTCTATTTCCCTCTGAGTCGTTCACATGGCAATGAGGCCCGCAATCTGCATCGGGATGTATAAGGATTCTTTGCTTGCCTATAACAGGATCTGTATAAGAGCCTTGACCAGCCTGAGGATTTGGCCCCTTGGGAATTAAACCTTTATCTTTAGCAATTTCATCAATTTTTTCAGGAGTTTGACCAGCAACTTCGCCAGGCTTTATTTCAGGAGATTTGGGAGTTTCTGCCGATTCATTTTTTACTGCAATTGCGGTTGCAGCTATCGCTGTACCTGCTACAACACCTACAGCTACTTCCGTAGCTGTAAAGGAAACTGCAGCAGTTGTAACGGTTGCCGTCGTTGCTGTAGCTGAGGCTCCACCACTAAATAGTGGAATCAAGAAAGCAAGGAATCCCACTTTACCGGTAGGATCGACCATATTAACCGGATCATTTCCCACATAAGCATAAAGATTCATCTGATCTTCATACCCAATCGGATCCGTTTGTAAAAAGCGGCCTAGCTTCGGTGAATATAATCTCGCTTTGTAATGGAACAACCCTAACTCACCCAACCAAATCTGGCCGGTGTAACCAAAGCGTCCAGTATTGGTTGCGGCAGGAATACCGAAACTGTCGTAGGTGAGTTTTGTCAGGTAATTACCAGAGCCATCGGTGCGGGCGATGATGCTACCCTTGTCCATATCGTAGGTGTAAGTGAGATAAAATCACTGTGCCTGCCTTCCTTGAATGCAAACTTTCTCTTTCATTACCAAAGGCACTTTGGATATAACCCACGCCAACGTGAGTATCGTGAAAGGGCGGGTCGAGTGTAGTTTGTCTGTAAGTTAATTATTTCCTCAGATAAAAATCCCAATCAGTTTTGCTGATCAGGATTTTTATCTGAGGAGAAAACTGATCACATCTCCGCCTTGCAATACGTTTGCACAAACTCTTCATGGTGCGGCAGCTTCTCAACCTGTTGATTAATTACCGAACGCATTTTGGTGAAGAATTGCTGCAATTCTTCTTTCGACATTAAGTGTGCAATGTGGTGGTATTGCTCTGGCATTATGCGCTGGCCAAGCATGACTTGCGTCCAGGAATCAATACGGAATAATTCGCCCGGATCCTGGTAGGCATGGCCAGTTTTTTTGAACAATTCCATGCGTTGCGCCAATGAATCAGGTATTTCCATATTTTTGCAGTAGCGCCAGAAAGGTGTGTCATCGCGCTCAGTGGCTTTGTAGTGCAAAATAATAAAATCGCGAATACTTTGAATTTCTTCCAAAGCTTCGCGGTTAAATTCATTTATCAAAGATTGTTCTACACCATTAAACGGGAATAAGCGCATGATGCGGGTGATACCCATCATAAACAAATGGATACTCGTTGATTCGAGCGGCTCAATAAAACCACTAGCGAGCCCCAATGCGACGCAGTTTTTATTCCAGCTTTTTAAACGGCGGCCAGTGCGGTATTTAATCACGCGTGGCTCTATTAGAGTTTTACCTTCAACCTTGCTGAGCAAGGTAGTGCGCGCTTCATCATCGCTCATAAAATTGCTGCAATAGACCAAACCATTGCCGACGCGATGTTGCAATGGAATTCGCCAGCGCCAACCGGCGTGATGTGCGATTGAACGAGTGTAGGGCACAGCGGGGCCAACCGATTCTGTTTGAACAGCTTGCGCCGTATCGCAGGGCAACCATTGCGACCAATCTTCATAACCGGTACGCAGGGTTTGCTCGATTAGCAAGCCGCGAAAGCCTGAGCAATCAATAAAGAAATCACCTTCAATCAACGCCCCGGAATTTAACACCAGTGCCGTAATAAATCCGGAATCATAATCTTGTTTTACTTCAATAATTTTTCCTTCAACACGCTTTGCACCATTTTTTTCGCTCATGGCGCGCAAAAATTTTGCGTAGCGCGAGGCATCCAGATGATAGGCGTAATTGATATCCAGGTTTGGGCCCAAGGCAAATTTATTAGCGAGGCAAGCCTTTAACTCCAGACAAAAATCGCCGAACTCAAATTCGGTTAACCCCAATTTTTGGGCGTACAGCCAAAAATGATGAAAATCTCCCAACCAGGTTTCTTTACCGGTTTTACCGAAGGAGTGAATATACCTATCGCCGTCTCGACCCCAGTTTTCAAACGAAATACCCAGTTTGAACGTCGCGCTGGTTGCGCGCATAAATTCCTGCTCGTCGATGCCAAGTAGCTTGTGAAATACTCGCATAGGAGGAATGGTAGCTTCACCAACACCTACAGTTCCAATTTCTTCGGATTCAACAATGGTTATATCCAGCAGCTCGCCAAATTTTTTGGAGAAGGCAGCAGCGGCCATCCAGCCAGCGGTACCACCTCCGGCGATCACCAATTTTTTTACCGGTTTTGCTTGCACGAGGAACTCCAGAGCCAATTTATTAATACGCGATTAATACAGATAGTATGGGCAGTGATTGTGTAACGTCCCGGAGAACGCTGTATTTCAGACATCATTTATATTTTTTGTAGAGGCAAAAGCGGATGAAATTATCCGCGACTTCCTTTTAACTTAATCAAATGCTGAATATTTCCAAGAGACTCCACCGCTAAAAATGCACAGCGCAAAAAGCCGGAACGATTGAGCCGCTCAAGATCAGCCCCGTTCAAATTAGCAAGTTTTTCACGATGGATAGTGTAGTTACCGCTCAAGCGATAGGTTTCGCGATCATTCAAGGCAATTTCCAGATTCACCGGCTCAATCAAATCCAACTCGGTAAAGGCGGCAAACATGGCATCGCTCACTTGCATACCTTCATAAATACGATTCAACAATTGCGAAATTTTATCCAAATAGGGACTCAAGCCACCGTGATCCAAAAACACTGCTTTACCGTCGGAATTACTGATGCGAGGACTTTCTACATCCACATGTACAACGGGTGCACGCTCGCTCCCACCATCGCGGCTTTGATCCTGGAAACCAATCAAAAATGGGCCGCGCTCAACCACAGCAGGCACATAATTGGCTTTCCAGCCACCAGCGCCATCCAGAAACAGGTTTTCATCACTTTTCAGCCCCAGCAAAACTATCGACTGGAACTTGCCGGTATTTTCATTTTTCTGAAACAGGATGGGGTATTCGCGATGCACATCGGCATATTCAGTAGGAAAGGTCAGGGTACTGCCCACATCATCACCGTAAGCTGCCGCATAATCAGTGATAACTTTGAGGTCTTTATGCGTAATATTATTAAGAAGAACGTGTTTGGCCATAGTATTGAACCGCTATTGTTATAAAAAAGAGCTTTAGTGTCGTAGGGTTCAGCATATTACTCGGGGCGCCCTATAGCTAACAAGTGCCGGCGCCACACCTGAATTTGGTGAAACTTCCCACAGTGAAACAAATAGGGGAATATCAGCGCAGTGAAGCTGCCGCCTTGGCAGACACAAGAGGGAGTATTTAGTCTCGTTTGCAAAAAATAAAGGAATTCAGCGTTAACCGGCCAGTCTCCGGATTGGGATCAAACTGAAAATCCGGGGCGATATTACCTGAGTGCAAAATATTGGAAGGGTAAACGACCATACGATTAAACATTGCATCAACTGATGCAATTTGTTCGAAATAACAATTTGATCCATTCATGTAAGTTTTTTTTTGAAGTGCAAAAGCGCCCTCTTCCACCACTGACCGTCGGTAGCTATCGACATTGGCGGACGTTAATTTCTCATAACCCGTTTTTTTGTGTCGATAGAACGACGTCCCACCTTTATCACTACCACACAAATAGTGAACACAGGCCAAGTCCCCCGCCAAATAGGAATCCACATGCGGAAGGCATTGCGCAATCTCTAAAAGCTCAGGGGGTGTTAACACCAGGGAATACAACGCTTTTCCACCTGCGATATTTTCTTGCGGCAATTCAAAAATATTTTTTAGCAGCTCC
This sequence comes from Oxalobacteraceae bacterium, assembly GCA_021151485.1. Taxonomy (GTDB): domain Bacteria; phylum Pseudomonadota; class Gammaproteobacteria; order Burkholderiales; family Burkholderiaceae_D; genus JAGKXB01. The sequence goes on along the minus strand of JAGKXB010000051.1, from coordinate 1,412 downwards.
GCCAGGAAATTATTAATTGCATGAATATACAGCTTGGGTGCAACCATACGATGCCCTGGATAGAAGTTGTCAACCGCACTCAAATCATTATTACGCTTACAAAACTCGACCAACCAATGCGCGTCACGCAAAAAATTATCAATAATCAGTACCGGCGTATTTTCATGACCAACCAAGCTGTATTTATAAGTTAGTTCAGAATGTAATTCCGGCACCCAGGCTTCAGACATGGCTACATCACTCATTCATCATGATTTTTTGGGTGCAATATTTATTCACAAAGTCATGATGGTGGGGCATCATAGCAATATTTTTATCAACATCTGCGGCAATTGTTGTCAAGAAGTGTTGTAATTCTTGCCTCGACATCAACCTAACTATTGGATGATAGGAAGTTGGAGTAATTCCTTGACCAAGCATGACTTGAGTCCAGGAATCCAGGCGAAATAATTCACCTTCAACCTGGAATGACTTTGCATGCTCTTTAAATAGTCTCATTCTGTGCGCCAGTTCTTCGGGCACTTCCATATCCCTGCAGTAGCGCCAAAAGGAACTGTCATCGCGCTCGGTTGCTTTGTAGTGCAGTATGATGAAGTCTCTTATACGAGTAACCTCACTTTCGGCTTGCGCATTGTACTCATCAATTAGTGTCTGCTTGATTTCGCCTTGGGGAAACAATTGCAAAAGGCGCGTAACAGCGGTCATGATCATGTGAATACTGGTGGATTCCAAAGGTTCCAAAAAGCCGGCCGAAAGACCGACCGCGATACAGTTTTTATTCCATCCCTTTTTGCGTCGACCTGTTCGGAATTTAATGATGTTCGGCTCAGTAAGCACTTTTCCGTCAACACTTGAGAGCAGTAGCTGTTTCGCTTCTTCCTCAGACATATGCTCAGCGGAATAAACCACGCCATTTCCAACTCTGTGCTGCAAAGGGATTTTCCAACGCCAGCCTGCATGATGCGCTACTGATCTCGTATAGGGCAATGCAGGCCCAGTCGATTCGGTTTGAATAGCAATCGCGCGGTTGCAGGGTAACCATTTATCCCAGTCTTCGTAGCCTGTGTGTAGCGCTTGCTCGATTAATAGCGCCCTCATACCAGTACAATCGATAAATAAATCACCTTCAATCTTCTGACCCGATTCCAAGTCCAGTGATGCAATAAACCCGGAGTCGGAATTCAGGTTTACCTTGGCAATTTTACCTTCTACTCGTTTTACGCCACGAGATTCAGAACGTGCGCGCAAGAAGCTTGCATAACGGCCAGCATCAAGATGAAAGGCATAATTCATTCGTGCTTCAGCATTGCTCGAAAACCGCTCCATCAACGCCGCCTTAAATTCCAGGCAATAATCACCAAATTCCTTGGCAATTCCCAACTCCCGGCCACGCAACCAAAAATGAATAAAAT
>JAGKXB010000050.1 GCA_021151485.1 Oxalobacteraceae bacterium | reverse complement strand
ATATTTATCATCATTAATTAATAAACAAGGAAATTAAGCGCCATTTTTAGACGATCAAGTGCAGTCTCCTGCCTATCCCATTTTTCCAATGTGACATCGCCAGTTCTAAATTCACGGTAAATTGAAGAGACATTTAAATGGTTAAATACCGAAGCCATATTTGGATAAGGTTTAAACCAATCGCCATAACGTGCCCGCAGCTCTTTCATGCTTGCAGAATCATCACCAGCCTCTCCCTCACTTGCAATTACTTCATCAGAGCGATAAGTGTACTGAGGCATTCTTGGCGTAATCAGCATTAACACTGAACGCTGAAAATCAGATGTGTTTTGGTTCGAAAATAAATACTGTACACCAGGAATACTTTGCAAACCCGGGACGCCATCACGTACTCTGGAAACCTCTTTTTCACTTAACCCACCTAGCACTAGAGTCTCACCAAAATTCATGACCACATTAGCATTGACCATAATTTTAGACATATCAATTTTGTAGGTAAACTGAACGTCTGGGCTAGGGGCCTTTAGATAAGTACGTTGTGCATCGACAACCAACTTTATTTTTCCACCGTCCATAAAAGTCGGCGTGATTCCCAACTTAACGCCGATTTCTTTTTCAATTGCAACGGGATTACCACCAGATGTTCCAGAAGACACCACAGCAGCGCTTAACTGTGAGCCAGAAAAAAACTCAGATTTAACACCATGCAATGCTGCCAGTGTTGGTCGCGCTAATACTTCATTCAGATTACTATTGGAATTGGCGATATTTAAGGAGTAAGTCAGGGCAGGAATATTAATAGCACGCGTCAAAACACTACTTTCACTGCTACTATCACCGGTTGATGTAGAAGTAAAAGTCTTGGAAAAACCAGCAACACCATCTTTAGTACCAAATTGCAGTGTCAATGCACTTAGCAAATTTACTCCCTTGCGAGTCCCAAGCGTGTCCTCTGTTTTCATGATAACAACATCAACCAAAACCATGCGCTGATCATTGGGAAGTTTTGTCCCAGACGCCGTGTCATTGGTTGTAGCCATCGTATTTGTTGAAGGCACAATAGCCTGCGGTATTGGTGCTGGTGCTGGTGCTGGTGCTGGTGCTGGTGCTGGTGCTGGTGCTGGTGCTGGCACAGCTTGCGTCATAACAGCTAGTGCTGCACTATCATTTTGCACTGCAGCAACACCAGAATCCGACTGAATCCCACTACCATCCGACGGGGTATCACTACTCGAAGGCACACCATCTACCGCCACACTATTAGCATCCACAGGCATTTGTGTTTTAATAAACCTTGGCACAGACAAAGGCACTTTACTCGTCATCAAAACCGTCGAATCCTCCTGAGACTTTGACTCTCCACGTACAACTGCCCAATGACGAACACGCTCTTTGGTACGCTTAAACTCATCGGGGTCAGGATTCGTCGCTTGGTACAAAGAAAGCGAATTTTGCGCCTCATTAGGTCGACCAAGTGCAGCATAAATAATTGCAGACAAACGTAAAATTTGCGGATCATTGTGATTTAAACGACGCAAACGATCAATACACACCGCTGCAGTCACAGGATCACCAGAATAATAAGAGGCTGCAACCATACGAAACAGTACCTCTTCATCATCCTCTCGAAACAGCAACACTTCAGCTAATTCTTTCTTGGCCGCACGATAATTACGCTTTTCAAAATGCAGCAATCCCAAGAAATAATGTGCAATCCAATTAGATTGATCAAATTTGATTGATAAACCATAGCCTTGCTCTGCCAAATCTAACATCTGTGCATCACCACTTTGAGCCATCAAATGATAGATAAATGCATTAAAAAATTGCAAATACGAATTAGTTGGATCTAACTGAAGAGCCGCATTCATTTGCGATGAACCCTCTTCAAGACGACCCTGACTTGCCAATTCAATTGCTTTTATCGCTTTAACCTTATGTTCGCTATTAACGCGATCTTTAGGTACCGAAGCTAATAATTTAGAAAGATCTACACCAAAAGGACGCACAGTACCAATACCCAAATTTGAGTCTGAATCAAAAGACCAATTAGAGGCGGCAGATACAGGAATTTGTGTAAAAATCAATACTGCAGTTGCTACCGCAAGTTGCAAAGCAGATTTTTTGGGCAATATACGCATTAATGACTTATCGACACAAACAGATTTAATTGAATTAATCAACATAAGGCAGAACCAAGCTTCTATTTTGTAAATATTTAAGTACACCAGAATGTAAAGGAATGGTGATGCCATCTTTAAACATGTCGTCTTTACTCAAATCACGTAACGCAGGATCAAATTTTTTTAATTCGTCAAGCTTACTCATGACAATAGATACAAAACGAGAAATAGACTCATCACTCACGTTTTTACGTGTCACAAGTATTGCTTTATATCCAAAAGACACAATGTTATCAGGATGACCAAAATACGTTCCACCAGGTATAGAAAGACGCGTCATTAGTGGATTCGCTGTAATAACTTTATTTATCAAGGATTCAGAAATAGGAACAATACGGCCACCACACTCTTCTATCAAACGTCGATAAAAAGGCGCCCCATTCCCCAAAGCTTGAACTACGATATCGACTTTACCCTTACAAAAAGCATCCGTTACTTGCGCGGTTCCCAATTGACTAACGGACGAAAAATCGCTTTCTTTCAATCCTAAATTCTTCAACAATCCTTCAACGATGGTACGCTGCCCAGAGCCACGATTACCCAAATTGATAGCATGGCCAGCTAACTGCGACGTGTCGACTATTTTTGCTTCACGCCTAGCAATAATAAGAACTGGTGTGGCATACAAAGACATCACAGCACGCAGATCGTTATTTGGATCAGCGTCATTATTTTTGACCATAGATTCTGCATAAGCGATATCAGAACCAGTCATTCCCATTGTCAACTCACCATGAGACACTGCTTTGGGATTGTATTCGGCACCCACTGTGCGATATGCCACACAACGCAACAAACTCGTTCTTCTCTCTTGATTGACCAGTGCACAAATTTTAGAACCAATAGGATAAAAACTACCACTAGCCGATGCTGTGCCCAATGAAATTAACTTGTCACGAAAATCCTCCTCGCCCCCCGCCACGACAGGAGGAGTACACAAAGAAAGCAAGGCAGCAAAAGGAAAACCATAACGATAAAATTTCTTTTTGAAATTCAATCTAGTTTTGATACATTCAATCATATTGACAATCTCATTATCGATTTATTATCGAACATCTTGCCCAAAAGTATCCAAAAAACTGTTTATATAGTCAAGAAAAATATTTATCAAAGGAAATATAAAAAGGATGCTCAATCATGTAAACCAATACGACTAATCTTTGCCACGCGCTTCAATTAACTCCCATTTCTCTAAATTTTCCAATAACAACAAATCAATTTCAGCAAATCGAGATTGAAGTTGTTTAACTTCATTAGCTTGATTTTTATACAAATCTGGATCGGATAACTTGTCAGAAATCGCCTTTTGCTCTGCCTCCAAATTGGCGATCAATACTGGCAATTGCACAAGCTCTTGCTGCTCTTTATAACTCAACTTTTTTTGTTTGATTGTCGTTGCTGTCTTAGTTGATGTTGATATTTGTGTTGGCGTCTTTACCGTTCCCTGAGTAGCACTTACTTGTACAGTATTCGTTGGGCGCATCCGCTCCCAATCTGTATAACCACCGACATATTCGCGCCATGCACCATTCCCTTCCGAAACAATCACTTGAGTGACTACGTTGTCCAAAAAGGTACGATCATGGCTCACCAAAAACACGGTGCCTTCATACTCTTCCAATAACTCCTCTAGTAACTCCAGCGTTTCGATATCCAGATCATTCGTTGGCTCATCCAACACCAACACGTTGGCAGGTTTAGCAAATAAGCGTGCTAGCAACAAACGATTACGTTCACCACCCGAAAGCGATTTCACTGGCGAGCGAGCGCGTTCTGGCGCAAATAAAAAGTCATTCAAATAAGTCATCACATGCTTACGCTGACCGTTGACCTCCACCCAATCACTTCCAGGAGAAATGGTATCCAGCAAATTGGCTTCCTCATTCAATTGCATACGCATTTGATCAAAATACGCAATTTGCAACTTGGTGCCTAACTTGATTGTGCCGGCATCCGCTTGCTCTTGCCCTAAAATTAACTTCAGTAACGTAGTCTTCCCTGCCCCATTGGTGCCGATCAAACCAACTTTGTCGCCACGTAAAATCGTGGCGGTAAAGTTCTGCACAATCTTCTTTTCCCCATAATGCTTACTGACATTTTCCAGTTCAGCGACGATCTTGCCTGAACGCTCTCCCGCAGACACATCCAGTTTGACTTGGCCTTGTCGCTCACGACGCTGAGCACGTTCGACACGCAACGCTTCTAATCTTTTAACACGTCCTTCATCACGCACGCGCCTGGCTTTAACGCCTTTACGTATCCACACTTCTTCTTGTGCTAAAAATTTATCAAACTTGGCATTTTCGACTTCTTCGTTCACCAATTGTTCTGCTTTACGCGTTTGATAAGTACTGAAATTACCTGGAAAAGAGGTCAATTTGCCACGATCAAGCTCAATAATACGGGTTGCCACATTATCCAAAAAACTACGATCATGCGTGATAAACAGGACACTTCCTCTGTAATCGCGCAGCAGATTTTCCAGCCAAAGAATCGAACTAAAATCTAAATGGTTAGTCGGCTCATCCAACAGTAATACATCCGGGGCACTGACCAGTGCACAAGCCAATGCCACCCGTTTTTGCATCCCACCCGATAAGGCGCCCATCAAAGCGGCTCCCTGCAAATTCAACCGATCCAATGTCGTTTCCACCCGATGCTTGATATTCCAAGCATCAGCGGCGTCTAATTTGACTTGGATTTCATGCATCCTGTCCATCAAAGCGTCATCATCGTCACCGCCAAACTGCGTGGTTAATGCATCGTATTCGTTCAGCAAAGCTTGAAAATCCCCAATACCTGCCGCAACAGCATCAAACACCGACATGTCTGGCGAAAATTGTGGCTCTTGCTCCACATATGCAATCTTGACTCCTTGCTGCATGACCAGCAAACCATCGTCCAGCTTAGATGTTTTGGCAATAATTTTTAACAAAGAAGATTTGCCCGTACCGTTACGTCCAATCAAACCAACGCGCTCCATTGTTTCCAATGAAAAATCAGCGTGATCAAGCAACGCAACATGGCCGAACGCCAGTTGTGCATCAGAAAGAGAAATGACTGCCATAAAATTTAAATATTTGGATGGGGAAAAAGAAAGCCCGCATTGTACGGGCATGCCAAGATGCAAGTCTATGCCGCGACAACAGATAACATTAGAATGGAAATCGGATTTTATCCGCCGCCAAGCTCAGTTATAATGCCTGCTCGTTCTAATTTTTGAACACCAATGTCACCCTCTCCGTAGCACAATGGATAGTGCACATGCCTCCTAAGCGTGGGATACAGGTTCGATTCCTGTCGGAGAGACCAAGATGACGTATTATTAACTTCAGTACAAATACGTTAATGGAGGCTGAAAATCAATGATTTTCAGTCACAGACAAAGACAACATCCGCTCCACATAACGAGCAATCAAATCCACTTCAAGATTGACCAAATCGCCAGATTGCAGATGTTTTAACGTAGTAACAGCCATGGTGTGGGGAATGATGTTGATGGAGAAACGGCAAACCGCATTGGTCACATTTACTGCATTTTCCGACGTTGAGGATTCATCAATATCCAGGATGTGATTGATAGTCAGCGCGACACCATTCACCACGACAGAGGCCTTATAGGCCAGATATTTCGCCAACGATTGCGGAGCATCAATGACTAACTCCCATGACTCGCCCACTGGTGCGAATTTGTGGACTCCACCCAAGCCATCGACGTGACCAGATACCAAATGGCCGCCCAGCCTGTCGGCTAGGGTCAATGCTTTCTCGAGATTGACTTCATGCAGGTGATCCAATCCTACGGTGCAATCCAAGCTGGCACGTGACACATCGACGATAAAACCTTGAGCAGTTTTTTCCACCACGGTCATGCAGGCGCCGTTAATGGCAATCGAATCGCCTAAACGCACATCGTCCATAGGCAAACTGCCTGCTGCGATGGAAAGGCGGACACCAGCGTTTGCGGCACCACCTAAAATTTGAATATCAGTGATCTGACCAATGGC
>JAGKXB010000032.1 GCA_021151485.1 Oxalobacteraceae bacterium | reverse complement strand
ATGCACAAAATTAATCCATCAATAAAATTTATATTATTTTTTGTACTTGTTCTTGAGGAATTTATAACCCATTGATTTTAAAGGAATTATTTTTTGCTTCTGATTTGAGCATTTTGTTGGAAGCCGCATAAAGACTAGCGTTCTGGCATGTCAAGAGGCAATTATCAACAAAGTTATCCACAGCATTTGTGGATATTATAAAAAATGCTTATGAAACCGTGAGTTAGCGTGGTTTTTAAAGCGTTACATTAAGTTTGTATTTTTGCTTTTTGTTATTTTGTTCTCGTTCTATGTCTGAATGGATGGGAGTAATGTTGTCTTGTGGCTTTTTTGTTGATCATTTTGAAAGTATATTTATGTTGAGTGCTGCACAGCTTATGCCTTGGCTAACATCTCAGGTCAGGACCGAAGCACGTGATATTGAAGTGCTAGAGGATGTGAATCAATCGCTTAAAACAAAAAAGCAAGTCATAGAGAAGTGGTTATCAAAACCAAATTTCGAAATTAATAGCCTTATCTATGACTCTGATAAAAAAATTGCTACGCTGCTTGACTTGGCAATTTTGCAAGAAAATGAGGGGTTGGCTAGCTTTTTAGTGGAGAAGAAGGCTAATCCGGCGCAATGCGTGCGTCATGATGATTACTCTTATATTGCTCGTGAATTGTTTTTTAAAATGACGCGTTTTTTTATGGCATTAGATGCTCCAGACAATTCGCATAATTCGCATAATTTGCTTTATCGTGCACAAGAAGTTATCAATTCTGGGGAAAAAAACAATGTTTATGATCTTTGTATCTCAAGGATGAACAATGATTTTTCCTTGGTGAAAGACATCATGATTTTGCTAAAAATGGAGGCAATTGTTGATGAAAAGGCAATCAAATTTTTTGTTGCAAGTTGCCCCGATTTAATGAGGTTTTTTCATGAAAATCCGACTCATCACACCAATTTAAATGAATTTAGGTCTGTAATTGTTCGTGCTATTAAGCGATTTTTTCATGACCCTGATAGAAATCAGCACACGTGTATCACGATGCGAAATGTTCTTTGTTTGATCGGACGTCAAACTGTTTCGATAAGACTTGCAAAAGACATCTCCTGGGCTATTGCCGTGATTACCCACAAAAATGCGAGGAACCAGAAGATATTCGCGCACCCTGCTGTTTTGGATGTACTTCTCCGTTTATTTAATCTTGTGCGTATAGATGATGATTCTTCAATATTGCTCACAAAAAATATCGTGCAAGCGTTATCGAATATGACCCATCTCCCAGAAGGGAAAGAAATATGCAATATTCGTGAAGTAATGACTATTCTAGATTTTGCCGAGCACAACACACGCGATTATGTCGCGCATGCCAATATTGCTCAAACAAGAATGAATTTATCCTTGTTGTCAGCGCCTTATAGATTTTCTTAGTTGTTTTTTCATTATGCTCTGGGCGTAAATCCAGTACCCGACTTCGTTGCACATAATGGCATAATGCTGTAATACGGAAGAACGACCCGACAGCTTTCCGGCTTGATCGGGTTTTTTGTTTTTAAAAAGTAAAAAACGTAAAGAATCACATCGAATCGAATCCATATGAAACCGTCTGTCATTTCCCCTTCCCCTTCATCACCTACTGATTCTGCCAAAACCGAAGCACTGTTGCGCGACGCTATGTCGCGTCGCATTTTGGTATTGGACGGCGCGATGGGAACCATGATCCAGCAATACAAATTGACCGAAGAGGATTATCGCGGTGGCCCAAATGGGCGTTTTGCTGATTTTGTGGCACCCGCATCAGCGGGTTCGCGCGAGTTGTTTGTTAAGGGGAATAATGAATTACTGACCCTGACCCAACCGCACATCATTCGTGAAATCCATGAGCAATATTTGGCGGCAGGTTCGGATTTAATTGAAACCAATACCTTTGGTGCCACTAGCATTGCGCAGGATGATTACCACATGGGACATCTGGCTTATGAAATGAATGTGGTGGCAGCACAATTGGCGCGTGCTGCTTGCGATAAATATTCAACGCCAGACAAGCCGCGTTTTGCTGCTGGGGCATTGGGGCCTACGCCTAAGACAGCGTCGATTTCACCGGATGTGAATGATCCGGGAGCGCGGAATATTACTTTTGATCAATTGGTGGCGGCTTATTTAGAACAAACCCGTGGTTTGGTCGATGGTGGTGTCGATGTGTTGCTGGTGGAAACGATTTTTGACACCTTAAATTGCAAAGCGGCTTTGTTTGCGATTGATACTTACTTTGCTGAAAATCCAGACAAAGCACGTTTGCCGCTGATGATTTCCGGTACGGTGACCGATGCTTCTGGGCGTATTTTGTCAGGCCAGACTGTGCCAGCATTTTGGCATTCAGTGCGCCATGCGCGGCCTTTGACCATCGGTTTGAATTGCGCCTTGGGCGCAGCGTTGATGCGGCCTTATGCGGAAGAATTGTCCAAAATTGCTGATACTTTTGTCTGCATTTATCCCAACGCCGGTTTGCCCAATCCGATGTCGGATACCGGCTTTGATGAAACGCCTAGAGATACATCTTCTTTGTTGCAGGATTTTGCAGAAAGCGGTTTTGTGAATATGGTTGGTGGCTGTTGTGGCACCACACCCGCTCATATTCGAGCCATTGCCAATGTGGTTTCTACCATTGCACCGCGTGCGCTGCCTGTTGCTGACCATGACATGAAGTTATCTGGTCTGGAGCCTTTCGTCATTAATCCTGAAACGTTATTTGTGAATGTAGGCGAGCGCACCAACGTCACGGGTTCAAAAGCGTTTGCGCGTTTGATTTTGAATGAGGAATACGACCAGGCTTTGAGCGTGGCGCGTCAGCAGGTGGAAAATGGTGCCCAAGTCATTGATATCAATATGGATGAAGCCATGTTGGATTCAATGGCTGCCATGACGCGCTTTTTGAACTTGATTGCCTCGGAGCCCGATATTTCACGCGTGCCCATCATGTTGGATTCTTCTAAATGGTCGGTGTTGGAAGCCGGCTTGAAATGTGTACAAGGTAAGGCGATTGTCAATTCGATTTCCTTGAAAGAAGGTGAAGAGGAATTTTTACGCCAGGCATTGCTATGTCGTCGTTATGGCGCCGCTGTGATCGTGATGGCTTTTGATGAAAAAGGTCAGGCGGATACGTATGAACGCAAAATTGAAATTTGCCAGCGTGCATACACTTTGTTGACAAATAAAATCGCTTTCCCGCCGGAAGATATTATTTTTGACCCCAATATTTTTGCCATCGCCACTGGGATTGAAGAGCATAACAACTACGCCGTTGATTTCATCAATGCCACTCGTTGGATCAAAGAGAATTTGCCCTACGCCAAGATTTCTGGCGGCGTATCCAACGTCAGTTTTTCTTTCCGTGGCAATGACCCAGCGCGGGAAGCCATTCACACCGTGTTTTTGTACCATGCCATTCAGGCTGGCATGACCATGGGTATCGTCAATGCGGGTATGGTCGGCGTGTATAGCGAATTAGAATCCGAGCTGCGCGAACGAGTGGAAGACGTGGTGCTCAATCGACGTCCTGACGCCACCGAGCGCATGATAGAAATCGCCAGCAGCTTGAAAGCGGGTGGCAAAAAAGAAGAGCAAAACCTGGAATGGCGCAACGAATCTGTCCAAAAACGCCTGGCGCACGCGCTGGTGCATGGCATCACGCAATGGATAGTCGAAGATACCGAAGAAGCCCGGCAAGAATTGCTCCGTAGCGGTGGTCGCCCTATCCACGTGATTGAAGGCCCGTTGATGGATGGCATGAACATCGTCGGCGACTTGTTTGGCCAGGGCAAAATGTTTTTGCCGCAAGTGGTGAAATCCGCTCGTGTCATGAAGCAAGCGGTCGCGCATTTGATTCCGTACATCGAAGAAGAAAAATTACAGGAAGAAAAAAGAACTGGCATCGTGGCCAAACCCAAAGGCAAAATGGTGATCGCCACCGTCAAAGGCGATGTGCACGACATCGGCAAAAACATTGTCTCGGTTGTCTTGCAATGTAACAACTTTGAAGTCGTCAACATGGGCGTGATGGTGCCGTGCTCGGAAATTTTAGCCATGGCCAAAGCAGAAAAGGCTGACATCATTGGCTTGTCTGGCTTGATCACGCCATCGTTGGAAGAAATGGCTTATGTCGCTAAGGAAATGCAGCGCGATCCCTACTTCCGTGGTTTGAAAATGCCTTTGCTGATTGGGGGCGCCACCACCTCACGTGCGCATACTGCAGTCAAAATTGCACCCAATTACGAAGGCCCAGTGGTGTACGTACCCGACGCCTCGCGCTCGGTATCCGTGGCGCAATCCTTGCTGACGCCAGAATCCCGAGATCAATACATCGCAGAAATTGCGGCTGATTATGTTCGCATTCGTGAACAGCACGCCAACAAAAAAGCCACGCCCATGCTGACTTTGGCCGCAGCACGCAAGAATAAAATGCAACTGGCATTTGATGGTCAGCAAGCGCCAGTCAAACCCAAATTGATCGGTCGTCGCGTGTTTAAAAACGTGGATTTAGCCACCATCGCCGAATACATCGATTGGGGCCCATTCTTCCAAACTTGGGATTTAGCCGGGCCTTACCCCGCCATTTTGACCGATGCAGTGGTGGGTGAAGCCGCCAGCAAGGTCTTCGCAGAAGGCCAGGATTTGCTGAAAAAAGTCATCGCTGGTCGCTGGTTGACCGCCAATGGCGTCATCGCCTTACTCCCTGCCAACACCGTCAACGACGACGATATTGAAATCTATACCGATGAAAGCAGAACCGCGGTCGCTTTCACCTACTACGGCGTACGCCAGCAAACCGAAAAACCCGTCATCGACGGCGTCGCTCGCCCCAACCAATGCCTGGCCGACTTCATCGCTCCCAAAGCATCCGGCATCCAAGACTACATCGGCCTATTCGCCGTCACCGCTGGTTTAGGCATAGAAAAATACGAAAAACGTTTCGAAGACGCACACGACGACTACAGCAGCATCATGCTCAAATCCCTAGCCGACCGCTTGGCCGAAGCCTACGCTGAATACCTGCACGAATACGTACGCAAAGATTTATGGGGCTACGCAAACAGCGAGCAACTCACCAACGCCGAGCTAATCAAAGAAGCGTACCAAGGCATCCGCCCCGCCCCCGGCTACCCCGCCTGCCCAGAACACACCGTCAAAGCTGACATGTTTAAACTTTTGCACTGTGATGAAATCGGCATGCAACTCACCGAATCCTTCGCGATGTATCCCGGTGCCGCAGTAAGTGGGTTTTATTTCGCTCATCCGGAGTCGAAGTATTTCAATGTGGGGAAAATTGGTGATGATCAAGTCAGCGACATGGCGGCGCGGCGTGGGGTGAGTAAGGAAGAGGTGGAGCAGTGGTTGGCGCCTAATTTGTCTTAAATGATTGATTTCAGTCCACCGCGCACGATGTGGGGAGGTAATGCTCTGTGAAAAAAGCTAAAGATTTCGATCGATTGGGATTTTGATCAAAACATTGATATCACTGATGCGTTGGATGTATCCAAAGTAAGGCGTGTGTCGCAAGAGAATGGGGTCGTGGAGCTGATTTGTCTGCTGATACGATTGAAGCGAAATGGCAAATGTTTTCGCATCAAGGTTTAATTATTGCAATAAATTTAATATTTTTATGAGGTCAATAGGCGTACCATGGAATTTCATGCGTTAAAAATGTGCATTTAGATGTGAGTAATGTCATTGAGAAGAAAATCAACCGGCAATCCTGGCCTTATGCTGCAATTAATGAGGAATCAACATGAAAAAATCGACTTTGAATATATTTTGGAAATTTTTCTCTATCGCTAGTGCTGTTGGTGTGCTCGTGGGTATTCCTTAGGCAGCCAACGCGTACGCTACCAGGTATGAATATGCGGACAGCCAACTCAAGAAACTAGTTGAAACCAGAAAGTGCTACGGGCAATCATCTACCTCGGGTGACTTGAATTGGTACAAGATAACGTCGGGTGCATCTGGGTACTTGCGAAAGACTTGTCCTGCCACACCAAATACCACCACCAAGTTCTATCGCCACGAATAAGCAACTTGGTATTGAAACAACATTCGAACTGGACTGGTTAAGGATTATTAAAAATAAGCAATCTTGTGGTTTTTGATTTAGATCAATAAAAATCAGTCACACTCTTCGTACACTGTTATGGCTCTCATTGCAGCGGAGCGATTCCCTATTTGGAGAGATAACATGTGTCGTCATCATTCAGTGATCTCGCCGTCCGTCAACCTCAGCACATTGCAGTGCATCGTAGCTTGATCATGAATACTATTTTAAGTAGTGCTGGCCCTGCTTTCCCGTCCGTAGAATTCGATGCTGCCTTGATTGGTAAGCTGAGTCAGTCTGGGCCTCGTTATACGTCTTATCCGACAGCTGATCATTTTCAGGCAGGTTTTGGTTATAGTCAGTTGTTGGAGGCGGTGGCTAGCCTGCGTATGCGGCGTAGTGTGCGTCCTTTGTCGTTGTATATCCACATTCCATTTTGCGATACGGTGTGCTACTACTGCGGTTGCAATAAGATTGTTACCAAAGATCACAGTAAGGCTGCCAAATATATTGATTATTTGAAACAAGAAATCGATATGCAGGGGCGCTTGTTTGCGGGTATGGGCAAATTGGAGCAACTACATTTTGGTGGGGGGACGCCTACTTATCTAAGCGATACGCAGATGTCAGATTTGATGGCGCATTTGCGTGCCAGTTTTGATTTTGTGTCGGATCAGCAGGGTGAATATTCGATTGAGATTGATCCCCGTACTGTTAGTGTAGAGCGCGTGCATTCATTGCGTAATCAGGGATTCAATCGTATCAGCTTGGGCGTACAGGATTTTGATCCCGACGTGCAGAAAGCAGTTAATCGCATTCAGCCAGAAGCAGAAACACGTGCGGTGATGGAGGCAGCACGTGCTGCTGGTTTTCGCTCGATTAGTATTGATCTGATTTATGGCTTACCCAAGCAAACCATGCACAGTATTGAGCAGACCCTGGATAAGGTGATTGATGCCAACCCAGATCGTATTGCTTTGTATAACTACGCGCATCTGCCGCATTTATTCAAGCCGCAGCGCCGTATTGCAGAAGCAGATCTGCCTACTCCAGCCGTAAAACTTGATCTTCTTGCTTTGTGTATCCGTCGTTTGTGCGCAGCGGGTTATGTTTATATTGGTATGGATCATTTTGCTAAGCCGGATGATGAATTGGCAATTGCACAACGTCAGGGACGTTTGCAGCGTAATTTTCAAGGCTATTCCACTCGCGCTGAATCAGAGTTGATTGCTTGTGGCGTATCCGCCATTAGCGCTGTAGGAGCGACTTATAGTCAAAATGAAAAAACCTTGGAAGGGTATTACGAAAAACTGGATCAAGGTCGTTTGCCGGTAGTGCGTGGCATTAAGTTGGAAAATGATGATTTGCTGCGTCGTATTTTGATTCAAAAGTTAATGTGCAACTTTGAATTGTCGATTACTTCTATTGAGCAGTCTTTTCTTATTTCTTTTACGGATTACTTTGCTTCCGAATTGGAAAAGCTGAGAATCTTAGAGGATGACGGTTTGTTACAGGTGGATTCTCAGTGGATTACGGTGAGTCCCAAAGGGCGTTTGTTGATCCGTAACATTTGTATGGTGTTTGATCGCTACTTATATCTTGCACATGGTGGTGAGGTGCGTCCATTGCGTTATTCCAAAACGATATGAACGCGTGATTGATTGAGTCTGTGATGAATTCTGTACAACTGATTCCGCTACTGATTGTTGGACTTACTGGCAGCGTGCATTGTATTGGGATGTGCGGTGGGATTGTTGGTGCTTTGTCGAGCAAAATGACTACACCGAATAAGACGGTGATCCCTATTGTTGCTGTAGCGCCGGCGCATACTTTAAGCAAAGTGCTGGCGTATAACGCGGGCCGTATTGGTAGTTATATGATGGCTGGCGCATTGGCAGGTGGTTTGGCAAGTTGGGCGCAGGCCTTGAGTGCACTAGTTGGGCTGCAGTTGGGCTTATATTGGCTGGCTAATTTGATGTTGGTAGCGCTGGGCCTGTATCTCATGAACGTTTGGCAGGGAGTGACCTTGTTAGAGCGCGGTGGGCGTGTATTGTGGCAACTAGCTCAACCTATCATGATGCCGATGATGAAATCATTGATGCCGACTGTCCATCTTCATCAGGCTTTTCTTTTAGGGGCTTTGTGGGGATGGTTGCCATGCGGTATGGTTTACAGCGTGTTGTTGACAGCGATGTTCAGTGGTTCTGCCGCTGATGGTGCGCTGGTTATGCTGGCTTTTGGATTGGGTACGTTACCTATGTTGGTGGGGTTAGGTTTGGTGGGCGATCGCTTACAACGTACTTTACAGCGTCGTCCTGTGCGATGGGTGTGTGGGTTGTTGGTACTCGCTTTTGGCTTGTTAGGACTATATCGTGCCATTGGTGGTTTGACACCTCATTGGATGAGTAACTTATGTCTGACACCACAGCATTAAATTCCCCTGCGCCTGATACGAATCATCTTGTGGTGGAGCCATCTACTGTTGTATCTGCACAATCAACGGATTGTTACCACTGCGGCCTGCCAATACCATCAGGGGCAAAGCCAGAATGGCGAGTGCGTATTGCGGGTGTTGAGCAAGCCATGTGTTGTCCTGGTTGCACGGCTGTGGCCCAAACGATTATGGATTTGGGGCAAGAGTCCTATTATGTGCATCGTTCAGCTTATGCGACCACGGCTGAAGGTGCGCAAGTGCTGCCACCTGAATTACAGCTATACGACAATGCTGATCCACGTTTTGCACTCAGCGAAACAGAACGTGAATCCACCTTTACTGTAGATGGCATTCGTTGTGCTGCGTGCGTTTGGTTGATTGAGAGACGCTTGCATCAATTGCCGGGTGTGCAAGGTGCACATCTTAATGTGGCGACTGAACGCTTGTATGTTCGCTGGCATGCGGAACAATGTCGGCCTGGCGATATTTTGGCTGCGTTACATACTATTGGTTATGCAGCTTATCCCTATGATATTCATCGGCATAACGAACAGCAAAATTTGGCGTCGCGTACTTTGGGGCGTCAGCTATTTGTCGCTGGTTTGTCGATGATGCAAGTC
This sequence comes from Oxalobacteraceae bacterium, assembly GCA_021151485.1. Lineage (GTDB taxonomy): Bacteria > Pseudomonadota > Gammaproteobacteria > Burkholderiales > Burkholderiaceae_D > JAGKXB01. The sequence goes on along the minus strand of JAGKXB010000032.1, from coordinate 14,942 downwards.
ATGATGTATGTGGCCCCTGCCTACATGGCCAAGGATGGCACATTGGATGACAGCATGGCTCAACTCATGCGTTGGGCGAGTTTGTTACTGACGGCACCTGCTGTTTTTTATTCTGCTTTGCCATTCTGGCGTGGTGCTTGGGTGAGCTTGCGTAGTCGTGTTTTGGGTATGGACGTGCCAGTTGCATTGGGCATTGCAGCTGCTTTTGTGGCGAGTGTGTTGAACACTTTTCAAGGAGGCGGCGATGTGTATTACGACTCCGTCACCATGTTTATTTTTCTGTTGTTGTGTAGTCGTTATCTGGAGTTGCGGGCACGGCGTAAAGCAGGGGCGGCATTGGAGCGCTTGCAGCATGGTTTGCCAGCTTCAGCCACTGTATTAGACGATTACCCAGCGAGCCAAAATGGCATTCTGGTAAAAGCTGGCACATTAGTAGCGGGTCAGGTGATGATGATTAAACCTGGTGAGGCGGTCGCAGCCGATTGTGTGATATTGGAAGGCAACACCATGCTTGATCTTTCGTTGCTGAGTGGTGAGAGTGCTGCGGTAGCGAAGCGTGTGGGCGATGTGCTGCCAGGTGGTGCAATCAATGTGGGCAATCGCATCATTGCTCGTATTACTCAACGTGCGCAGGACAGCACTTTATCGAATTTAATCAAATTGATAGACCGAGCAGGTCGTGATAAGCCGCATATTGCACAATGGGCGGATAAGGTGGCAGCCTGGTTTGTACTGGCTTTGTTGGTGTTGGCAGTGGCGACCTTTGGTGTCTGGTACTGGTTGGATGGAGGTAGTGCGGAACGCGCTTGGTCAATTGCGATTGCGGTGCTCGTGGTGTCTTGTCCTTGTGCGCTGTCGCTTGCGACCCCAACGGCATTGGCTGCCGGAACGGACAATTTGCTACGTCAGGGGGTATTGGTGACTGGGCCGCAGACCATAGAAACATTGCACCGTACTACGCACATCGTATTTGATAAGACGGGGACATTGACGTATGGGCATCCTGTGTTGCAACAGATTGTTGTGCTGGGGACGATGCAAGAAGCGGTGTGTTTGCAAGTGGCTGCTGCCTTGGATGCATCTAGTGCGCATCCATTGGCTTGCGCCATCGTGCAAGCGGCTAGAAATCTTAGTAATGCTGCGCAGCTAGATTGGCAGCTTGAGCATGTACAGGAGTTGCCTGGCCATGGTGTCGAAGGTGTGCTGGATAAACAACCATATCGCATTGGCAGTGCGAGTTTTGTGGGTGAGCTAAGTGGCCTATCTCCTACACACTCGGTGCCTGATGGCATGACGCCTGTTTATTTGGGAGCAGGTGGGAAGTGGTTGGCTTGTTTTGCCTTGCATGATGGATTGCGGCCCGAAGCAGTCGCAACAGTCGATTATTTTCACAAAATAGGTAAAAAAGTTGCACTGCTGAGTGGTGATCATGAGGCCTTAGTGCATAAGGTAGGGCAGCAACTCGGGATCGCCACGAGTGTGGGTGGGTGTTTGCCAGATCAGAAGTTGGCCTTCGTAAAACAATTACAGGAGGCAGGTGCTGTGGTTGCCATGGTGGGGGATGGGATTAATGATGCCGCCGTGTTGCGCGCAGCGGATGTGTCGTTTGCAATGGGAACGGGTGCTGCTTTGGCGCAGGCACATGCAGATGCCGTATTACTGAATGGTCGCATTGATTCCCTGTGCAATAGTGCGCATGTTGCGCGTCGTACCATGTTGGTTATTCGACAAAATTTGATTTGGGCCAGCCTCTACAATGCGCTTGCCATTCCTGCTGCAGCATTAGGTTTGATTAATCCATGGATTTCTGGTGTTGGCATGGCATTGAGCTCGGCGGTGGTTGTGGTGAATGCTTTACGTCTGAGAAAGGCGGCATGATGGAGGCTTTATATCTGCTGATACCGCTTAGCGTATTGTTAGTATTCGTCGCATTATGGATTTTCTTTCGCGCCTCTGATGATGGTCAATTTGATGACCTGGTCGGCCCTGCCCTGCGCGTGTTACAAGATGATGATAAGCCTCCTTTAGACGAGCCTCCCTCTCAATAACTGGCACGTATTGGCTGATCAACCTTATTTGGGGTCGTGAAGGAAAAAATGTCTTTCTGCCACCACTCATCCTGGATATTTTGATCCATATCAAGGTTTTTTAAGTCTCAACTAAGTAATCTTTTGTCTACATCGTCAAAGTGTTCTTAGGAGAGTTTTAATTGGACCTCACACAAAATTACAACTACAAGATTGTGAAGCAGTTCGCAATCGCCACTGTGGTTTGGGGAGTGATCGGTATGTTGGTTGGCGTCATTATTGCCGCCCAATTAGCATGGCCGGCATTGAACCTGGATATTCCATGGTTAACTTACGGTCGTTTACGACCTTTGCACACCAACGCAGTAATTTTTGCCTTTGGTATTTGTGGCTTGTTTGCCACTTCGTACTACGTGGTACAGCGCACTTGTCAGGTTCGCTTGTTTTCAGACAAGTTGGCTGCTTTTACCTTTTGGGGTTGGCAGGCGGTGATTTTAAGTGCCGTGGTGACTTTGCCGATGGGGATGACCCGAGGTAAAGAATACGCTGAGTTGGAATGGCCCATTACGCTGGCGATTGCAGTCGTGTGGATTGCGTATGCCGTCGTGTTTTTCGGCACTATTTTGAAGCGTAAAGTGAAGCACATTTATGTCGCGAACTGGTTCTTCGCTGGTTTCATTTTGGCAGTGACGATTTTGCATGTGGTGAACGGTGCCAGCATGCCTGTGAGCTTGTTCAAATCCTATTCTGCTTATGCGGGTGTGCAGGATGCGATGATTCAGTGGTGGTATGGCCATAATGCAGTGGGTTTTATTTTGACTGCCGGTTATTTGGGCATGGTGTACTACTTCATCCCTAAACAGGCTGAGCGTCCTGTGTATTCATATCGCTTGTCTATTGTGCACTTTTGGGCCTTGATTTTCACGTATATGTGGGCTGGTCCGCATCATTTGCATTACACCGCATTACCTGATTGGACACAGTCACTTGGTATGGTGTTTTCCCTCATTCTTTTGGCGCCATCTTGGGGCGGTATGATCAACGGGATTATGACTTTGTCGGGTGCCTGGCACAAATTGCGTACCGACCCTATTCTGAAATTCATGATCGTATCGTTATCGTTTTACGGCATTGCAACCTTTGAAGGTCCAATGATGTCGATCAAAACAGTGAATGCCTTGTCACACTATACCGATTGGAGCATTGCCCACGTGCATGGTGGTGCATTGGGCTGGGTGGGTTTTATCACCATGGGTTCGATCTATTACATTTTGCCGCGTATGGCTGGTCAACAAAAGATGCACAGTACCGCATTGATTGACTTGCATTTTTGGGTGGCGACCATCGGAATTGTTTTGTACATCGCTGCAATGTGGATTGCCGGTGTCATGCAAGGTTTGATGTGGCGTGCTGTTAATCCAGATGGCACATTGACTTACACCTTTGTGGAAGGTGTGAAGGCGACTTATCCGTATTACGTGGTGCGCTTTATCGGCGGATTGTTGTACCTGTCTGGTATGTGCGTGATGGCCTACAACACGTGGATGACCTTACGTAACCGCGAGACCGCCGTAGCACGCATTCCTGCGCCTATTGGCGGCCACAATTGAGTTTGGAGCACCTATGAAATTTTCACATGATTGGATTGAGAGAAATCCCTGGTTGTTGATTGCCTTGGTAACACTGGTGATTAGTATTGGTGGTGCTGTAGAAATTTTGCCCTTGTTTTTCCAAAAATCGACGACTGAACCGATAGCTGGCTTGAAGCCTTATTCGCCGTTGCGTTTAGTGGGACGTGACGTTTACGTACGCGAGGGATGTTACAACTGCCATTCGCAAATGGTGCGTCCATTTCGTGCTGAGACAGAGCGTTATGGACACTATTCAGTAGCGGGTGAGTTTGTCTACGACCGTCCTTTCCAGTGGGGGTCCAAGCGCACGGGCCCAGATTTAGCCCGTGTGGGTGGCCGTTATAGCGATGACTGGCACCGTACGCATCTTAATAATCCACGTGATGTGGTACCAGAATCGAATATGCCGAATTATCCGTGGCTAGCGAAAACACGATTGGTACCGGAAGAAGTCATTCCTAAAATGCGCGCTTTGCAACGTTTAGGTCATCCTTATACGAATGCCGAAATTGCTGCTGCGCCAGAAGAATTGAAAGATAAAACAGAAGAAGATGCCCTGATTGCTTATTTGCAAGGTTTGGGCACTTTAATTAAAACGAGGAACTAGCATGATCGAAACCCTGTTGGAGCGTGCCAGTAGCGTGATGACGGTGATTTCTTTCATCACATTTGTCGGCATTTTGTGGTGGACATTCATTTACCACAAAGAAGTGGATTTCAATCTGGCAGCGAGTATGCCGTTTGATGACAACGACAAAGACAACGACAACGAAAAAATGGAGGGGCCACATGGCTGATTTTACGAATGGCTTCTGGGATCTGTACATTGTTGTTCTGACGATCCTGGGCATTGTGGGTTGCGCGATATTGTTGTATTCGCAATCTACTGTCCGTGGCAAACCGGGTGAAACCACGGGCCACGTTTGGGATGAGGATTTATCCGAATTAAATACGCCGATGCCACGTTGGTGGATGTGGTTGTTCTACATCACGATCGTGTTTGCTATCGTGTATTTGGTGTTGTATCCAGGTTTGGGCAGCTTTGCTGGCAAGTTGGGTTGGAAATCATCGGCACAGTATCAGGCTGAAGTAAAAGCTGCAGAAGCTGAATACGATCCTTTATTTGCAAAGTACCAAAAACAAGATCTAAAAGTTGTCGCCGCAGATCCCAAAGCCCATGCTATTGGTGAGCGTTTGTTTTTAACTTATTGCGCACAATGTCATGGTTCAGACGCACGTGGGAATAAAGGTTTTCCTGACTTGACGGACAAAGATTGGTTGTTTGGCGGCACACCGGAAGTGATCAAAGAAACTATTTTGCATGGTCGTAATGGCATGATGCCACCGATGGGCGCTACTTTGGGTTCTGAAAAAGATATAGAGAATGTTGCCCATTATGTGCGTAGTTTGTCTGATTCAACCTCTGACCCAATCAAAACAGTTCTCGGTAAAAGCAAGTTTTCTGCTTGTATGGCTTGTCATGGTGCAGATGGTAAAGGTAGTCAAACCATCGGGGCGCCCAATTTGACCGATAAGGTTTGGTTATTTGGTGGGAGTGTGGAAACCATCATGGAGACTATTCGTAAAGGTCGTCAAGCCACCATGCCAGCATTTGCGGAGTTCTTGGGTGATGCTAAGGCTCATGTTTTAGCAGCTTATGTTTGGAGTCTTTCCAATGATGTTAATCAACCGGCTACGGCGGTTCAAAAAACTAATTCAGCAGCACAATGAATAAACCTGCGCCACAAGTGATCAAAATGTACGCGGCCCGCCAGGAAATTTATCCTCGCGAAATCAAGGGCCGTTATGTGAAGTTGCGTTGGTTGTTTGTTTGGCTGACGCAGCTGGTTTTCTATTGTGGCCCTTGGCTACAATGGAATGGCCGTCAGGCACTGTTATTTGATTTAGGTGCGCGCAAGTTTTATATCTTTGGGATGATTTTCTGGCCACAGGACTTCATTTACTTGGCTGCTTTACTCATTATCTGTGCGTATCTATTGTTTTTGGCCACGGCGATGGCCGGACGGGTGTGGTGTGGATTTGCTTGTCCGCAGACGGTTTACACTGAAATTTTTCTTTGGATCGAACGTCAATTCGAAGGAAATCGTAGCGCCCGTATGGCATTGGATCGGCAGCCGCCTTCTCTCAAAAAGTACGCCAAAAAAACGGGTAAGCATGTCACTTGGTTGATCGTTGCTTTGTGGACTGGTTATACATTTGTCGGTTATTTCACACCGATTAAGGTATTGAGCAAGGAAGTGCTCTCATTAAACTTTGGGCCATGGGAGTGGTTTTGGGTGGTGTTCTACAGTTTTGCCACTTATGGCAATGCTGGTTGGATGCGCGAGCAGGTATGCAAGTACATGTGTCCTTATGCTCGCTTTCAAAGCGCCATGTTTGATCGCGATACGTTAATTATTTCGTATGACAAAGCGCGTGGTGAACCGCGTGCGCCTATTTCTAAATCTAATCAAGATACGCGCAATGGTGCTTGTATTGATTGTTCATTGTGTGTGCAAGTTTGTCCTACCAGTATTGATATTCGTAATGGTTTGCAGTACGAATGTATTGGTTGCGCTGCTTGTGTCGATGCTTGTAATAGTGTGATGGATAAGATTGGTCAGCCTCGCGGCTTAGTGCGTTACACAACCGAACATGCTTTGCTGAATCAATACACTCCGGCCCAAATTCGTCAACGTGTCTTGCGTCCACGGGTACGGATTTATACGGGTATTTTGTTACTGCTTCTTATTGCTGTTGGTACTTCCTTGTACTTGCGCGTTCCACTTAAGCTTGATGTCATCCGTGATCGTGGTGCGATGGGACGTGAAGTGGACGATGGAATGATAGAAAATGTTTATCGTTTACAAATTATGAATACTTCAGAGCAGGCACGCACTTATCGCATTCATGTTGGTGGAATGAACACGCTAGTGCAAATGACAGCAGAGCAAGTGAGCGTAGCTGCGACAGAAACTAAGGCTTATCCAATCCGTTTGCGTGTTGCCCGAAACGCAGGTAAGACAGGTTCCAACAAAATTAATATAGAACTGACCGCAATTGATGATCCTGCCGTCCACGTCAAAGAGCATGCAGTTTTCATCATTCCACGTTAAGGAGTCACCATGACTGTTTCGGCATTAAAGTCAACATCTGCAGCGCCATGGTGGAAACATCGTTGGCCATGGTTTTTGATGTTGGGCCCTGCTATTGCGATTGTGGCGGGTAGTTATTTTTGCTACTTGGCGTATACACAGCAAGATGCATTGGTTGTTGGTGACTACTATAAACAAGGTAAGGCGATCAATCAGGATTTACGACGTGATCATCGTGCTGCGGCATTGGGAGTCTCTGCAGAGCTGACTTACGATGCTAATCAAGGTTTGTTGATTGGTAAGTTGATGCAAGCTAATGATGACTTACCCTTACAAAAAAAGGTGTTTGTGCGCTTATCTCATGCGACGCAACCAGAGAAAGATATCAATCTATTTGCGCAGCTTGATGCTTCTGGTGCTTTCTCGATACGTTTGCCTATGCTTGAGCGTAGTCGCTGGGTTTTGTTGTTGGAAGGTGAGCGACGTGAATGGCGTTTAGCGGGTAATTGGTCCTGGCCAAAACAACAAGCTGTCACGTTGCAAGCGGAGCTGCCCAAATCAATGGAGGATTAGGGACGGCTGGCTTCGTCTATTGCCGATACCTTTTCTTTATTTAAGTGTAGGAGTGGGTGCCGGCTGTAATAGCTTTTAGACGTATTGGGTCAAGTAACTCTACTTCGCGATTATTAACACGCAACAAACCTTCCTTTTTGAACTTCGACAGCAGGCGGCTGATACTTTCGATGGTTAGACCCAGATAGTTGCCGATTTCTTCACGTGACATGCGAAGTTGGAATGTGTGTGGTGAATAACCACGCGCTTCATAGCGTGATGAGAGATTGACTAAAAAAGCGGCAAAGCGTTGGGTTGCTTGCATGTTTCCGAGTAATAGCATGACGCTTTGCTCTCGGGTGATTTCCTGGCTCATCATGCGGTGGAAATGGCGCAGCAGGGCTGGGATGTCGACTAGTAATTGTTGTAGGCTGTCAAATGGTATTTCACATACTTCGCTATCTTCCAATGCTACGGCGGTGCAATGGTGCAGGTCGGTACTGATGGCATCCATGCCAATCAATTCTCCGGCCATTTGGAAGCCAGTGATTTGCTCCCCCCCCTCACGATTGAGTTGATAGGTTTTGAAGTGGCCTAGACGAATAGCATACAAATTTTGGAAGGAATCGCCTATGCGGAACAGAGTGCTTCCGCGTGTTACTTTGCGACGACGACCAATAATCTGATCTAAACGATCCATGTCATTATTATCTAGTCCCATCGGCAAACATAGCTGATGCATGCTGCATGTCGCACATTTTGTTTTTAGGGTTTCGAGCGGAGTACCTGGAGTAACCAGCGAATTGAAGGATTCTTGTGTCATTCCATTAGTGTAGGGCATTTGTTGTTATTTTGGTTGGTGCCACGGGTACTATAATTCTCGTAGAGGTAATGATTCACTCAAGGTAAGGCGTGAGTTTATAAAAATTGCGGTGACTTAAAGCAATGGTCGGTGTTATTGTGGTGACGTCTTGAAGACGAAATTTAACTTTAAATTTTAGGAGGGTTGTCATGAACATTACAAAACAAAAGTTAGGGAGGTTGATTGCAACGGTGGGAGCTGCACTGGTACTGTCAAGCCTCGCCCAAACTGCATTTGCTGTGATGACCGAATGTGGTGGCGCCGCGCCGTGTCGTACGTATTGGAGCCAAAAATTGTCTGACGGTCGGTGGACGTCAGGCCCTAAAGCCAATTGTGTCTCATCTGCTAAGGGGTACAAATGGAAGGAGATGGTGGGGGGGGGTAATAATATGCAATCAGTTTTGGCATGTACATGCCCAGCAAATACGGATACTACAAAGTATAGTTGTCTCAAGTAGTTAAAACCGTTCCTGACGGAAAAGATCTCTCAGGAACGATTATGTAATACAAAGTATTTTGACAAGGTTCGCTACGTGTTCAATATTGCTGTTTTAGCAATCGTGCAATATCTCGCGCGAAATACGTCAATACGCCATCAGCGCCAGCGCGCTTGAATGCCAGCATGGCTTCCATCATGCTTTTGTCGTGATCTAGCCAACCGTTTTGAGCGGCGGCTTTTAACATCGCGTATTCGCCACTGACTTGGTAGGCAAAAGTTGGCACCTGAAAAGTATCCTTCACTCGTCGTACGATATCCAAATAAGGCATGCCAGGTTTGACCATCACCATGTCAGCGCCTTCAGCGATATCCATCGCGACTTCGCGCAAGGCTTCATCGCTGTTGGCGGGGTCCATTTGATAATTGGCTTTGTTCGCCTTGGCTAAATTGCTGGCTGAACCCACCGCATCACGGAAAGGGCCGTAAAATGCCGAAGCATATTTGGCTGAATACGCCATGATACGAGTATGGATGTGGCCATGCGTTTCTAGGGCTGTACGAATGGCACCGATGCGTCCATCCATCATGTCGGATGGCGCCACAATGTCGACTCCGGCTTCTGCCTGAGCCAACGCTTGTTTGATTAATATTTCACAGGTTTCGTCGTTCAATACATACCCATGCTCGTCAATTAAACCATCTTGTCCATGACTAGTGTAAGGATCCAATGCCACATCGCAGATCACACCTAATTCTGGAAGGCGTTGCTTGAGCTCACGGATCGCGCGTGGGATCAAGCCATTCGAATTAATTGCCTCAATGCCGTCGGGTGTTTTGAGACTTGGATCAATGACTGGAAACAAAGCAATCGCTGGGATGCCTAATTCTAGGCAATCTTCGGCTATGGCTAACAATAAATCGAGCGATAAGCGTTCCACGCCAGGCATGGACGTCACGTTTTCACGCTTGTTTTTACCATCCAACAAAAATACTGGATAAATTAAATCACTAGCAGTGATGACGTTTTCCCGCATCAATGCGCGTGAAAAAACATCTTTGCGCATACGACGCATCCGTGTGGCTGGAAATGATGCAATTTTTGCAGTATTTGACATGGCAGCGCTCCTGTGCAAGGTGAGGCGAACGAATGGGTAGTCTTATTTTTCTTGTGTGGGCGTGCGATTGCTCGCTTCCTCATCGGACGGGGTTGTTTCGAGTGGCTTGGATAATCCCACTAAACTTAGAATTTTGTCGTTCGCCTCTTCCAGGCCGATTCTTTTTTGTGCAGAAAAAAGTTGTGCTGTGAACGGAAATGGGTTTCCTGTCTCATCAATATAACTTGACAATATGGTACGCGTCAGGCGCAGAGCATTCATGCAATCATTGCGATTAAGCTTGTCGGCTTTGCTTAAAATACAATGAATCGGCTTGCCAGTTAGGGCGAACCATTCCAACATTTGTACATCTAGCGGCGTGAATGGTCGGCGTGCATCCATGATCAGGATTAATGCAGCTAGCTGTTTACGTGTTTGTACATATTTACTCAACAATTCTTGCCAATGTAGTTTTGCCGAGCCAGAAACTTCAGCGTAGCCATAACCCGGTAAATCAACTAGTAGCGCTTGAATTTCATCCACATTGGTTTCATCTTTTCGATGTTGACTTACCAACGCGCCACCGATAGAAAAATAATTGATGTGTTGTGTGCGGCCAGGCGTTTTGGATGAAAATGCCAGGCTTTTTTGATTGCACAAGACATTGATTGCGCTTGACTTTCCTGCATTGGAGCGCCCAGCGAAAGCGATTTCAGGTATCTGGGTGGTGGGCAAATCGCGAAGATGGTTTACTGTGGTGAAAAAGCGGGCTTGCCAGAGTTTGGACATGAGATATAAGAAAATGCAAGAAAATGAGGCCGAAATGCCAAAAAGCGATTGTACATCTTATACATATTGTACAATGATGGGTTAAGTATTATTGCGTTAAAACAAAATGAAAATGTTTTCAAGTAATAAGAAATGAGCAATGCGGTAATGGCCACAGTTATTGTACGTACTTGCTTGAGATTTGCTTTTGTTTACCTTTATTAATAATCAGTTTCAAGGTGTTGGGATGAATCGTATGTTTTTATCGTTTTTGAAGTCTTTGTTCCTTGCAATGTTGGCCGTCTCCACTTTTGCTATAGCGTCGGAGGAGAAAAAAGTATCCAAGCCAGATTTGGTGCAGGGTGAGTCGTTATTCGTGAATGGCGATGCCGGTCGTAATATTCCAGCCTGTGCCTCTTGTCATGGTGCAGCAGGCAATTCCACTATTGTACAAAATCCTAAATTGGCGGGGCAGCAAGAGTCATACATCGCTAAGCAATTAATGGATTTTAAGGGTGCAAGTCGTAATAATGCTGTTATGACCCCTTATGCCAAAGCTATGACTGATGCTGAAATCAAAAATATCGCGGCTTATCTGGCAGTGCAAGCACAAAAACCTGGTGCGGCTAAAAATAAAGAAACGATAGATTTAGGTAAAAAGATTTTCCGTGCCGGAATTGCTGATAAAAATGTACCGGCCTGTGCGGCTTGTCATAGCGCAAATGGCGCTGGTATTCCAACTCAATATCCACGTATTGCTGGGCAGCATCAAGATTACACAGTGACGCAGTTGACAAATTTCCGTACTGTTGCGCGCAGTAATAGTGCAGAAATGAATGCGATTGCTAAGCGTATGTCAGATGACGAAATCAAAGCTGTAGCAGATTATATTGCTGGTTTAAAATAAGTCAGAGTGGGCAAAGTAGCAAAATTTGCGTATTCGAAATGGTGGGTAGTTTCATTTCATGGCATTGATTAAAGTTCGTACTTGAAAATTGATGCCGTGGGATCGTATCTTGGAATGACGATTTATCATGGCCGCAAGCAGCAGCGTAGCAACCAAACCCAGGCGTCGCCGATTTGTTCGCACGTTTGAGTTGATATCATCAATGCGTTTTGCGATCAGTCTGCTGGTGTTGATCGCGATTGCTTCTGTGATTGGTACCATCATCAAGCAAAATGAGCCATTGCCCAACTACGTCAATCAATTCGGGCCATTTTGGTTCGAAATATTCGATAAATTTAGTCTTTACTCCCTATATTCAGCTTGGTGGTTTTTGCTGATTTTGGGGTTTCTTATGTTGTCGACTTCATTTTGTGTTGTGCGAAATGGGCCGAAAATGTTGAAAGAAATGCGTAGCTGGCGTGAAAATGTGCGTGAGCAATCGTTACGTAATTTTCATCATCGGGTCGAGTGGACGTCAACGATGCCCCATTCTGTGTTAGCCCAGCACCTAAGCAGCAGCATTGTTGCGCATGCTTATCAATTCAAAATCGTAGCGAAAGAAAATGCCACACTTATTGCTGCCAAGAAGGGGGCTGCTAATAAGTGGGGCTATATTTTTGCGCATAGCGCCATCGTGATTATTTGCTTGGGCGGGTTGTTGGACTCAGATTTGCCGATACGTTTTTATCAATGGTTTGGTGACAAAACGACTTTTGCAGGCAATGGCATCATTGCTCAAATACCTAAACAGCATCGTTTAGGTTTGAGTAATCCAAGCTTCCGAGGAAATATGATGATTTCCGAGGGGGGGAGTAGTGATACTGCAATTATTCCAAGGCAAAAGGGTGTTTTGATTCAGGATTTGCCTTTTACGGTTCAGCTGAAAAAATTTATCATCGATTTTTATTCTACGGGTATGCCCAAGCTTTTTGCCAGTGAAGTGCTCGTTACTGATCATGCGACTGGGAAAAGTTTCCCTGCAACGATTAAGGTCAACCAACCTTTAATTTATCAAGGTATTGCGCTCTATCAATCCAGTTTTGAAGATGGCGGTAGTCAGCTCAAGCTGACAGCCCATCCTATGCAAGGCGGGCGCGATGGGACATTCCCTGTTCAGGCTACGATTGGTAATGCAAATGGATTGGCTGGTAATGGTGAGTACGTGATTGAGTGGACAGGTTTTCGCCCTTTTAATATTGAAAATATAGATCCTGGCGCATCTGCTGGTAAGGATGTGGCAGATGCGAGTTTTAATCAAAAACTTTTGGCTGGTTTGGATAAGCGCCTTGGTTCTGCGGGTCAAAACGCTGGTAATAAGCATTTGAAAAATGTGGGCCCTAATTTTCAATATAAGTTGCGAGATAAATCTGGTCAGGCAAGAGAATTTCAGACTTATATGCTCCCTGTGCATATTGACGGTGTTGATGTGTTTTTGGCGGGTGTGCGTGAGTCGCCAAGTGACCCTTTCAGTTATTTGCGTATTCCCGCAGATGATGGTGGTAGTGTAAAAGAGTGGATGCGTTTGCGCGCGGCGCTCATGCAGCCCGAATTACGTCTGCTCGCCACACAGCGTTATGCCCAACACGCCATGCCTGGTATGCAGCCCGACTCCATCGCTTTGCGATCACAGTTGCAACAATCGGCTTTGAGAGGTTTGTCTGTTTTTGTGGGAGATGAAAAAGAGGCGGGTTATTTGGCGGTATCGAGATTTTTGCAAAAAATACCGGCAACAGAACAAGGTAAGGCTGCTGATATTTTTATGAAGATTTTGCATGGTACTTTGTGGGAATTGTGGCAGGTTGCGCGTGAGAAAGACGGGGAGAGAGTTGTTGTGTTGGATGAAAAGCATCAACGTTTTTTACAACTTGCTGCTAATGCATTATCTGATGCTTTTTTTTATAAAGCTCCTATTTATTTGCAATTAAATGAGTTTGAGGAAGTAAAGGCGTCCGTGCTACAGGTCACGCGTTCGCCTGGAAAAACAGTGGTTTATTTGGGCTGTCTTTTGTTGATATTGGGCGTGTTTTCAATGTTTTATATACGTGAACGTCGCTTATGGATATGGGTGCGGGAGATGGATGCAAATACTGGAACTAAGATTTTAATGGCGATGAGCTCGCAGCGTAAAACTTTGGACTTTGAGAAGGAGTTTGACCTGTTGAGCAAAAGTTTAGTGAAGTCAACGCAACGTACCGACACATAAACTGATTGGTATTGCATCTTAATTGAAATAAGACAAGAAAGTGGTGGTGTATGTCAAATCAAATGTATCAAGCGTCTACGCAAGCCCCGGGGTTTTTTAGGCAATTGAGATTGTTTGACTGGTTGTATGCGGTTGCCTTGGTGGCCGCCTCTTTGTTTGCGCTTGGGCGTTTTGGTGCATTTATGGACTACTACGAAAAGGCAGTGTTGATATTGGCTGCCCCTACTTTTATTTGGTTGGGGTGGTATTGGAAATCAATACGTTGGTTGATTGTTGCGATGACTTTGCTATCTTTGTGTGCCATTGCACAGTACGGTGGCGTGTTGGAGATGGGTAACAAGAAATTTTTGCTGAAATATTTATTGTCTAGTCAGTCAGCGGTTTTGTGGATGAGTGTTTTATTTTTCTTATCTACATTGTTTTATTGGATGGGGTTGATTGTACGTTTTCAGCATGGTTTAGCTGTTGGTTCGATTTTGTGTTGGGCGGCTGTGTTGTTGGGTTTTGTTGCCATGTTGGTGCGTTGGTATGAGTCATATTTGATTGGCGTTGATGTTGGTCATATTCCTCTTTCAAATTTATATGAGGTTTTTATTCTTTTTTGCCTGATTACAGCTTTATTTTATTTGCATTATGAGGAGCGTTATGCAACTCGTCAGCTTGGTCCATTTGTGTTGTTGATTATTGCTGCTGCGGTGGTTTTTTTGCTTTGGTATACCGTGACGCGTGAGGCTGCGGATATTCAACCTTTGGTGCCGGCATTGCAAAGTTGGTGGATGAAAATTCACGTGCCGGCTAATTTCGTTGGTTATGGTACCTTTTCATTGGCGGCAATGGTTGCGGTTGCCTATCTTTTAAAATCAAAAGGTGTATTGATTGATCGTTTGCCGTCTCTTGAGATATTGGATGATGTAATGTACAAGGCGATTACGGTTGGCTTTGCGTTTTTTACCATTGCTACGATATTGGGCGCATTGTGGGCGGCAGAGGCGTGGGGGGGGTATTGGTCATGGGATCCCAAAGAAACATGGGCGCTGATTGTTTGGCTTAATTATGCCGCTTGGTTGCACATGCGGCTAATGAAGGGGTTGCGTGGGCAAGTTGCTGCCTGGTGGGCTTTGATAGGTTTGTTGGTGACAACATTTGCATTTTTGGGTGTCAATATGTTTTTATCGGGACTGCATTCCTACGGTCAACTTTAAAAAACATGAAAAAATTCAGTTTTTTTGCAAAAAGGTGTTGACGAGTTGGTTTTGGTGGTTCATAATCTCGCCTCTCTGCTGCTGAACAAGACGATTTAGCGGCGAGTAAGAAGGAAGAATGGT
>JAGKXB010000088.1 GCA_021151485.1 Oxalobacteraceae bacterium | reverse complement strand
GCTCTGACTTGCATACCATTGTACTGTTTGACCAGTTGAACAAGTTGCTGTCAAAGTCACTACACCTGCTTCACATCTTGATGCCCCTACTACATTATTTGCACTTGGTGCACTTGGGATTGGATTAACCGTTCCAATTACACCTTGACGTGAGCCTGTCGCTGTTTCACAAGTTGTTGTATTGTCTTTACATCCCACAAAGTAGGTTGTCGTGGCTGTGATGCTTGGCGCATAACTTGTACCTGTTGTCAATACACTTGTTGAACTCTGACTTGCATACCATTGTACCGTTTGACCTGTTGAACAAGTTGCTGTCAAATTCACTACCCCACTGCCACAAACTGCACCATTTGTTACATTTCCTGCACTTGGTGCGCTTGGGATTGGGTTAACTGTACCTACTACTGCTTGACGTGAGTTGGTCGCCGTCTCACAAGTCGTAGTATTATCTTTACAGCCTACATAATATGTCGTCGTCGCTGCAATACTTGGTGCATAGCTGGTGCCTGTCGACAACACTGTTGTTGATGTCTGGCTTGCATACCATTGTACTGTTTGACCTGTTGAACAGGTTGCACTTAAGTTTACGACACCACTTCCGCAAACTGCTCCGCCTATTACATTACCTGCACTTGGTGCGCTTGGGATTGGATTAACTGTGCCTACTACTGCTTGACGTGAATTCGTTGCTGTTTCACAAGTTGTCGTATTGTCTTTACAACCTACAAAATAAGTAGTTGTTGCTGTAATACTTGGTGCGTAGCTTGTACCTGTGGTCAATACACTGGTCGAGGTCTGACTTGCGTACCATTGTACTGTTTGACCTGATGAACATACTGCACTTAAGTTTACTACGCCACTGCCGCAAACTGCGCCACCTTGTACATTTGATGAACTTGGTGCTGGTAAGTTTGGATTTACGGTACCTGTTACTCCTTGACGTGTTCCTGTTGTTGTTTCACAAGTTGTCGTATTGTCTTTACAACCTACATAATAAGTCG
>JAGKXB010000031.1 GCA_021151485.1 Oxalobacteraceae bacterium | reverse complement strand
TTCGGCCAGCGCCATTGGTAGGTCGTACCTTGCGCGGTTTGCTGAACATGAATCTTGCCATGGGCAGGATTGGGGCTAGCGCAAAGACTAGGATTATTCGGATCTTTGGTAAAAATGAGGCGTATGCCATCAGCCTGGATGATTTGGATGGTGTTGCCGGTGACGTAGAGTTCGGTTTCGTAGGATAAACGCCAGCCACGGCCCACTATTCCTCTCGGCATGTTGGGCGTGCTGTAGGCGCTGTTGTAGTGGCGGATGATTTCTAAACCCAACACGCCTGGCAAGGCTGGCATGTCGGTTTCTTGTTGATATTTGTTGCCGGTAATGATGTTGATGGGATTGCCTGCGCCGGTGCTCACCGGCACCGTGCTCATGCTGGCGGGGGCGGTGGTGCCGCAGCTAGTGGAACCGCCTTTGCTGGGAGTGCAAACCTGTGCGGAGGCTTTTATTGTGATGAGGAAAAACGCAGCAAAAATGGTTATAAATAAAACCAAATGATGCGTTTGCATTTTGCTACTAATCTTTTTAGGTAGCGCTTGGTCAATGAGTTGGCGATAGTCTATGTTTGTATACTTCAACATGCGTCATCATATATTTGTATTTGTTATTTGCTTAATTAAGTGAATGTATTCCATTATCCCGATTTAGTAAGTATGGTGGGTGCATAATCAAGCGTCATTTGATTTAACTCTATATGCATACCAAAAAAATTGCTTTGTTGGCTATTGCTATGTAGTAATTTTTTAATATGTTTTTCCAATTTTGTCATTTTGGTTCTAGTATTTTGATTTGACGATTGTCATAAAACGCCCTTATAATCCCGTGGCTTTGCGGAATTCCCCTAAGACCATCCCATTTTGTTTGCTGGTCAATGCTTATTACTGTGCCAGTATGCTAAATATAATCCTGTTGCAAATGACGGCGACTTTGGTTGTCAGCCTAATCGCGGGCATGTGGAGTGGTGTGCATGCTTTTTTGTCTTTGCTAATTGGTGGGTTGAGTTGTGCAGTGCCAAACAGTTTGTTTGCATTGCGTTTGTATGGGGATGCGAAGAAGCAAGTGGCGAGCCCGGTTTCATTTTTTTTGGGCGAGTTCATCAAAATTATATTGACGATCGCGTTTTTGGGCGTGGCCGCATGGTTGTACCATGATCTGAATTGGCTGGCGTTAATCGTCGGTATCGTCGTGGCGCTGAAAAGTTACATTCTATTATTGTTTAGGCACTTAAATGACAACTGAAATAGCTGCAGGAGCTGCTAAGGCGCATGCGCCAACCGCTTCCGAATATATTGTTCATCACCTGGGACATTTGTCTACGGCGCATCAGGGAAAGATTATTGATTTTTCCATTTGGAATTTGGATACGATTTTTTGGTCCATATTCACTGGAATTGTTGGTTGTTTGTTCATGTATCTTGCTGCGCGTAAGGCAACAGCGGGTGTTCCTGGTCGTTTTCAAGCCTTGGTTGAGATTTTGGTAGAGATGGTGGAGGATCAATCCAAATCTATCGTGCACGGTAATCGTCGCTTCATTGCGCCATTGGCGTTGACGGTTTTTGTCTGGGTCGCATTGATGAATGCGCTCGATTTCTTGCCTGTTGATGCATTCGCGAGTTTATTTCATGCGCTTGGTGTTGAGCATATTTTTCCGCATCATCGCGTGGTTCCTACTGCTGATTTGAATGGCACTATGGGTATGGCGTTGGGTGTGTTTGCTTTGATGATTTACTACAACCTGAAAATCAAAGGCGTTGGCGGTTTTATACATGAATTGTTTGCTGCACCGTTTGGTATCTGGTTGGCGCCGTTTAACTTGCTGTTGAATGTGATTGAATTTGCGGCGAAAACAGTGTCACTCGCTATGCGGTTGTGGGGGAATATGTATGCGGGCGAATTGTTGTTCCTTTTGCTCGCATTGCTGGGTTCAACTGCTACGGTATTCGGCTTTTTAGGTCAGGTTGTGGCGGGTTCGATGTGGGCAATTTTCCATATCTTGATCGTATTTTTGCAGGCCTTTATTTTCATGATGTTGACACTGGTGTATATCGGTCAGGCGCATGAGGGACATTAAAGATAAAAAGGTTTAAAAGTTTTGGATTTTAGATGTGGCTGTTTTTTGATTTTGTTTATTTTGTTTGATTGTTTTTGATTGTTTTTTTTGAATTAACTTAACTTTGAAGGAATTGTCATGACTGATGTTGCATTCGTTGCTTTGGCTTGTGGTTTGATTATTGGTTTGGGTGCTATCGGTGCTTGTATCGGTATCGCATTGATGGGTGGTAAATATCTCGAAGCATCCGCACGTCAACCAGAATTGATGAATACCTTGCAAACTAAAATGTTTTTGTTGGCTGGTTTGATCGATGCGGCGTTTTTGATCGGTGTTGGTATCGCAATGTTGTTTGCATTCGCTAATCCGTTTATCAAGGGCTAATTGCTCATTCTTATTTTGCCGGGTTCGTAGCCCGGCACATGTTATTTCTGAGAGAGAATTACCATGAACTTAAATGCAACATTGATTGCACAATTTGTCGTATTTTTCATTTTGGCAATATTCACAATGAAAGTTGTGTGGCCGCCAATGATGAATGCGCTTGATGAGCGTGCCAAAAAGATTGCAGATGGTTTGGCTGCAGCTGATCGCGGTAAGGCGGAAATGGCCGCTGCTGAGAAAAAAGTGGCTTTAGAGTTGGCTGGCGCACGTGAAGAAGGCCAGAAGCGTATCAATGAGGCTGAAAAACGTGCTCAATTAAGTGCCGAAGAAATTAAATTAAACGCACAGGCAGAAGCAGCGCGCATTATTGCGCAAGCTAAGGCGGATGCTGAACAACAAGTAACAAAGGCAAGAGAAGAATTGCGTGCCCAAGTTGCTGCGTTGGCGGTTAAAGGTGCAGAGCAAATTCTAAAACGCGAAGTCAATGAGTCTGCGCATGCTGACTTACTGAAACAGCTTGCGGTTGAGTTGTAATCATGGCTGAACTTGCAACCATCGCTCGTCCTTACGCTGAAGCATTGTTTCGCGTAGCGAAAGAAAATCAAACAGCTTTTACTCTTGCAAGCTGGTCTGCATTGGTGTCAGAAATGGCGCAGGTGGCGTCTCATGTAGATGTTAAAGAGTTGGCACATAATCCAAGAATGTCGAATGACTTGGTTGCCGACACTTTCTTTTCTGCTTTGAGGTCACCACTCAATGATGAAGCAAAAAACTTTGTCAATATGCTGCTTGAAAATGGCCGTTTGGATTTGTTGCCAGAAATTGCGCAGCAGTTTTTGGTCCTGAAAAATGTCCAAGAAGGCACCGCTGATGCAGATATCACTAGTGCTTTTCCTTTATCAAGTTCGCAATTGAGCGAGTTGTTAACCACGTTGGAAAAGAAGTTTAAGCGCAAGCTGAATCCATCCGTCACTGTTGATTCCAGCCTTATTGGTGGGGTGCGTGTGTTGGTTGGTGATGAGGTGTTTGATACTTCAGTACGCGCCAGGTTGCAACAAATGCACGCTGCTTTGGTGAATTGAGTAATTAATAATAATTAATTGTTGAATGTTTAAATGTTTGGATATTTAAGCGTCTAAAGCGTTTAAAGATTTTTTCTTTCTTCCTCAACAAATTAGAACGAATATTTTAGAAAGAGTTATATGCAACTCAACCCATCTGAAATCAGTGAATTAATCAAGTCCAAGATTCAAGGTTTGGGCGATAACGCTGAAATTCGCAATCAAGGAACCGTTATTTCTGTTACTGACGGTATTTGCCGCATTTATGGTTTGTCCGATGCAATGCAAGGTGAAATGTTGGAGTTTCCGGGCAACACCTTTGGTCTCGCACTCAACTTAGAGCGTGACTCAGTGGGTGCTGTTATTTTGGGTGACTATGAGCATATTTCCGAAGGCGATACCGTTAAATGTACCGGTCGTATTTTGGAAGTGCCAATCGGTCCGGAACTCAAAGGTCGTGTAGTGAACGCGTTGGGCGAACCAATTGATGGTAAAGGCCCAATTAACGCCAAGTTGACAGCTCCAATTGAAAAAATTGCACCTGGCGTTATTGCACGTCAATCAGTGTCGCAACCTATGCAAACTGGTTTGAAATCCATTGACTCCATGGTGCCTATCGGTCGTGGCCAGCGTGAATTGATTATTGGCGACAGACAAACTGGTAAAACAGCTGTAGCGATTGATGCGATCATCAATCAAAAAGGCCAAGACATGGTCTGTATCTACGTTGCTATTGGTCAAAAAGCTTCTTCGATCAAGAACGTAGTGCGCGCGCTTGAACAGCATGGCGCGATGGAATACACCATTGTTGTTGCTGCTTCTGCCTCAGAATCGGCTGCGATGCAATATGTATCCGCTTATTCTGGTTGTGCTATGGGCGAATACTTCCGTGATCGTGGTCAAGATGCATTGATTATTTATGATGACTTGTCCAAACAAGCGGTTGCGTATCGTCAAGTGTCATTGTTGTTGCGTCGCCCACCTGGTCGCGAAGCTTATCCTGGCGACGTGTTTTATTTGCACAGCCGTTTGCTTGAGCGTGCTGCACGTGTGAACCCAGATTACGTCGAAGCTTTCACCAATGGTGAGGTAAAAGGTAAAACAGGTTCTTTGACTGCATTGCCTATCATTGAAACACAAGCGGGTGACGTCTCTGCGTTCGTTCCAACCAACGTAATTTCCATTACTGACGGTCAGATCTTTTTGGAAACTTCATTGTTTAACTCAGGTATTCGTCCTGCGATTAATGCGGGTATTTCCGTATCGCGTGTGGGTGGTGCTGCGCAAACTAAAGTTATTAAAGGTTTGTCCGGCGGTATTCGTACCGATTTGGCGCAATATCGTGAATTGGCTGCTTTTGCACAGTTTGCTTCCGATTTGGATGAGTCCACTCGTAAACAATTGGATCGTGGTGCGCGCGTAACTGAGCTGTTGAAACAATCACAATACTCACCATTGTCAATTTCCCTGATGGCTGTTTCATTGTTTGCTGTCAACAAAGGCTATTTGGATGATGTTGATGTCAAGAAAGTGTTGGCCTTTGAGTCCGGTTTGCATAATTTTATGAAAACCAGCCACGCTGCTTTGTTGCAAAAGATTGAGGACAGCAAGCAACTCGACAAAGATGGCGAAGCATTGCTTGCCAGTGCAATTGCTGATTTCAAGAAATCATTCTAATCGTTACTTAGTTAGAAGGAAAAAGGAGTAGCGAGCATGGCTGTAGGCAAAGAGATACGCGGCAAGATTAAAAGCGTAGAAAATACCAAGAAAATTACCAAGGCAATGGAAATGGTGGCCGCGTCTAAAATGCGTAAAGCGCAAGAACGGATGCGGTCGGCTCGCCCTTATAGCGACAAAATTCGCAATATTGCAGCTAACTTGGCAAGCGCAAATCCAGAGTACACACATCCGTTTTTGTCTAATGTTAAAGACAAGCAAGATAAAGCCAATGCTGTTGGTTTTATCGTTGTGACGACAGATAAGGGTTTGTGCGGTGGCTTAAATACCAATGCTTTGCGTTTGTTGACTGGCAAAATTAAAGAAGCTGAAGCTGCAGGAAATGCAGTCGAGGCAGTAGCGATTGGCAATAAAGGTTTTGGTTTTCTTAATCGCGTTGGCGTGAAGGTTGTGTCGCATGCAACGCAATTGGGTGATACGCCGCATTTGGAAAAATTGATCGGTCCTGTCAAGGTATTACTTGATGCTTATCAAGAGGGCAAATTAGATGCAATTTATCTGGTGTATACCAAGTTCATTAATACTATGAAGCAGGAGCCAATGGCACAGCAGTTACTGCCATTGTCCGCGGATAAGCTAGAAGGCGATAAAGGAAACCATAGCTGGGATTACATTTATGAGCCAGATGCGCAGGTTGTGATTGATGAATTATTGGTGCGTTATGTTGAGGCATTGATTTATCAAGCAGTCGCGGAAAATCTGGCGTCTGAACAATCGGCCCGTATGGTGGCGATGAAATCGGCTTCTGATAATGCCGGTAATGTGATTGGCGAATTAAAGTTGATTTATAACAAAACCCGTCAGGCTGCTATTACCAAGGAATTGTCTGAAATTGTGGCCGGTGCCGCTGCGATTAGCTAATTTAGACTATTTAATTACTTATATTATTTATATTACTTTATAGAAGGAACGAACATGGCTGATGGCAAAATCGTTCAGTGTATCGGCGCTGTGGTGGACGTTGAATTTCCCCGCGATGCGATGCCTAAAATTTACGATGCCTTGAAAATGGAAGGCTCTGAATTGACACTTGAAGTACAACAGCAACTTGGTGACGGCATTGTTCGTACCATTGCGTTGGGTACTTCGGATGGTCTGCGCCGTGGTATGAAAATCCAGAATACTGGCAAACCTATTACTGTACCAACGGGCAAAGCGACATTGGGTCGCATTATGGACGTGTTGGGTAACCCAATTGATGAGTGTGGTCCAGTAAGTAAAGAACAATCTGCACCAATTCACCGCAAAGCACCTGAGTACGACGAATTGTCACCATCCCAAGATTTGCTGGAAACCGGTATTAAGGTTATTGACTTGGTTTGCCCATTTGCAAAAGGCGGTAAAGTTGGTTTGTTTGGCGGTGCGGGCGTAGGTAAGACCGTTAACATGATGGAATTGATCAACAACATTGCAAAAGCACATAGCGGTTTGTCCGTGTTTGCGGGTGTTGGTGAGCGTACTCGTGAAGGTAATGACTTCTATCACGAAATGGCTGACGCTAAAGTGGTTGATCTGGAAAACCCAGAAGCTTCTAAAGTAGCGATGGTGTATGGTCAGATGAATGAACCACCAGGTAACCGTTTGCGTGTTGCGTTGACAGGCTTGACGATTGCTGAAGGTTTCCGTGACGAAGGTAAAGACGTCTTGTTCTTCGTTGATAACATTTACCGTTATACCTTGGCAGGTACTGAGGTGTCTGCGTTGTTGGGCCGTATGCCATCCGCTGTGGGTTATCAACCTACATTGGCGGAAGAAATGGGTAAATTGCAAGAACGGATTACTTCAACTAAGACGGGTTCTATTACCTCGATCCAAGCGGTTTACGTGCCAGCGGATGACTTGACCGATCCATCACCAGCGACAACTTTTGCTCACTTGGATTCAACAGTCGTTTTATCACGTGATATCGCATCGTTAGGTATTTATCCAGCGGTTGATCCATTGGATTCCACCTCACGTCAGCTCGATCCTAACGTGGTTGGTCAAGAGCACTACGAAACAGCACGCGCGGTACAAGGTACTTTGCAGCGCTATAAAGAATTGCGTGACATTATTGCCATTTTGGGTATGGATGAGTTGGCTCCAGAAGATAAATTGGTGGTGGCACGTGCACGTAAAATGCAACGTTTCTTGTCGCAACCATTTCACGTTGCTGAGGTATTTACCGGTTCACCAGGTAAGTATGTTTCATTGAAAGACACCATCAAGGGCTTCAAGATGATTGCCTCTGGTGAGCTCGATCACTTGCCAGAACAAGCGTTTTACATGGTTGGCACAATCGAAGAAGCGATTGAAAAAGCTAAGAATTTAAACTAATTAATTCTTACTTATATTTTTGCGTTATCCATTTCGTTTTTATTTGTTTTTTTAAACGAAATGGATATTCACAGATAGGAAAAGCATGGCACACACTATTCACGTTGACGTTGTCTCTGCAGAAGCGGAAATTTTTTCCGGTGAAGCTGAATTCGTCGCTTTGCCAGGTGAAGCGGGTGAGTTGGGAATTTATCCTCAGCATACTCCTTTAATCACACGCATCAAACCGGGTGCAGTGCGCATCAAAGTTGCCAATCAAGCGGAAGATGAATTCGTTTTTGTCGCCGGCGGTATTCTTGAGGTGCAGCCTAATGCGGTGACTATTTTGGCAGATACAGCAATTCGCGGTCATGATTTGGATGAGGCAAAAGCGACTCAAGCCAAGCAGCTTGCTGAAGAAGCGATGAAAAATACGGATTCAAAAATTGATTACGCAAAGGCACAAGCAGAGTTTTCAATTGCTATTGCTGAGTTGGCTGCAATTCAAAGATTACGTAAAAAAAATTAAAACGTAATTTATGCGTATAAAAAATATAATATTGCAATTAAAGGCAGCTTCGGCTGCCTTTTTTTATGCTGCGCTCGGTATGCACTTATTTGTAGGTGGAAGTCCTCTACTCACCCGATAAGGGGTGGAGTTGGCTGAATAATTTATAGACTCCTATCCCGATTTGAAATGTTTAATGGAGGTGTTTTATGTTATCCATGGCGCAATTGAAAGATACTAGTTTGTTCCGTCAACAAGCTTATCTCAATGGTAAATGGTGTGACGCTGATGATGGATTGACTATTTCGGTCATCAATCCTGCAACGGGTCAGTTAATTGGTACGGTACCCAAAATGGGTGACATGGAAGCGCAGCGTGCGGTTGAAGCAGCTCACCTTGCCTGGCTTGAATGGCGGAAGCAAACTGCGCATGCGCGCAGCATCATTTTGCGGCGTTGGTATCAATTGATATTGGACAATGCCGATGATTTAGCCCTGATTATGACGCTTGAGCAAGGTAAGCCATTGGCGGAAGCGCGCAATGAAGTGTTGTATGCAGCTTCTTTTATTGAGTGGTTTGCCGAAGAGGCCAAACGCATTGATGGTGACACCTTGCAATCCCCTTGGCCTGATCGTCGCATTATTGTGACTAAGGAATCAATCGGTGTTTGTGCCGCCATCACGCCATGGAATTTTCCATCTGCAATGATTACCCGCAAAGCCGGTCCGGCATTGGCAGCGGGTTGCAGTATGGTTATTAAGCCAGCACAAGCGACGCCCTATTCTGGCTTGGCGTTGGCCGTGTTGGCTGAGCGAGCTGGCGTGCCGGCGGGTGTGTTGAGTGTGTTGACGGGGAGCTCGCATGCCATTGGCGGTGAGATGACGAGTAATGCCTTGGTACGCAAGTTGAGCTTTACTGGTTCAACCGAAACTGGGCGCACATTAATGCAGCAATGTGCGCCAACGATCAAAAAATTGTCGCTTGAATTGGGCGGCAATGCGCCATTCATCGTCTTTGATGACGCCGATTTGGATGCTGCGGTGGCAGGCGCAATCGCATCAAAATATCGTAATGCCGGTCAGACTTGCGTGTGTGCTAATCGAATTTATGTGCAAGAAGGTGTGTACGATCCCTTTGCGGAAAAGTTTGTCGCGGCAGTCAAGAAATTAAAAGTGGGCAATGGGCAAGATATTGATGTCACGCAAGGCCCGTTGATCAATGCTGATGCGGTTCTAAAAGTTGAGCAACATATTGCTGATGCTATCGCAAAAGGTGGGCGTTTATTGCTTGGAGGGAGGCGCCATGCACTTGGACATCATTTCTTTGAGCCAACTGTGATTGCCGACGCACAATCGAATATGCAAGTGGCGCAAGAAGAGACCTTTGGGCCATTGGCTGCATTGTTCCGTTTTAGAACCGATGAAGAAGCGCTGAGTTTGGCGAATGGCACCGAATTTGGGTTGGCCAGTTATTTTTATAGCCGCGATATTGGGCGTATCTGGCGGATTGCTGAAGGTTTAGAAAGCGGCATGGTGGGTATCAATACTGGTCAGATTTCTAATGAAATTGCGCCGTTTGGTGGCATCAAGCAATCAGGTTTAGGAAGAGAAGGCTCCAAATATGGCATGGATGATTATCTGACCATGAAATATTTGTGCATGGGAGGCATGTAAAAATACTTGTTTATTGCTATGTGTTAGGCCTTGTTGTAGCTTTTACGCAATCAGTGTGCATAGGGATACCATCATTACTTAATGCCACGGTTTTAAATAAATTATAGAATCTGGGTTTGGTCTCCTCCCTTGTCCAAATGGAAAGGGAGGATTTTTGTTGTGTTTTTATATTCATAGTCCTTCTTTGTGACAGGGAACTAAGCATGAAGCATTTCAGAATGTCGTTTGTTATTACTATCATTTGCCTTGGATTGGCCACCTGGTGGGGGTATACCCAGGGTGGTGTGACGGGTGCATTGCAGGCTATGGGGGTTGCTACGATTCTTAGCATTATGGAAGTGTCGTTGTCTTTTGATAATGCGGTTGTGAATGCTGCTGTGTTGAAAACGTGGGATAGATTCTGGCGCAACTTGTTTTTGACGGTGGGGATTCTGGTTGCCGTTTTTGGTATGCGTTTGGTATTTCCCTTGCTGATCGTTGCACAAGCCGCTGATCTAGGTTTGGGTGAGGTGTGGCATTTGGCGTTGAATAATCCTGCTGCGTATTCTCAACATTTGACCAATCATCATGCTGAAGTAGCTGCATTTGGCGGTATTTTCTTGTTGCTCGTGTTTCTTAATTTCTTATTTGATGACGAAAGACATTTGCACTGGTTAGGTTGCGTTGAGAAAAAAATAGGATCCCTAGGCAAAATTGCATCGATTTCTGTTTTTCTTGCGCTGGGCATATTAATCGCCAGTTTGAGTTTGGTGGAAGAAGGCAAAAAGTTGATCGTGCTCGTTGCCGGAATCTGGGGGATTCTGACCTACGTAGGTGTGGATATTATTGGTTCCTTGCTGGAGAAAAATGACAATGATCCTAATGTGGGTGATTTGGTTAAGCGTGGCGGAATCGGTGGTTTTCTCTACCTTGAAGTATTAGATGCATCGTTTTCATTCGATGGTGTGATTGGGGCGTTTGCGATTACCAGTGATGTGGTCATCATTATGCTGGGCTTGGGGATTGGTGCGATGTTTGTCCGCTCTATCACGATTTATTTGGTGCATCAGGAAACCCTGGATAAGTTTGTCTATCTGGAACATGGTGCGCACTACGCGATTGGTGTGTTGGCCTTCATTATGCTGGCGAGCATGAAGTATCACGTGCCTGAGTTGTTTACCGGATTAATCGGTGTTGCCCTGATCTTGGCGTCGTTGTGGTCATCCATGCGGTACCGACGTAAAGCGGCATTAAATAATTCTTAAATAATATAATTTTAATTTTTGTAATGATGCATACCTTGCCCTATCAACGCCCACCTACGCTCTACCGCTACGCTGAACGGCAGTGGCTAGAGCGTGCCCTTTTATTGGGCGAATTCCGTTTGCGCCCAGTTGTTAGCGCTAGCTGCTTGACGGTTAGTTTCTCTAAGAACTGGGACGCGCAATTATTTAATGTGTTTTCTGGTGCTGATTGTTGCCTGGTCATTCACGATACCGAAGCTTTTGGCGAGCGTTTGCATCATGCGGTGCAGAAAGTGTTGCCTAGTTGGATGGGCATTGATGGCGCGGTTGAATATGGCGCACGTAGTCCGTTGGGTGCTGCCTTTTCCAAATTAAAAGGCGAGGCAATAGAGCAAGAATGGCAATTTGCCTGGCGATCAACCCAGGCAGTTGCGCATTTACACCCCATCACTATCACATTGGGCAATATAGAAAATTACGCCCAATTGCGTGATAGAGGTGAGCATTGTATTTAATGATATAAAGTCGGAAATTGCTTGCGTAATTGCTCTATCTTAGGTTGATCGTGGATCACGATGTAGGGTTGATTAGGATGGAGCGCCAAATAATTTTGGTGATATTTCTCGGCGCTATAGAACTGTTCAAGCGGCACAATTTGCGTGACGATGGGAGCGCTAGAAGCGTTGGTGGTGTTGAGTTTTTGCACCATGTTTTTTGCCATGGTTTGTTGCTCTGGCGTAGTGTAAAAAATCGCAGAGCGATATTGGCTGCCAACATCTGGGCCCTGGCGGTTGTATTGCGTCGGATCGTGCGCCACCTTGAAAAATATCTGCAGTAATTGATCATAGGAAACCTGTGCCGGATTAAAGCGTATGCGTACGGATTCGGCATGGCCTGTGTTGCCGCTGCTCACTTGGTCATAATGCGCCGTTGATGCGCTGCCTCCGGCATAGCCTGATACGACTTCAGAGACGCCTTTGACGTGCTTAAACACGGCATCTACGCCCCAGAAACACCCACCTGCAAAGACGGCAGTTTGCTCCTTGGGCGTTGTTGCGCTTGCGCTTGATAGTATGCCTATGCTGAGTAAGAAGACAATGCTTTGGGCGAATTTCAATATAGGGCGCAATATGCTGGTCAACATAATAATTTCCTCATTAACGTCTTGATGATTAACCGAAGGTAAAGGCAAATGCTTCTGCCCCTGGATCTAAAAATTCGATTTTAAAAAGATGGTGCTGGTTTTCGGTTCCAGTTTTAGTTTCGGTACTGGGGTTGGATTTTTGACGTAGTAGTTGATATAAGCGTTGGTCTTTAATTTCACCATAACCCTGCGCATCAATATCTGTGCCGTGATGAGCGCCGGGTGGTTTGCCATCTAGCGTGACTTTAAAACGTATCGGTTTGCTGTTATCGGAACCCAAAACCAAATGCAAATCACGTCCTTGAAAGCGATAAGCAATTGCGCCACCAGCGGATTGTAAAGTGGCCGATTCATTAGAAATTTTCCAATTCCCCTGCAAGGCCCAATGATGTAGCGCTAGCGTAGTTGGGGCACTATATTTTGCTGATGCATCTTGTTGCACGGCTTCAGGTGAGGCCAGGTTTTTCTGCCGTGCGTAGCCTAAATACGTTTCCGGCGATTGTTGTTGTCTTCTTGTTGATGTTGCCGCAGTCGTCCCCGCCCCTTTAACGCTCACCAATTCATTGTTAAACGTCAAATCCTGATGCGCTTCTTTGAGCAGGCTTTGTATCATTTGCTCGGTTTCTTGATATGCACCTTCGCCAAAATGCTGGTGACGGATACGTCCTTGCGCATCGATTAAATAATGCGCTGGCCAGTAGCGATTTTGGTAAGCCTTCCAGATTGCATATTGGTTATCGATGGCTACTGGGTATTGAATGCCCAACTCGCGTGTGGCTTGTTCGACATTGCGTATTTCTTTTTCAAAAGCAAATTCTGGTGTATGTACGCCGATGATGACTAAACCTTGGCTGCGATATTTTTCATCCCACGCCTTTAAGTAAGGCAAGGTACGTAGGCAGTTGATGCAGGAATAGGTCCAGAAATCCACCAGTACCACTTTGCCATGCAAGGATGTATTACTTAGCGGTGGTGAATTGATCCAATGATTCGCTTCTGGTAAAGCGGGTGCCTGGCGCGCAGCAGAAACAGCATGAGCAGCAGGTTGAATGAAGGAATGATTTGCACCTTCAATCAATTTTTGTTCGATCTTGGCAGTGTTCAAGAAAGAAAATTGCGCTAGAAAACGGGTATCCCAACCTAGTGCAATCGCTACTACACCAACGACTACGGCGATTCCCAAAATGCGGCGTAGCCATTCTTCTGCACCCAAATTACGTTTCATCAGGGTGTACACACGTTTGCCCGCTAGCAGCGCCATACTCAAGGAGGTTGCGGCACCGGCAGCAAATGTCAGCAACAATAAAGCGCTATACAGATTGGCGCCCTGCAAGGCCGCACCAGCTAGTACTAACCCCAGGATAGGGCCGGCACATGGCGCCCATAAAAAACCAACCGCCACGCCTAGCAGCAAAGAGCTTTTGACATTATTTTGCTGATTGGCATCCGCACGTTGTTGCAAGCGTTCGCCCAAAGCGACCAAGGGGCGCATCAAGCGATTCGATACAACTGGGAAAATCAATGCGATGCCAAATAGCAATAACAGCACCATGGCGGCATAACGGCCATATTGATTGATTTGCACCAACCAAGCACCACCGACTGCGGCAAAGCTCGCTAGCAAAGTGAATGTCAATGCCATCCCCACTAAGATGGGTAAACCGCTGCTTTTAAAAGATTGCTCTGAGCGGGCAAAGATAAAGGGCAACACCGGCAGCACGCATGGGCTAAAAATGGTGAGAATGCCGCCGATATAAGCGAGTAAAAAAATCAGCATGATGATGACTCCCTTATTTGCTTTTATGGATAAAGCGCAATGCGACGGTATTCATGCAATAGCGCAATCCAGTGGGTTTGGGGCCGTCTTCAAACACATGCCCCAGATGGGCATCGCACAAAGCACACTGTACTTCTGTGCGCACCATACCAAATAAGTGATCGGAAAGAGTGTGTACATTGTCGGCTGCGATCGGCTGCCAAAAGCTGGGCCAGCCAGTGCCGGAGTCGTATTTGGTATTGGCGTTGAATAACGCGTTATCGCAACACACGCAGCGATATAAGCCGGCGTCATGCCTGTCGTAGCCAGGTTGAGAAAAGGCGCGTTCGGTACCTTGTTGGCGTGTTACCTGATAAGCGAGGGGTGAAAGTTGCTGCTTCCACTCGCGCTCTGTTTTTCTAATTTTTGGTACCGTGATGCGCCCTAGTGCTTTGCCATCATTGGAAAAACGTGTGATGCTGACTTGATCCTGATTGGATGTTGTCGTTGAGTTGGCATTGTTACTATAGCCCAAGGTTGCTAATGCACTGATTGCACCTACCCCATGGGATAGTGTGAACAGAAATTGTCTGCGTTGCATGGAATTTTTCCTTCATAAAGAAACAAAAGCATATTTATTGACGTATTTACATATCGACGTATCGACTTATTTTGTCTTGTTTGCTAGTTGCTAATGTATTCGTTTATGTTGGAAAAATAGTTACATAAGAGTGATGAACGACACTTGCGTACTTGTTTATTGTGAAGAAAAGCTGTGCGCTATTTTGGCATCCGCTAAAAGGTTGTCTATATTGCGACGAATTCGTTGGTGCTCTTCTGAGTTGATACTGCCAAACAGCAAAGCTGCTTCTGATGCATTGTGTAATTGACTAATGCTGGCATAAAAATTGTTGGGGTTGAAGGGGTGCTGATTTAGT
The DNA here is from genome assembly GCA_021151485.1 of Oxalobacteraceae bacterium. Classification (GTDB taxonomy): domain Bacteria; phylum Pseudomonadota; class Gammaproteobacteria; order Burkholderiales; family Burkholderiaceae_D; genus JAGKXB01. Next base: position 9,698 of record JAGKXB010000031.1, on the reverse strand, counting down.
TGGCGAGTACATTCGTCCATGAGGGTGCTATAAGGTCTTGATGCATTCACCCTATACATAGGAGGCACGGGAGTTTGAGGTGTGTTCATCCCGATAGCAGGATTCACTTGCGTGATAATTTGGTGTGAAGGTAGGACAGAGAAACGCTCAAGAATGGCGTGAAGTCTAGGGTTTTGGTGCAAAACTTGCCATTGCTCTTCTGATTGGGTCGCCAGTACCTCCGCTTGCGTAGTGGCATCCAGAGCTGGGCTGCTTTGTTCTAATGCTGATAAGACATGTTCATCCATCAAGTGCGCATTCCCACGCGCAATTTCTTCTATTGCGAATCGTTGTGCTGCCACATTCCCCTCATGAATTGCTGCAGCTAATGCAACAGGCGTCATTTGTTGTGGGTGGGCGACGACATGATAAGTTCGACGCAGTGTATTGCTAGTAGTGCCTGAAATGGGTCCAAACATTGAATTTCTCTTTGTGTTATTTGATCTTATCGATGCTCTTGGTGCTTGCTCTTGATGTTTTTGGCAGAGAGTGAGCTATATCGAAACCTGACTTTAAATGAAATATTGTTTATATTTCATTGTTTTTTAAATGTCAATATTTGTGTGTGCTCACGTGTTTTGTGTTTTGCCACAAAAGATAGATTTTGAAATACAAAAACAAAAGGCAATTTGATAATTAAATCAAATTGCCTTTTTCTTATAGCCCTTTTTGTATTTACATCAATTTTTATTCATCAAATACAAAGATAGATTGGGTATAAATTAATCTAATTTAAAAGAGTTTGCCAATTGATATTGTTTTGCTATCTTTTGGCTGTTTCTCGTAAGTTGTTGTGACTACATGTGTGTTCTGATCAGGTTTCTTTGTGACTTTGAATGGCTCTTTTGCTTGCATGTAGTCACACATATCTACGTTTGTATGGCTGCTGCTGGTGAAGTCTTTGCCAACGTCTTCGCATGTTTTTTTAGTGATTTCTGTCCAATTGAGTGACGAATTTGTTGGATCCGCATCAATTTTCTTTTTCATGTCGCTTTTTGCTTCATCACATTGTTTATTCATGCTTTTATCTTTGGTGCGTGCTTCGTACAACACGCCGACTTTTCCAACAACCTTGGTAACAGTTTTGGTCTTATCAGCTGGATCAGGGACTTGCGTCGTCAAATCTGCAGTCCAACCGCATAAACGGGAACCGGATTGCGCGAAAGCGGCATTTGAAGCAAGCAATGTTGCTGCTGCCAAAGCGATAGCGGATGAGACTTGTACGATCGATGTTTTTTTCATGGTTTTGCTCCCCTAAAAATCAAAAATATTCAAGAAACTTGCAATGTTGTTAAATTTACAACACGCTTACTTTAACACTAAAAAAGAAAATTGTGGAAATATTTTGATAAAAAAAATTACAGCGGTAGCTTGTTATATTTTTCAACAAATTGCGCAAAATCCCCATTTTGCAAGCGCTCCAATTCTTCTTGTTCTACTAAAGATTGTTGCGCCATCGTAGCAAAGTTAGTCGTTTCTACTGCGCTTAATGGGCGGGAGCGAAAATGGGCAGTGTGGATTTTACTTTGATGTAGCGCAAAATTGGAAAAAGAATTCTCATTCTCATTGAGGCTGGCTAATACGCGTGCTGATGGTGTCAATTCTGGGTTGGTGAGCTTTTGGCGTTGGGTAGACAAAGTTTGTGCATGGGCTTGATCGGCGCGTCCGGCATCTAGTACTTCAGCGACTACATTAATGCGATCCAGCAATTCCAAACCCCAGTTTTGCAATGAAATACTGGCACCATCCCGTTGCAACATCAAACCAGGGCGGCGCCCTTCCCGTACGGCGCGTTTAAAGTTTTCCGTGTTTTCTTTTCCTTCTTGATCGCTGGTCAATGGGCTGGCGTCGAAGGCGCAAAAATGTAGGAAAGCATCCAAAAAGCGCGCTGTTTCCAGGCTAATGCCGCACGCTTCAAACGGATCGATATCCATGCAACGTACTTCAATGTATTGCACGCCGCGTGTGGCCAGCGCATGGATGGGGCGCTCGCAGCGTTGAATCACCCGTTTGGGGCGAATGGGTGAGTAATACTCGTTTTCAATCTGCAGAATATTGGTATTGAGTTGTTGCCATTCCCCCTCTTTGTTTCGTATTCCCATTTCAGCATACGGAGGATAAGGTTGGCCGACGGCACTCGATAAACTTTGCAGATATGCCGCAAGATTGTTGTAATGCGGCGTCAAGCCAGCCTGTGCGGGGCTTTGGTAGCCCAAATCGCTCATGCGTAAACTGGTGGCGTAGGGCAAATACAGTGTGTCCGTAGAAAATTGTTGCAGTTGATGTGGTTGATCGCGCAAAAAATTGGCAGATACAGCAGGTGAAGCGCCAAATAACACCATTAACAACCAGCTATAACGGCGGAAATTGCGGATCAATGCGATATAGCTTTCCGATTGAAAGTCTTGTGCTGAGCTTGCTTGACCTTCTGTTTTCTGCAATAAGCGCCACAAATCTTCAGAAAGAGAAAAGTTGTAATGAATACCCGCGATGCATTGCATGGTTTTGCCATAGCGCAATGCCAAGCCGCGTCGGTAGACATGTTTAAGCATTCCGACGTGGGAAGTGCCGTACCAGCCGATGGTAATGTCTTTTTCATCTGGCAAGACGCAGGGCATGGAGTTGCTCCAAAAATACTCATCTTCGTTTTGCAATATGGCCGCGCTAAACCGATGCGCGGCATCCAACTCATTAAGCGCGATGGCGATATCCGGCTGGGCTGGGGTGATGAATTCCATTAATGCTTCAGCATAATCGGTGGTGATTTGTGGATGGGTTAAGGTGGAGCCCAGCGCGCGGGGATGTGGCGTACGTGCTAACTCGCCTTGTGACGTTACACGCAGCGTTTCTCTTTCCATGCCACGTAAACCTTGATGTAACAAGTCGGGTGCTTCATTGCTAATTAGTCTCAGACGATTGCGCAATAGGTTGTCATTTTTGTGATTCATGATGCACTCCTTGCCTCTTCTGCTTTACTTTTTACACCGCCGCTGACACGTTCGATGCCCGCCAAATCGCACCAGCTTTGAATGGTGTGGAAATTTTCCTGCTGTAACAAAGTACGTACTGCCGCAGCTTGGTCATAGCCATGCTCCATCAATAATTGCCCATCGGTTTTGAGATAGTGTGGCGCGCCCTGACTAATGATGCGTAAGGCCGTTAACCCATCGGCATGGTCCGTTAGCGCATGGCGGGGTTCAAAACGTAAATCACCTTGCGATAGGTGTACATCTTGCTCGGCAATGTATGGAGGATTGGCCAAAATGACATCAAATGTTTGATCCAATGATGGTTTGCTTAGCTTTAGTTGATCCAATGCGCTATACCAATCGCTTTGTAAAAAATGGATATGAACCTGATGGCGCATCGCATTACTCTGCGCAACCGCTAATGCTTGCGGGCTGATGTCTAATGCCATCACGCGCACGTCGGGGCGGTTGTGGGCGATTGCAATAGCGATGGCACCAGAGCCGGTACCCATATCCAGCACGCTGCCGTTTTGGGGTAAATGTTGTAGCGCTAACTCGACCAGCAATTCAGTCTCTGGACGGGGGATCAACACGTCAGGCGTGACTTGCAAGGCCAGGCCGTAGAACTCTCTTTGCCCGGTGATGTAGGCAATTGGCTCACCGTTGATACGACGTTGTAGCAGCGTAGTGAGCCGTTGCGCCTCTTCCACGTTGAGAACACGTTCCGACTGCGTAATCAATTGGATGCGTGATAAAGCCAGCGCGTGGCATAGCAAAATACGGATTTCCAGCGCATCCAAGCCAATTGTTGGCTGCAAATCGCGGATCAAGTGTTTTTGCAGCGCATCGACACAGATGCCAGCTGATACAGCGGGTAGAGAAATATGCATTAAGCGCGGCGACGGAATGCAATAAAAATCAGCACTAAGGTCAAACCAGTGAACCATGCCATTGACCATTGCACGATGGATAAGCCGAGAATCGGATCATACGCTGAGGTGCACATGCCATCGGCCTTGAACATGGAGGGCAGCCATTGCGCTGTAAAAAGCTGATTTAGGGCAGCTTCCAGCGGATCGCGGCCGCATGAAACGGCGGGATGCGCTTGCACCCACAAATGGTGAGCAGCAGTGCCAGCACCTGCCAAGCCGCCGATTAACCCTAACCCTGCGCCCAGTTTGGGCTTATTACTGATTGCACCGATTAAACTAGCAATTGCAATCACAAGATAAGCGTAGCGTTGCAACACACAAAGTGGGCAGGGTTGCATGTCTTTGAAATGTTGCAGGTACAAAGCAAAAGATAGGAGGCCAATGCAGGACACAGCGATTAGAACAAGCAAAGTACGTGATTTCATCGTCAATATCATCCAAGTGAATAAAGCATTAAAAATATTAAATTGAGACTGTCCATTAACCCCCGTCGTTCCCGCTGGTTTAGGCGGGAACCCAGTGTCTTTCCTTGTTTACCGCTAAAGCCACTGGATCCCCGACTAAAGCACTCGGGGACGACGGTTTTGAGTTTCTCCGTATTACTGTCATTCCGATTGGCTTGGCACTCATTCCCATGCAGGAGCGTGGGAACGAGAACCACCACCACTTACAAACTATCTGCCAATGCCGCCAGCAATTCCGCCTGATGCTCAGCTGCTAGTGCATTGGTTAATTCCTGCAACTCACCATCCATGATGAAATCCAGCTTATACAGCGTTAAATTGATGCGGTGATCCGTCATACGGCCTTGGGGAAAGTTGTAAGTCCGTATCCGCTCGCTCCGGTCGCCAGAGCCAATCAGACTTTTACGTGTGGCGGCTTGGCTGGCTTGCTGTTCACGTAACTGCACGTCTTTAATACGCGCCGCCAATACTTTTAAAGCGGAAGCCTTGTTTTTATGCTGACTGCGATCATCTTGGCATTCGACCACGATGCCGCTTGGGATGTGGGTGATCCGCACAGCGGAGTCGGTTTTGTTAATGTGTTGTCCGCCTGCACCGGAAGCGCGATAGGTATCAATGCGTAAATCGGCTGGATTGATATGGACGTCATTGATTTCATCTGCTTCCGGCATGACGGCAACGGTGCAGGCTGAAGTGTGGATGCGGCCCTGGGTTTCTGTGGCGGGTACGCGTTGCACCCGATGGCCGCCCGATTCAAATTTGAGCTTGGAATACACGCCATGGCCCAAAATGCGGATGATGACTTCCTTGTAGCCGCCGATTTCAGAGGGAGATTCCGACACCATTTCGATTTGCCAGCGGTTGCGTTCAGCAAAACGGGTGTACATGCGCAGCAAGTCACCGGCAAAGAGAGCAGATTCGTCGCCGCCGGTACCGGCGCGGATTTCCAGAAAAATATTGCGCTCGTCGTTGGCATCTTTGGGCAGTAGCATTTTTTGCAAATCCAGCGCCAATTCCTCCATACGGGCTTTGGCATTGGCGATTTCTTCCTGCGCAAATTCTTTCATTTCTGGATCAGCCAGCATTTCTTGTCCGGCCAGGATATCTTCATTCGCTTGTTGATAGCTGGCATATAGCGTGACCAAAGGATTGATCTCCGCATGCTCGCGTGTCAACTTGCGATATTGATCCATGTTCGAAGCAATATCTTCTTGCATCAATAGAGAGTTAATTTCGACCAGACGATTGGCTAATTGATCCAGTCTGGCCAGCATTGAAGGTTTCATGGATGTTGGATGTTCTTAAATATAGAGTGGCGAAGTTAACGAAACCACGTTCCTCAGTCTCAGTAGGTGAATACGTGAAATAACGAAAACAATGAAAACAACGTAATGTAAATTAAAACGATTATTAACGCTGAGTACGAAATAATTGCGGTAGCGTGGCAACTAACTGAGCGCGCTCTTCTCCGTGCGCTTGATGGAGGGCTTGTTGAGGGCCATGGAGAAATTTTGCGATCAGGCCTTTTGACAGTGCGTCTAGTACCGCGTCGATGTCATCGCCTCTGGCCAGCATTTTTTTTGCGCGCTCGAGTTCTGCAAGGCGCATGGTTTCACTGCTTTCGTGCAAACCCTGTATGAGCGGAACAATTGCGCGATCATCCAGCCATTGCATAAAGGATTGCACGCGGTTTTCAATAATCGCTTGCGCTTGTAACACGGCAGCTTGGCGATTTTCAATGCCACTTTGGACTACCGCACCAAGGTCGTCGACAGTATGGAGAAAAACATCATCAAGTTGGCCAATTTCAGCTTCGATATCACGTGGGACGGCTAAATCGACCATAAAAATGGGTTTGTGGCGTCGTATTTTGATAACACGTTCAACCAAGCCCAGGCCAATGATGGGTAATGAAGACGCAGTACAGGAGATTACAACGTCAAATTTACTCAATTGTTCTGGCAAATCCGCTAATCGGATGGCGCGGCCATTGAGGCGTTGGGCCAGGGCTTCGCCTCGCTCCAAAGTGCGATTGGCTATGGTGATGGACTTGGGATGTTGCGCCGCGAAATGCGTAGCGCATAATTCGATCATTTCACCCGCCCCTATCAGGAGCACGTGTTGCTCGGTTAGCGTATCAAAAATGCGTTGTGACAAACGCACTGCCGCCGCCGCCATGGAAACGCTGTGGCTACCGATTTCTGTTGTGCTGCGTACTTCTTTGGCGACGGCGAAAGTACGTTGAAACATCTGATGTAAATACGTGCCTAAACCACCCGCCGCATCGGCTTGGCGCATGGCGTCTTTCATCTGTCCTAGAATTTGTGGTTCACCCAATACCATAGAATCCAGGCCGGAAGCCACGCGGAAAGTGTGGCGCACGGCGTTATCTTGCGATAACAGGTAGAGATGGGGGCGCAATTGTGCGTAAGGTAGTTGATGATAATCCGCTAAAAAATGCGCTACTGCGTCAACTGAATTCTGCGCTTGGCTGGCGCAATACACTTCAGTGCGGTTGCAGGTAGAAAGAATCGCCGCTTCATCATGTAAACCAGCGCCGTCCACGCGACCCATCCATGTGCGCGCAGCAGTGACTGCATCGGCAATTTTTGTGGGCGAAAAGACGACCTTCTCGCGCAAGGCAAGAGGCGCAGTCGTGTGATTGAGGCCAACGGCAAGGAGTTGCATGGTGCTAATTTGCGGTTCTTTTTGATCAACCCAGCATTGTATACCTTGGCATACGCTTGCGTTAAACACAAATGTTTACCTTGACCTTGTAGGGCGTCAATAAGCGAAGCGCATTGCGCCGCATGTTGGCCTTCGATCAAGGTGCAATGCGCTTCGCTTATTGACACCCTACTTAGCTGCGGCGAACAGGGCACCCACAAGGGGCGCCCCTACGGTAATGGGCGACTAACTTTTCTGCAAACAATACCCGTAGCCATACACCGTCACCAAATCCGGATTGCCCGCCAAACCGCATTGCAATTTATTCCGCACGCGAGAAACATGGGTGTCGATGGTGCGGGAGGGTAAATCGGTTTCGTGCCCCCAGATAGTTTCCTGAATATAAGCACGGGAAAGCGGCCGGTTGAGATTGTTGAAAAATAATAATGCCAACTCAAATTCTTTTTTGGTTAATGGTGTCGGAATGGTTTGTCCATGAATCATCAGGCTCATGGTGCGCACATCAAAGGAGTATTGATCACATTGATCAAATTGGATGAGATCGATGGGTTTGCTATGCGTTGAATACGTTGAATCGGGATAAGCACGCTGCAACAGAATTTGCGTCCGCAATAACAATTCTGGATAGCGTATCGGCATGACGATGTATTCAAGCATGCCTTGATTGATGAAGTGGCTTAACTGATCAAGTTGATTGTTGGTTTTATCGGCTGCATCAAGCAGTAGCAATATTGGTAGATTTGTTGGTGTTTTTGCCTGCCTCAACCAACTTGGCCAATCCAGAATTAGCATGTTTGCGGCGTGGTTGTTGGCATTGCAGTCGTAGCCTGCTGCGCTGAGGAATTTGCTGATTAAATGCGCCTGGCTACTACTTTGTATCGCAATTTTCATTATTCATACTTTACACAATGCATAAGGGCGGATGATTAATCCGCCCAATCCATCATCAAACGCTAAAACATTAAGCCTCAGGCAATACGACGTTGACGTCCAATACCTCAAGATTGCCCTGGCGATCCAGTGAAATCTTGATGTCATCAGGATTGACCTTGGTGTATTTGGAGATGACTTCGATCAGTTCTTTATGCAGTGCCGGTAAAAAATCGGAACCACTACGCCCACCACGTTCGCGCGCAATAATGATTTGCAAGCGTTCTTTTGCTGCTGGAGCGCTTTTGGGTTTATTAGCAAATAAGAATGAGAGCAAAGGCATATTACTTTCCTCCAAAAATACGCTTGAGCAAACCGGGTTTTTCATAAGAGGTAAAGCGCAATGGCAGGTCTTCTCCTAAGAAGCGTGACACGACGTCGCCATAAGCTATTGAGACATCACTGCCTTCCATATGGATGGCGGGATTACCTTGATTGGAGGCGTGTAACACGGATTCTGATTCAGGAATAATTCCGATAAGCGGAATACGCAAAATTTCCTGTACGTCGGTGTACGACAGCATTTCTCCTGCATCCACGCGTTTGGGGGAATAACGGGTGATGAGCAAATGTTCTTTGACAGGTTCTCCACCGTTGAGTGCGCGGCGTGATTTGGCTTGGATAATGCCCAAAATGCGGTCAGAGTCGCGTACAGAGGAGACTTCTGGATTGGTGACTACGATCGCTTCATCCGCAAACGTGAGCGCCATCAACGCACCGTGCTCGATACCGGCAGGAGAATCACAAACAATGTAATCAAAGCCCATTTTTGCCAAATCTTGCAGAACGCGTTCGACGCCCTCTTCTGTCAACGCATCTTTGTCCCGGGTTTGGGACGCTGGCAAAATAAACAAATTGTCGCAATGCTTGTCTTTGATCAGCGCTTGATTGAGCGTGGCTTCGTTACTGATGACATTGATCAAGTCGTATACGACACGTCGCTCGCAACCCATGATTAAATCCAGGTTACGCAAGCCAACGTCAAAATCGATCACAACGGTTTTATGACCACGTAAAGCGAGGCCGGATGAAAAGCTGGCGCTGGAAGTGGTTTTCCCCACACCTCCTTTGCCTGAGGTTACAACGACGATTTTGGTCACAAAAAACTCCTTAAGGGAAAAATGAAATGATGATTGGATGATTTGAAATATAAAATGCGTGATAAGTTTATATTCGACAATATTGTGTGGTTGATGGAAACTTGCAAAAAAGATAAACTCGTGATTATAAAAGCGCATAATTTTCATGTGAACCGCAAGACGATTTATACTGAGGTGTTTGGTAAGTTTCTGAGCTTTGGGGAGTATCTGAGTAGAGGGTATCAAGACGATTACCTGTGCATTGGTACAGAGGTACAGCAGGGTAGGTTTTATACAGGAGCTACCGGTAGCAGTAGAATAACCCAACACAAAAATAAGATTGGTTCAATAATAGGTACAAACACAAAGGCGCAGTATGGTATTTTGTTTTGCGATAATAACGCCAGAGGTTTTCTGAACACGGAAGAGATTACTGTTTCTTTTGGAACGGTTAATTATAAATCGTCTTTGCTGATAAATGCTAAGGGGATGCTGGGAGATGCTTTTGATGTTTTGATTTTTATTAGGAATTCTACGCCTTATGGGTTGTAGGTAAGGTTTGTCTGAGGCTGTTGTTTTGCCCTAAGATTCTAATAT
>JAGKXB010000087.1 GCA_021151485.1 Oxalobacteraceae bacterium | reverse complement strand
CGTATAAGTACCGGCCGGGACACTGCCATTACTGCTGATAGTTCCCGTCGCACTGTTGATGGTCAGGCCGGATGGTAAAGGCCCTTGCACCGGCGCATAGATTGGTACCCCCTCACTATTGGTGCCCTGATAGACTGTTTGCTCCCAGGTAGCGCTGTAGGTCAAAGCATCGCCATCAGCATCGGTAAACGCACCTGCTGGCAAGGTGTAGCTCGCCGCTGTGCCGTAGGTAAAGACGCCATTCGATAAGAGCGTCCCTCTCACCGGAACCGCCTGGGCACCAACGTTTAAGAGGAACTGCGTGCTCGCCCTGGCCCCACTTGGATCGGTAGCGCGAAGCTCGATGGTGTAAGTGTTTGCCGCTGGAGGAGTACCGCTGAAGGTGCGGGTTGCAGCATTGAAGCTCAACCAGGACGGCAGCGGGTTAAATTGGGGGGTAGTAGTGCCCCCGCTCTCGGAACCGCTGCCACTTGTTACTTCCTGGACCCAGAAAGCGGTGTAGGTCAGTGTGTCGTTATTTGCATCGGTAAAGGCATTTGCCGGCACAGTGTAGCTAAAGCTATGCGCTGTTTTTGCTGACTGGTTGGCCACACTGCCGGTTAGATAAACCGGGGCAGAGTTAACCTGGATTGTGAAACTGCGGGTCTTTGAAAGCCCATAGGGATCTGTCGCGGTAATAACGACAGGGAAGCTACCACCAATAACGGTTGGCGTACCGCTGATTACATTCCCGCTCAAGCTCAAGCCGGCTGGCAAGCCTGATGCAGACAAGGTTAAGCCCTGGTCATCATTAAAGGCATTACCTGGAATGGTGTAGCTAAAGGATGAACCGTATGTCGCGGTGGCATTAGGCAGGGCACCTGCGCCCTCAGTGGGCGCACTATTCACGACCAGGGTCAAAGTGCTGGTCGCACTGGCGACGGCATCCGCTGCTTTGACAACAATCGTATAAGTACCGGCCGGGACACTGCCATTACTGCTGATAGTTCCCGTCGCACTGTTGATGGTCAGGCCGGATGGTAAAGGCCCTTGCACCGG
>JAGKXB010000086.1 GCA_021151485.1 Oxalobacteraceae bacterium | reverse complement strand
TGCTCACGGTATTCTTTACTCGCATACTGGCTGCCACGGTCAGAGTGATGAATCAATCCTTTAGCAGGCTTTCGTCGCCAAAACGCCATTTGTAAGGCACTGACACACAATGACGTTTTCATATGATTATCCATTGCCCAACCTACCACGTGCCGCGAAAACAAGTCGATAACTACCGCAACATACAGCCAACCCTGTAATGTCCACACATAGGTGATGTCTGTTGTCCATACCTGATTAGGTTGGCTAACACTAAATTGCCTATCCAAAGTATTGGGTGAGACAGACTCACTATGGTGACTGTCGGTGGTTACTTTAAACCGTTTAGGGTATCTGACGACTAAGCTCAAATCTTGCATCAGACGGCGTACTTTATGACGGCCTACCTGAATCCCCTGTGTTTTCAATATGTTCGTCAGTCGGCGACTCCCATAAACACAGCGATTATCATTAAATAGTTGCCTTAGCTTGTTGGCAACCATCATCTCATCTTGCTCCCTTTGCAGGCGTTTAGGCGTTGATTCGTTCCACGCATAATAGGCACTTTGACTCACGTTCATCATGCGGCATAACATTGTCACAGGATAGGTCTTCTTTTGCTCTCGAATAAAAGCGTATTTTATTCGACTTCTTTCGCAAAGAAGACGGCCGCCTTTTTTAAAATTTCACGCTCCATCCTTAACTGTTCGTTTTCTCTTCTTAAGCGGCGCAATTCATCGTGTTCTGCTAGGCTTAACACGGATTTCTTACCGAGGGGTTCACTTATATTCTCAGGCCGTTCTGCTTTTACCCATCGTGATAATGCACTTAAAGATACTCCTAAATGGTCTGCTGCTTTTTGGCAGCTATAGCCTTTTTCGAGCACTAATTTTGCCGCATCTTGTTTAAATTCTAAACTGTAGGTCGGCTTTTTCGTGGACTTTGTTGCTTTCATAAACACCTCTACTTGCAGTATAAATACTACCTATCAAAGTGTCCTGCTTTATTAGACCATTACACTCCCATGCTAACACTTTAATGGATTTTTATAGATCAATTAAAGATTATGGTTATGA
>JAGKXB010000085.1 GCA_021151485.1 Oxalobacteraceae bacterium | reverse complement strand
TATGACCTGGAGGTTCTAGCCCGGCTTAATGCTGCTTAAAAAAGACCGGTAAAAAAGCTCATCCCTGTGCGGTGGGGGTTATGCAAATTCTTGTTCCTTTTTTTGCCGGAGTTTTGCAAGTTCTGTGCATAGATTTTTTATTGTATAAGCCCACACTCAAAGTGATCCCTTCATCAGGAAAAAACATCCCACGGCCAATAACAATACGGCAAAACATTTTTTTAGCCTTGTTGGGGATAATGCATGTGCTGCTTTAGCGCCCAGCTTTGCGGTAAAGAAACTCATTATGCTAATACCCAAAAAAGCATAAATATGGACAAAGCCAATGGTATTCGGAACATTTATTTGCTCCTTCATGCCAAAAAAGATAAAGCCAAACGCACCGGCAATGGCAATAGGTAAACCACAGGCGGCTGATGTTCCAACCGCTCTTTGCATTAGCACGCCGTAATAATTCAGGTATGGCACCGTTAAGCTTCCGCCGCCAATCCCGAATATTGCCGAGGCCACGCCGATTCCTGTACCTGCACAAAATTGCTTAAACGCAGTGGGCAAGGTTGATTGTTGAACTATCATTTGCCTGGTGCCTGCCATCATTTTATAAGCAACCCAGACTACAAAAATTCCAATGATTAGTTGCAAATTTGCGCCAGAAAGTAACCTGGCAATGCCTGCACCTAAAAAAGATCCTATTACCAATCCCGGTGTTAGATTTCTGAATACAGACCATATGACTGCGCCGTTTCTATGGTGTGCAATTGATGAGCTAATGGAGGTCACAACGATTGTCGCTAATGAAGTACCCAGGGCCATGTGCATAATAACCTCAGGCGGGTAACCCATTTGCGTAAAGACCACATACAAGAGCGGGACTATGATCAGGCCGCCGCCAATACCAAAGATTCCTGCGGCAAATCCCGCTGCAGCACCTATCACTAAAAAAATTACTAATTCCACGGTACGCTTACTTGAAAGTTTGATATTAAATGAGGGGTTGATGCTAAATAAAGTTCAGGTTTACGCATATTCGTTTTAAATTGTAGCCGCTTCTTTAAATAGAATTTATT
>JAGKXB010000049.1 GCA_021151485.1 Oxalobacteraceae bacterium | reverse complement strand
ACGTTATATAGAACTGCTTGGGGTCTGAAACCCTTGGAGCAAGTTGCAGAAGCTATATATGGCATCTATCAGCTGCAACAAAAAACGGATTTGATGGCTTCTTTTGGCAAAGAGTGGGCGGAAAAAATTCCAGGTAGTTATCGAGCAGCATTAATTAATGCGATCAATGCCCAGCAGGCCAATAATCAGAGTGAAGCACTAACCTGGTATGAAAAGACCATTGAACTAGCACCAAAAATGCCTGCGGCATTAAACAATCTCGCGTGGATGTACTACGAGAAAAAAGACCCGCGCGCTGAGGAAATGGCTAAGCGTGCCTATGAGCTGGCACCAAACAATCCCGCTATATTGGATACCTATGGATGGATTTTAGTTGAGAAAGGAAATGTTGCGGAGGGCCTGGAACATCTGCAGCGGGCCGCAAATGCGGCACCTGACAATAAAGAAATCCTGGACCACGTAAAGGAAGCCCAGAAACGCAAGTAATTTCAGCGAAGCCTACTATTATGTCGCCCGGGACAATGAGCCTGTTTAGAACTTTGGCCTGGGTGCAATCCTGGGTGGATATTTGGGGAGCGCACCCTCGGGTTAAGCTGATTGACTTGGGCGGAAGACGCAATCCTTTGGAAATGGTCTATCTGCTCAATCATCGAATAAAAGGAGTGATTCCGGTCACCAGTCTTGTAGTGGTCGGCAATGGTTATGCTGATTTCAACCTGCCGAGGGCTCTGTCCAGGTGTAATAGACGAGTCATTTTCTGCCCTTTCAAAAAAATTCGGTGCGAAACTAATAGCGCCGAAGATTGAAATTTCTTACCGTATTCAGTCAGATGAGTTTTCCAGGTACAAGGCGCAGCTAAGCTCCTCGGCACGGACAAAATATTTCAATCGAAAATCGAAACTTAGTGAATATGGTCGTATCGAGCTAATAGAGCTAACTTCTACGCAGGATTTCTTTCAAGTACTGAACGAGTTTCATAGGCTTCGTTGGGGACGCCCTTGTTATTCGCCTCAATCCATGGACTTCCTGGCTCTATTTGTAGAGCGTATTCGTGGTGAGGGTGGGCAGCCAATACTGCAGCTTCTCCAGGTGGCTGGTGAGACGGTATCGGTATTGTTTGATGTCGTTTGGGATGGTGTGCGATACAATTTTCAATCAGGTTATTTTGAAAAGAAATTCCCCCAAATTGCGCTGGGCTCGTTGCATTTTGGTATTGCAATTGAACAGGCGCTTGCTGCCGGGCTGGCCTATGACCTACTTGCTGGAACAGGAAAAAATGTCAATTACAAACAAAAAATTGCCACTGATGAAATCACTATGATTTCTACTGTTCTCGCGCGAGGATGGTTAAAGCGGCTCTATTGGGCATACGGGAAAAAATAATCCCTCCAGTTAAACCAGATTCTGGCCCCCACCGCTAAATGCATCTGTGGGTTTGAATAAAATCCTATTGAAACTCAATCATCTACTATGGCTTCTACATCTCGATTAATGTTGCGTGGTGCAACATTAAGGGTCATAAAGACTCTTGCTGGCATCATCATTGGATTCCTGATGATGCCATTTCTATTAAATGAATTGGGTACCCACTTGTATGGGTTATGGATCACAATAGGTAGTGTGGTTGCGTCTTACTATTTATTGGATTTGGGTTTCTCCCAAGCAGTTACCCGCTATGTTGCACGCTATATCCATCAAAAAGATTATGTGGGTGCGAACAGAATAATAACTACTTCGCTCCTTATTTATTCCGGATTAGGCCTACTTGTCGTTATCTTAAGTTTCTTTATAGCCCGGTTTGGCGTTGATCATTTTGTTCAAAATAAAGATGACATTCAATTAGTTCAAATCTTACTAATCATCAGCGGCGTATCTCTGGCATTTGAGTTTCCGGCTAAGGCCTTTCCGGGTGTCATCAGTGCCTACATGCGTTTCGACACAATTGCTATCGTTGGTTTAATTAAGGCCATTGCAGATGCGCTACTCATCTATGTTGCAATTAAAGCAGGGTACGGCTTGGTCGCGATGTCCCTTATTGTATTTTGTACCAGCATTCTTAGCACTCTGTTTTATGTTTACTACTGCACCCGTATTTTTGCGGAATTAAGCATCTCGATAAATCATTTTGAAAAAGGGACTGCGAAGGAGCTTTTTCATTTCAGCAAGTGGGTTTTTATTAACGACCTTAATGCTTTGCTGAAGGGGAAAATGGATATTTGGTTTATCGCGTATTTCACGACACTGTCCACCGTAACCATTTATTATGTTGCGGTAAGGCTGGTGGAATATGCAGTTCAGTTCCTGATTCAGGCTACCGGAATGTCTAGCCCTTTGTACGCGAAATACCACGCGTTAGAGGACCATGCAAAGCTTGCTTTCGCTGTTGAGCTGTTTCTGAAAATAAACATCATTCTCGGTTCAGTAATATCTGCCGGGTTCTATATATTAGGCGATAATTTTATTCGCCTGTGGATGGGGCCTTCGTTCGAAGTGAATACAGCGTACATCTGCCTCATCATCATAGGTTGCGGCCGAATGATAAGCTTTATGACATATCCCTTTGGAAGTCTGCTCCTGACGGTAAAGCGACATGACATAACAGCAAAGGTCGCGATTGCGGAAACTATCCTCGCGGCTGTTCTGAGTATTTTATTAATTCCTCGGTTGCAATTAATTGGAGCTGCAATTGCAATTGCAATCCCGTTAGTCATAGGTCGCGTATTTGTGATAAGCGTTTACGCTGCTCGTTTTGTTGAAATCGCTTGGCCAAGACTTATTGCCCGCATAGTTATATTTATATCAATAGCAATAGCTGTGTCTATGTATCTTCGTAACCTTGTGAGTGCAACTGATAACTATATGGGCTTCGCGATGATGGCGGTTGGTACAGGAGGATTGCTGGTGTTGATTGCGGTTTTATCTTTGTTCAATCTTAGTGACATAAAGTTCATTATTAGCAAGTTGAAATCCGGGGTTAAGCGTTAACCTACGTTATGCGAGTTTCTATGAAAAAAGTCTCCATTGTAATGCCCGCATATAATTGCGAGCGGTTTATCGGAAAAACCATTGAGTCAATATTGCAACAAACCTACTCAAACTTTGAGCTATTGATCATTGACGACGGCTCAACTGATGGCACCAAGGCAGTAATAGATTCCTATAGGGACGATCGCATCCGTTATTTCTTCCAGCAGAATCATGGTGGTCCCTCGAAAGCAAGAAACAAAGGAATAGAAGGTGCATTGGGTGATTATATTTTTATTTTTGACTCAGACGATTTGATGCGACCAGAAAAGCTGGCCAAATCAGTTGCGGCGCTCGACAGTAACCCCGATGCAAATATCCTTTTCACCAGATTTTCGTTAATTGATGAGTCTAATGAAATTTTAAGAGAGGACTACCTAAAAGAGTATACAACCCTGAGCGCATTGATTGGCACTGAAGATATTGATGAGCAGGCATATTACCTACCTAGTAACAAGCTTCTTCCGACAATAGTTAAAACCAACTTTATTGGAACTTCGAGTGTTGCCCTGCGAAAATCTGCCTTAACAGCTAATGAGCGATTTGATGAGATGCTGAAAAACGCAGATGACAGATTGATGTGGATTCAATTGTCATCAAAACATAACGGAATATTTTTGAATTCAATTTTACATGACTATAGAGTGGTTAAGTCTGGCATCACTGGGCAGGGAATGCTAAAAAAAGGGCCTAATAAAATAGCCGCGCTGGAAAAGGCAAAGGCTTTCTGCAAAGAAAAAGACCTTATAAAGCTTTTGGATGAGGAGATATCAAATAATTATCTTTCCATGTCCAGAGAATCGAAAAACAAAAAAGATGAAAAAATGCAAAGGTTCTATGCTAAGCAGAGTATTAAATATAATGTTAATTATAAGGCGTTGAAGTTACTAATTTCTTCATATGCAAAAGGAATTATATGAATGATCTTCCCGTTTAAAATCAGCTAACGTGGATTCCGTATGTGTAGGGCAAGCATTATTGTTCCAGTTTACAACGCAGAAAATTATATTGAGGAAACGCTCAATTCAATTTTGCATCAGGATTTTTCCGACTTTGAGGTAATTGTTGTTGATGATGGTTCAACAGATGCAACGGGAGATAAGGTAAAAGGTATTGGTGATCCGCGTATTAAGTATTTCAAGCAAGAAAATAGCGGTGGGCCGGCTGGGCCGCGAAATGTAGGCATTCGGGAGTCTAAAGGTGAATATATTTTTATATTCGATGCGGATGATATCATGATGCCCGAAAAGTTGCGTCTTTCGATAAGCGCTATGGATTCTCATCCAGAGGCGGATTTGCTATTTACGAATTTTTCGACCATCGATGATCAGGGAAATCAACTAAAAGCAGATTTTCTTAGAGATTACGACACGTTGTGGAAATTGCTGAAGGGCGATTTGAACGATTCAGTGGTTATTGAGCCTGAATTAATTTGTCCCGCCCTTGTGCGGGTAAACTTTATCGGAACATCCAGTGTTGCTTTAAGAAGAAGAGCGCTTCTTCCCGCTGATCAATTTAATGAGTCGTTAAAAAATTCAGACGATAGGTTATTTTGGATACTGTTTTCATTAACTCACAATTTCATTTTTTTAAACAAAGTTTTGCATAAGTACAGAATTTTGAAGAATAGTATAAGTAATCAGGGCTTTATTCGTAGGGGGCCAAGTAAAATTCAAGCTCTTAAAATAGTTAGGGATAACTTAAGTGACCCTGAACTTGTTAGGCTCGTAAATAGGCAGATTTCGAATGACTATGTATCTATGGCCTATGCGTATAAGCAAAAGGGAAATAGGAAGGAACAAAGGGAGAATGCGTTGAAAAGCCTGGCTACAAAAATGAATATAAAAGCACTCAAGTTGCTGATTTCTTCGATGTATTAAATTCAGTTACTGGAAAAAAGCATTCTACATATGGCCAGCTCAAATACCCGGTACGGAATTCTTGACCCATTGCGCTTTTTTGCAGCGGTCGCAGTAATTTTCTATCACTATTCGATCCATTTTTATGGGAGTGAAAGTTTTCTATACCAGGTAAGCAAATATGGTTATCTAGGGGTAGATTTTTTCTTTGTGTTAAGTGGTTTTGTTATTATGGCTTCCGCGCAAAACCGATCTGCCTTTGAATTTGCAGTCGCGCGGGCGCTAAGAATTTACCCTGCATTTATTATCTGTCTGCTACTAACAATCGCTACATTGACGATACTTGGAGGGCAAGTAGTCCCACTGAAGGATGCAATTTTTAATGGATTAATTATCAATGACTATCTGGATATAAAAAATATTGACGGAGTTTACTGGACTTTGCAGGCGGAGCTGAAGTTCTACGGCTGCGTTTTTATATTGCTTTTATTGGGTGTTTTAAAAAGATGGCAGTATTGGCTGTCTATATGGATGGCTATGGCCATGATGCATTTTTTTATAAAACAACCATTCTTTATGGGCTGGTTCATTAATCCTGGGTACTCATTTTATTTTATTGGTGGGGTGTGCGCTTATTTGCTCACCAAAGAACCAAAAAATTTTCTGGCTAACGCCATATTTTTTGTAAGCCTGGTTTTCGGGTTTTTTTGTGCAAGAATTCAATCGCAACACTTTCTAATTTCTGTCACTGAACAAGAGCGAATGATTGCAGGGATTGCTGTAGTTACTATTTTCTTTTTCTTCTATTTGCTTTCTCGCGGCTATTTTTCGCTATCGAGCAATAGATTTTTATTGGCGTTAGGTGCTCTTAGCTATCCAGTATATCTGCTGCACAATATGGCAGGAAAAACTTTCATTGACACCTTAACTACTCAGGAAACTCTACCTTTTTGGATAATGGCTGGGATAGCCTTGGTAATACTGATTTCGTATCTCGTAGTAAAAGCTGAAGAAAGAGTTAGATCTAGCTTAAGAAGTCTTATAAACACTAAATAATTGAAGTGTTTGTGTGATTTCTAAATACCAAAGGATCTTTTGATTGTTTTTCAAATGCAGAATCAAAAAACGGTGCTTTCGCACCGTTTTTCAATTATTTATTCTGGTGTCGGGGTGAGAGGCTCAGGACTAGGATAAGCGTTAGAAACCTCGCCTGAAGAATTGATTACATATAGATATGCGACACCGCTAGAAAGCTTAAACGCACTTATTTTGCGAAGATTTACTTTGATGGATGTAGGGGTCCAATCTTCAGGTTTAACATATTGAATGTGCTTAACAGTACACTCCGCATAAACTTTAGAGTCACACATTTCTACTCGAGCAGGCGTCGTTGCAATATATAGATCATCAAACCAGGCTCTTGCAGTAGTGTAAAAACCTTGAGCAATGTGCCCCAGGCGAAAGTCTGTGAACTCGCCATTCACATGCCGAATCTGATAGGCCCTATTGTCAATCCCTAGCTTTCCGTCTAGCCAGACTTGCACCACGCCGTTTTTCTCAGTGTAAGGTGTATTGAGTTTGGTGAATATTTCCCAACGCTGCAGTTTTCCGTTAGTGTTTCCCCACGTCCAGCCTAGGGTGTTGATGTTGTTCGGGTTTGGATTGCTTGCACTAATTGCGCCAGTGCTCACATTGTTATAAATCCCCCACCGATCCTGTCCGCCCGGAATAACAGGCATTAGTTGCGGCATTTGAGCATTGTTCCCATAGAGGTAAAATTGTTTATGGTTCGCCGTAGAAGCAACAAAGTTACCAGTCATTAGGCGTCTGTACGTAATGTAAAGTTGATTGTATGGCCCTTTTCCTGCCCAACCAAACGCGCGAATAGTCTCGGGGTCTATTGTCCAATCGACTTTCATGGTATTACCGGTATCATCCTCCGTTGGGGTTTTGGCGATTACTATGCCTTGTCCGTTGTAATCATAAATTGCTGACCAGGTATGCCCTACAATTGGTTTTAAGCCGTTAACTTTACTGCCGACAGGATGGCTTTCAAAATCATCCCAACTGACAATTTCTCCATCAAAGTTGCCAAATCCACTTCCCGTAATGGTCAATGGACCAGCATCAGCTTGGCTGGTTGTTGTAATTACGGGAGCTGCTGCCAAAAGGCTTGTTGGGGTGAGAGCAATTACAAGGGTAATGAGTTTTTTAATAAAGATATGTGGCGTTTGCATATGTTGTGATCTCCTGCAATTACTCATTAAGCGTAGTACCGAAACCGGATTATGTCTTACATTAATGTAGTCTATGCGACTACGCATATAGCGAGTTAGTTTATAAGAATGTGATATTTTTCCCTTTCATGATTCTTTCTGAAGTTCATTAACTTGATGTTTCAGTTGTAACACCAGGGAATCAATTAATTGGCTGTGTGCCTGCTTAAACTGCTTGATCTCCATTGCCAGACTTTGTCGCTGGGAAATGGCGGTTTGTATAGCGTAGGCAATGTCATATGCATTATTGGACGTATAGATAAAACCCTTATTAAAAATGTCTCGGTTAACTTTACTGTCGGATAGGATTGCGGGAACCCCCAATGCGGCAGCCTCATAAGCACCACAGACAAGGCAGTGATCTCGGGTTGTCAAATCGATGGCAACCACGGCGTTTGAAAAGTAGTGGACGTGTTCCTCTTCGCTAACAAAGCCAAGTAACCGGACA
>JAGKXB010000084.1 GCA_021151485.1 Oxalobacteraceae bacterium | reverse complement strand
TATGGTTTCAGGATCTATTTCACTCCGTTATTCACGGTTCTTTTCACCTTTCCCTCACGGTACTGGTTCACTATCGGTCTCTCAGGAGTATTTAGCCTTAGCGGATGGTCCCGCCAGATTCAGACAGGGTTTCACGTGCCCCGCCCTACTCAGGATACTGCTATCTATTACATCGGTTACCTATACGGGGCTATCACCCTCTATGGCTTAACTTTCCAGTTAATTCCAGTTCCCTTTGCATAAAATGCCGCAGTCCTACAACCCCAAAATTGCCGTAACAACTCTGGTTTGGGCTAATCCGCGTTCGCTCGCCACTACTTACGGAATCACTTTTGTTTTCTCTTCCTCCGCCTACTTAGATGTTTCAGTTCAGCGGGTTTGCTCACCTAACGGTGTACTATGTCTTCAACATAGTGGGTTGCCCCATTCGGAAATCTTCGGATCAATCTGTATGTGCCAGTCCCCGAAGCTTATCGCAGCTTATCACGTCCTTCTTCGCCTCTGAGAGCCACAGGCATCCCCCGTGCGCCCTTATTTTGCTTATTGTACTTTCGAACTAACAACTCTCGTCGTTAGCTACTGTGCTTTCTATTTCTTATTTGTTTCTTATCGCAATATGTCAATGAACTTTTAGCTTATAGCTGTCAGCTGACAGCTTTTAGCCTGGTGGAGAATATCGGAGTCGAACCGATGACCTCCTGCGTGCAAGGCAGGCGCTCTAGCCAGCTGAGCTAATCCCCCGTACTTTTAGCTGTCAGTCATCAGCTTTCAGCTTTCACCGGATGTTGATTACCCAACTTCTAAAATTTCCTTTATCTTAAATTAAGAACTCCGTAGTCCCGGGCAGACTCGAACTGCCGACCCCTACATTATCAGTGTAGTACTCTAACCAGCTGAGCTACGAGACTATTTTTCTTTTAAGCTCTCTTAATTTAAAACATCATTTTTTTGAACTAACAGCGAGAGTAAGATCTAATCTCTTACATCAATATAAACCAGCGAAGGTCATTTCTCTAGAAAGGAGGTGTTCCAGCCGCACCTTCCGGTACGGCTACCTTGTTACGACTTAGCCCCAGTTACCAGTTTTACCCTAGGCAGCTCCTTGCGGT
>JAGKXB010000030.1 GCA_021151485.1 Oxalobacteraceae bacterium | reverse complement strand
CATTAATAATTTAATAATTAAATACAACCCTATTTCAAACAATGTAGAAACATTGCCCTGAACTTGGCAAGTTTAGGTGACACAACAAAAGCACAATACCCTTGCAACGGATGTGAGCGAAAGTAATTTTGATGATGGTCTTCTGCTTTGTAATATTTTTCGATGGCAGAAAGAGTGGTCACAATCGGTGCATCCCACACATTTGCCATTTCAGCCATCACTTGTTTCGCTACTTTTTTCTGCTGTTCACTATGGAAATAAATCGCCGAACGATACTGTGTACCGACGTCATTGCCTTGTTGGTTTAAGGTTGTGGGATCATGTATGGTAAAAAATATTTCCAAAATCGTGCGATAAGTCACGATGTTAGGATCAAAGGTCAAACAAACCACTTCAGCATGTCCTGTCGTACCATGACAAACTTGCTCGTAGGTGGGATTATTCACATGGCCGCCAGTGTAACCAGACTCAACGTGTTGCACGCCGTTTACTTCCTGGTAAATAGCCTCTAAACACCAAAAACATCCGCCACCTAACGTTGCCATTTCCATCGTCATTAGATCACCTTATTTTTTATACTGCGCCCAGAATCAAAAATCATGAATTATTAATATGTGGAGCCTAGTCAACGAGGCCAGCAGTTTACCTATTTTCACCAGTTTCACCAGCAATTCGCATTATCTCAGGAGAATCACCATCGAGAATTTATCGCCATACCTGATACTAGTACCAACGGTAAATAAAATTAATTCCGGAAACGATTAATCGTATCGCGTGTCTCAAGTGCTACTCGCCGCGCAGCCATCGCAAAATCTTCGGCCTCATTAGCTTGCGCATACAAAATCGCACGGGAAGAATTAATCATCATCCCAGCATTGATTGTTTGACCCGCTTTTACAGTAGCGGCAATGTCACCACCTTGCGCACCTATACCTGGCACCAGCAATGGCATATCACCGACAATCGCGCGCACAGCGGCCAATTCATTGGGAAAAGTCGCGCCCACCACCAAACCACATTGACCATTGGTATTCCATTTCTCTGCCACCAATTGCGCAACATGTTGATAGATAGGCTTACCTTCATGCATGAGGAACTGCAAATCCGAACCACCTGGATTGGACGTACGGCATAAAACGATGACGCCTTTTTCTTTCCATTCCATATAAGGCATGATGGAATCACTACCCATATAAGGATTGACCGTCACCGCATCTGCGCCATAGCGCTCAAATGCCTCACGCGCATATTGTTCGGCAGTGGCACCAATATCGCCACGCTTGGCATCCAGAATGATAGGAATGTGCGGATAATTTGTCTTCAAATATGCGCAAATCGCTTGCAATTGATCCTCAGCAGCCAACGCAGCAAAGTAAGCAATTTGTGGTTTGAAGGCGCAAGCAAGATCCGCCGTTGCGTCGATGATGGCTTTGCAAAAAACAAATATTCCATCGGGTTGCTGTTGTAAATGTGTAGGCAATTTTTTGATATCAGGATCCAGGCCTACACATAGCAAAGAGTTATTACCTGTCCACGCAGCGGAGAGTTTTTCGATGAAAGTTTTAGTAAAAGTCATGTTTTTCTTTCTGTTTTTTATCCCAAATTTTCTATTAACGTCGTTCCCGCAGGAGTAGGCGGGAACCCAGTGTCTTATGTAGCGAGTCAGACCATGAGATTAAAACGCCGCTGGATTCCCGCCTAAACCCGCGGGAACGACGGCGATGGTGGTTTTACCCTTTTTCATACAACCACTGCAACAACGCATCCTGAGCTTCTTTTCCTGCAATCGCATTGCTGTGATTAATCAAAAAGACGACCACATAGCGCTTGCCAGATGCGGCCAAAACATAACCAGCAATCGCACGCACATCGTTCAAAGTACCTGTTTTGATATGCGCATTGCCGGCCACACTGCGCGCTTGTAAACGCCGCCGCATCGTGCCGTCGTAACCAGCTACGGGCAAAGACGCGATGAATTCCGGCATGATGGAAGACTGGAATGCCGCCACTAACATGCGCCCCATCGTGGCAGGGGAAATACGTTCAATCCGCGATAAACCTGAGCCATTTTCTATGACCATTTCCGATGCGGTAATACCTTTATTGCTCAACCAAGTTTTGATGATTTTTGCGCCATCTTCTGCATTAACAACATTGGCAATGTTGCCAATATTGCTAACGTTGCGTGCCGTCAATGTTAACAATACTTGCTTGGCCATGACGTTATTACTGTACTTGTTAATGTCACGCACGATTTCCGGCAAACTGGCTGACGACCATTCTTCCAGCAAACGCGCATTGGATGGCAGCTTGCCATCCACAACCTGGCCCTTTAACGTCGCGTCTAATTGCTGCCAGATTGCTCGAAACACCGCCTCAAAATATTGCGTATTCGTGATTTGATACGGATGTACATGCCAGTTTTTTTCACCGCAAGCAGCAGGGAATCCGCCATCAAAACGGATACTGTTATTTTGAATCACGACTTGCAGCTTGCTTTGCCAATCGCCACAACTCCCCTGCACCAGCTTGGGCGCATTAATGGCATATCCCATCAACGGCGGATCAACCGTGACATTGACGACATTGCTCACATCATCGGAGATAAAACGAAAACGCAACGCCTTGTAATTCAACAACAAAGCATCCGAGCCCGCGTTGTACGGCTTGCCGGGATCACGGTCAAATTCAGCCGGATCATAATTAACCGCTGCAAATGCTGTGCGGTCCAACACCAAATTGCCGCGAATTTCACGTATTCCTCTGGCGCGAATTTGGCGTAGGAATAACCAAAAATTCTCCACCACCAATTTCGGATCGCCACTGCCTTTGATAATCAAATCGCCATACAAAACATCGCCAATCTGCGCGCCGTTTGTGTAAGCCTGCGTCTTCCAACTAAATGCTGGCCCAAGCAACTCAAGCGCGGCATTGGTCGTCACCAGCTTCATGGTGGAAGCAGGATTGAACGGCGTGTTTTCACGCTGCGCAATCCATGGCTTTTGGGCTTGCACTTCTTGCACATAAACGCCCACTGCACTATTTGGTATGGCGGCACGTTGCAATGCTGCTGTTACTGAGGTTGGTAATGGTACTGACGTTGGTGACTCTTGCGACCATGCATTGCTTAGTACCAATAACATGCAAGTCAGCACATAGCGGTAGCGGGCAGGAGAAAATATCTTCATTACTCTATTCACCATGCCAATTTTTAGAATTGCTCTTCTGTCAAACCTAAAACGCTAGCCCCACCTTGGATAATCGCGGAACGATAAGCCGAAGCGTGAGGCAAGATGTGTTCAGCAAAAAAACGGGCTGTGACGATTTTGGCTTGATAAAACGCCTGATCGGTTTTTTCTTCGCTTAACTTTTGTTCGGCGATCAAAGCAGCACGCGCCATTTGCCAACCGCCTAATACAATCCCGGCCAATTTCAGATACAACACGCTGCCAGCGAATACGGCTTTCATGTCAGTTTGAATAGTTGTAACGACATAACTCACCACTTCTTCCATAGCATTACAAGCGGCGCTCAGTTGCTTGGCGATGGCCTGCAAATCCGCTGCGTGCTGGCTTTGTTTCTCAGCCAGCAATGTCTGTTCAGTCGCACGTATCTGCACAATGATGGCACGCGCTGTCGCACCGCCATCGCGCATGGTTTTCCGGCTAATCAAATCATTGGCTTGAATCGCCGTGGTGCCTTCATAAATCGTCAATATTTTTGCATCACGATAATATTGCGCAACACCGGTGTCTTCGATAAAACCCATGCCGCCATGCACTTGCACGCTGGTAGACGCAACGTCGATCGACATTTCCGTGCACCAACCTTTGACGATCGGTACCAAATATTCATAAAACGCCTGGGACTGCTGACGCTCATCTGCATCTGCATGGTGACGAGCGTTGTCGCAAGCAGCGGCGGCAACGTAGGCTAAAGCACGCCCAGCCTCAATCTGCGCCCGCATGGTCATCAACATACGGCGTACATCAGGATGATGGATGATAGTGACTGAATCGGCTTTGGCGTTCAACAAATCACGCGACTGCACGCGTTCTTTAGAGAATTGCACGGCTTTTTGATAAGCACGCTCTGCCAGTGCGATGCCTTGCAAACCAACGCAAAAGCGGGCGGAATTCATCATGACGAACATGTATTCCAAACCATGATTTTCCAAACCAACCAGATTGCCTATCGCCCCACCATGATCGCCAAATTGCAAGACAGCGGTAGGGCTGGCCTTGATGCCCATTTTATGTTCTAGCGAGACGCAATGGACGTCGTTGCGTTCACCTAAAGTGCCATCCGCATTAGAAAGAAATTTAGGCACGATGAATAAGGAAATCCCCTTCACGCCCGGCGGTGCATTAGGCGTGCGCGCTAACACCATATGGACAATATTTTCTGCCATATCGTGTTCGCCATAGGTGATGAAAATTTTGGTGCCGAAAATCTTGTAACTGCCATCTGGCTGCAGCACAGCGCGTGTTTTGATCGCAGCCAAATCGGAACCCGCCTGCGGCTCAGTCAAGTTCATGGTGCCAGTCCATTTGCCGCTGATGAGATGTGGGAGATAAGTCGCTTGTTGCTGCTCGGATCCAGCCACATGCAAGGCTTCGATGGCGCTATCCGTCAGTAAGGGACACAGCGCAAAAGCCAGGCTGGCGGAATTCAACATTTCTATGCAAGGCGTTGCCAGCAATTTAGGCAAACCCTGGCCGCCAAACACGGCAGGATGCTGCACGCCTTGCCAGCCGGCATCGCCATAGGCTTTGAACGCTTCCTTAAAACCCGGTGCGGTGGTGACATGTCCCTCATGCAAAGTACCAGGTGCCCGATCCGCCGCTGCATTCAGCGGTGCCAGTATTTCAGTACAAAACTTGGCATGCTGGTTGAGCACTTCTTCCGTCACCTCGGGCGTCGCATCTTCACAACCAGGCAATGCTGCGATTGCTGGCAAATCCGCCAATTCGCGCATGACGAACAGCATGTCTTTGAGGGGGGCGATGTAAGGCATATGAACCTCTACAAAATTGAATTGGGGAGGTGTTACGTCGCTCCCGCGGTTTTAGGCGGGAGCCCAGTGGCATGATACGACTTCAAAGACGCTGGGTTCCCGCCTACCCCTGCGGGAACGACGGGAGGAGGAGTTTTACAACGCTGCCACGAGTTGTGGCACCACTTCAAACAAATCACCCACAATGCCGTAATCCGCAACCGAGAAAATCGGCGCTTCAGGATCTTTGTTAATTGCAACAATCACTTTGGAATCCTTCATCCCAGCCAAATGCTGGATAGCACCGGAAATACCGACTGCGATATACAACTGGGGTGCAACGATTTTGCCAGTTTGACCGACTTGCCAATCGTTAGGTACAAAACCGGCATCGACTGCGGCGCGAGAAGCACCCATCGCGCCATTCAATTTGTCGGCTAAAGGCTCAAGAATTTTGAAATTCTCTGCCGAACCTAAACCACGACCACCTGACACAATTACCTTGGCAGCAATCAACTCAGGACGCTCGGATTGCAAAACGGCACGGGAAACAAAAGCGGATTTTCCTGTATCCGCTACGGCAGCCACATTTTCAACCGTGGCAGTGCCTCCGACATTAGCTGCGGCATCAAATCCAGTCGTGCGCACGGTAATGACTTTGATGGAATCAGCCGATTGCACGGTAGCAATCGCATTACCGGCATAAATTGGACGCTCGAATGTGTCGGGTGCCTGCACTTTAGTGATTTCAGAAATTTGTCCCACATCCAGCACAGCGGCTACGCGCGGCAGAATATTCTTACCATACGCCGTCGCTGAAGCCAAAATATGCGTATACGACGCCGCCAAAGCCAGCGCCTGTTTGGCGACGTTTTCAGCCAATCCATCCGCAAATTGCACAGCATCCGCCAGTAATACTTTGGAGACACCGTCAATCTGTGCAGCAGCCTCTACAACAGCGGCGCAATGGTGACCAGCAACCAGCACATGCACTTCCCCTGCGCATTGGCGCGCGGCAGTCACTGTGTTGGCTAAGCTTCCTTTGAGAATCGCGTTATCGTGCTCGGCAATGATTAATGCAACCATGATTTTCCTTATTAAATAACTTTTGCTTCATTTCTGAGTTTCGCTACCAAAGTCGCCGCATCGGGCACGGTGACACCAGCGGAGCGCTTGGGTGGTTCGGAAACTTTTAAAGTTTTAATCCGTGAACTCACATCGACATTCAAATCCGCTGGTGTGATGGTATCGAGCTGCTTTTTCTTAGCCTTCATAATGTTGGGCAAAGTCACATAGCGTGGCTCATTCAAGCGCAAATCAGTTGTAATCAACGCTGGCAGGGTCAATCCCAAGGTTTCTAATCCACCATCGACTTCGCGCGTAACGGTAACTTTGCTGCCATCGTCACCCATAACGATTTCAGAAGCAAACGTCGCTTGTGGCCAGTCCAACAATGCCGCCAACATTTGGCCCGTTTGATTGCAATCATCATCAATCGCTTGCTTACCTAAAATAATCAGCGATGGTTGTTCTTTATCCGCCAATGCTTTGAGCAATTTAGCCACCGCCAAAGGTGCCAGTTCGGCTTCTGTTTGCACCAACACGGCACGATCAGCGCCGATTGCCATTGCGGTGCGTAAAGTTTCCTGGCACTGCGCGACGCCACATGAAACGGCGATGATTTCCGTCGCTTTGCCGGCTTCTTTCAACCGCACTGCGGCTTCCATGGCGATTTCATCGAATGGATTCATCGACATTTTGACGTTGGCTAATTCGATGCCAGAACCATCGGCTTGCACGCGCACCTTGACGTTGTAATCAACTACACGCTTGACTGCTACTAAAATTTTCATAACAAGTTCCTATTAAAGGCTTAATTATTTACGTTTCATGAAGAACACAAAATCCTGATCGACTTCCATCTGCAACAGCAGCGTATTACCCGTCTGCTTGGCAAATGCCTGAAAATCACGCACAGAACCCGGATCCGTTGCGGCAATCCGCAATACTTGACCGCTTTGCATCTCTGCCAATGCTTTTTTTGTTCTCAGAATTGGCAATGGACAATGCAAACCACGTGCATCTAAATCTTTATCAAACTCCATGATTACCTATCCATGTAGGAACGCTGGCCAATGCTTTGGGCAAATTTTCGACATCCGTACCGCCAGCTTGCGCCATGTCAGGACGACCACCACCTTTTCCGCCAATCTGTTGCGCAACGAAATTGACTAAATCGCCTGCTTTTACTTTAGAAATCGCATCGGCTGTCACGCCTGCAATCAAACTGATCTTGCCGTCATTGACGGTCGCCAGGATCACGGCTGCGGTCTTCAACTTGTCTTTTAAGGTATCCACTGCCGCACGCAATGTCGCGACATCGGCGCCTTCCAGCGTTGCCGCCAATACTTTGATGCCATTGACCTCTTGCGCTTGTGCGACTAAATCATTGCCCTGACTTGCTGCCAACTTCGATTTGAGCTTGCCGATTTCCTTTTCCAACACGCTTTTTTTGGCGGCAAAATCAACCGCAGCCTGTTCCAATTGACCATTCAAATCCCACAAACGCTGAATCACCGCTTCACCTGTCACCGCTTCAATCCGGCGAACGCCGGATGCGACGCCGCTTTCCGCCACAATTTTGAACAAGCCAATATCACCAGTACGCGCAACGTGAGTACCGCCGCACAATTCTTTCGATGAACCCACACCTAACACGCGGACTTGATCGCCATATTTCTCACCAAACAGTGCCATCGCACCGTACTTGATCGCATCGTCGTAAGCCATGATGTTGGCTTCTGTCGCTGCATTGGCCAGGATTTCCTGGTTGACGATGACCTCAACCTGGCGAATTTCATCCACGGTCAGCGGCGCGTTATGACTAAAGTCAAAACGGGTTTTTTCCGCATCCACCAAGGAACCCTTTTGCGCAATATGGCTACCCAACACCACACGCAAAGCCTTATGCATCAAATGCGTTGCGGAATGATTGCGCATGGTTTGCTCACGCACTTTGAGATTCACTTGCGCATTGACGACATCGCCAACAGCAAATGAGCCTTTGCTTAAACGACCGTGATGTCCAACAACATCGGGCTGGACTTTTTGCGTATCCAGCACTTCAAACAAGGCCTGGCTAGACTCAAGCAAGCCTACGTCGCCTACTTGACCACCGGATTCAGCATAAAAAGGCGTGGTATCCAACAATACCAACGCATTTTGACCAGCTTGTACTTGCTGTACTGAATTGCCATCCACGTACAAGGCCGTAATTTTTGCCTCTTGCGTCAACATGGTGTAACCCACAAATTGCGTCTTGTCGCCGTTATATTCAATCGTTGTCGCTGCTTTGAATTTGCCACTAGCGCGCGCGGTTGCTTTTTGCTGCGCCATCGCGGCATCAAAACCCGCTTCATCCAAAGTCACATTACGCTCGCGGCAAATATCCGCCGTCAAATCGAGTGGGAAGCCGAACGTGTCGTACAGCGTAAAGGCCGTATTGCCATCCAGATTTTTGCCATCCTTTGCTAGCGCGGCTTCCAAAATCTTCATGCCGTGTTCCAAGGTTTCACCAAAGCGCTCTTCTTCTTGCTGCAAAACTTGCTCTACGCGTGACGCCGCTTCGGCCAACTCAGGGTAAGCCTCTCCCATTTCCAGCACCAAATCTTTGACCAAACGATGGAAAAATGGCTTACTTTGACCCAACTTATGTCCATGCCGCAAAGCACGACGCACGATACGGCGCAACACATAAGCGCGGCCTTCATTGCCAGGAACAACGCCATCGACAATTAAAAAGGAACAAGCACGAATGTGGTCCGCAATAACCTTAAGCGAGTTATTACTCAAATCTTGCATACCCGTTTCGCGCGCTGCAGCTTTGATCAGGTTTTGGAACAAATCGATTTCGTAATTGCTATGCACATGTTGCAACACCGCTGCCAAACGCTCCAATCCCATGCCGGTATCCACGCAAGGTTTAGGCAATGGCGTCAAGCTGGCAATGCCAGTTTTTGGATCAATCTGACGATCAAATTGCATGAACACGTTGTTCCAAATTTCAATGTAACGATCGCCGTCCTGTTCTGGGCTACCCGGTGGACCACCCCATACGTCAGCGCCATGGTCATAAAAAATCTCAGAACAAGGTCCACATGGACCGGTATCAGCCATCTGCCAAAAATTATCGGACGCATAAGGCGCGCCTTTGTTATCACCGATGCGAACAACACGTTCTTTTGGCAAGCCAATCACATTGACCCAAATGTCATAGGCTTCATCATCTGTTTCATAGACGGTTGCCCACAATTTCTCTGCTGGCAAGCCATACACCTTGGTCAACAACTCCCAAGCCCACATCAAGGAATCACGCTTAAAGTAATCGCCAAACGACCAGTTACCCAGCATTTCAAAAAAAGTATGGTGACGCGCGGTATAACCGACATTCTCCAAATCATTATGCTTACCACCAGCACGTAGACATCGCTGCACAGAAGTGGCACGCACATAATCACGCTTTTCGGTACCAAGAAAAACATCCTTGAACTGCACCATACCGGAATTGGTAAAGAGCAAAGTGGGATCATTTCCAGGCACCAAACTAGACGAACGCACAATCGTATGTTCTTTGGAAGCGAAAAACTGGAGGAATTTTTGACGGATTTCAGAAGATTTCATATTTTTTAAAATAAAAATGGGGCTGGGGCTTTATAGCTCAACCCGCAATTATACGTGAGGATAAATGGAAGCCAAACCGAGCTGATCCGTACAAAACCCATCCACACCCCACGCCATGATTTCCTGCGCACGGGCAAGGTCATTGACGGTGTAACAAAACAGGCCAAAACCCGCTTGCTTGACGGCCTTAGCTATCGGTAAAGAAAGGTGTTGATGATCGATATGCAAAGCAATCGCATCTAATTTTTGCAAACATTGCAACCAATCCGCTGGCAAAGCTTCAACCAGATAAGCGCGCGGAATATCCGGTACCGCCAGCTTGGCAGCCATTAATGCATCAAAGGAGAAAGAAGAAAGCAAAGGTAGTTTTGCTTGATTTTGATGATCGTCTTGAATCACATCAACATAATGCTGGCGCACCATCTGCGCGACCGCGCGTCCAGTTTCCACCTCCCACGCTGGATCAGGCTTGATTTCCACATTCATCCAGATATGATTTTTCTGGCAAAAAACGATCACTTGCTCTAATAAAGGAATGGTCTCGCCACGAAATTCAGGGCTAAACCAACTGCCAGCGTCCATAGCAACCAACTCTGCAGCTGTGAAATCACACACCCTACCCGTCGCTGGGTTCAATACCGTGCGACCAAACTCCACGTCATGCATCAAAACAGGAATGCCATCTTTGGACAGCATGACATCAAACTCAACCGCATGAAAACCATGCGCCAAGCCACAACGCATGGCAGCCAATGTATTTTCAGGAGCAAGAATGCCACCGCCACGATGCGCAACGATATTAGGGTAAGGCCACATAAATGCGATGCATAAAATGTCGAAGCGTAGAAAGCAAAAAGCCCAACGTTGAAGTTGGGCTAGCGCTAGATACTGATGCTATTTACTTTGTCTGGTTGCGGGGACAGGATTTGAACCTGTGACCTTCGGGTTATGAGCCCGACGAGCTGCCAGACTGCTCCACCCCGCGTCTGAGCTATGAATAATACACAAAATCTGCTTACAAAGCAAAACAAATACGCAAATTTTAGAAAATAAAAGACAGTGATAAACTGGCGCCGATATCAAGCCCACTACTTTCGATGATTTTGATCCTTTTATTCTTATGAAATTTTGTCCTGAATGCGCGCATCCTGTACTGTTTATCATGCCACCGGATGACAATCGCCCACGCCATGTTTGTAGTCAGTGCGGCACGACTCATTATCAAAATCCGAAAATGGTGCTGGGATCCATTCCCGTGTGGGAAAACGAAAGTGATGATGAGGTTCGTGTTTTGCTATGCAAACGCGCCATCCAACCGCGTCACGGCTACTGGACGTTGCCAGCAGGTTTTATGGAAAACGATGAAACCACCGCTGAAGCGGCAATGCGTGAGACAGTGGAAGAAGCCGGTGCTGAAGTCAAACTGCATGCGCTATTTACCCTACTCAATGTCGTGCATGCACATCAAGTCCATATGTTTTACCGCGCCACCTTACTTAATCTCAATTACAAAGCAGGAACAGAAAGTCTGGAAGTGAAGCTTTTTACGGAAAAAGAAATTCCTTGGGACGAAATCGCGTTTCCTACCGTAGCGCATACATTGAAGTGTTTTTTTGCCGATTGGCATGCAATCAAAAATGGGGATCAAGATGGCACATATGGCTTCCATACCCATGATGTCCCACGCTCAACACATTACACATCGTGAAACACTGCCTTAACACAATATGATTCCATGGTTAGAGGCCGATACTGCTTTTCCGGATATTGCTGAGGCATTGACCGAAGCTGACGGCGCGGCTGGTTTGCTGGCCGTGGGGGCGGATTTATCACCAGCACGTCTGCTGGACGCTTATCGACAAGGCATTTTCCCCTGGTTTTCTGAAGGCCAACCTATTTTGTGGTGGAGTACCGATCCCAGAATGGTGTTGTGGACCGATCGATTCAAGGTGTCGCACAGTCTGAAAAAAGTGTTAAAGCAAGTCCACCACAGCATGCTTTCCAATGGGCCTTGGCAAATTCGTTTTGATAGCGCATTCGAACAAGTCATCCGTGCTTGCGCGGCACCACGCAAAGATGGTGCTGGCACATGGATTTCAGAAGACATCATCACCGGCTACAGCGCATTGCATCATCAAGGTTATGCTCATTCATCCGAGGTATGGCTGGATGGACGCCTAGTCGGCGGCACATATGGAATCAGCATCGGGCACATGTTTTACGGCGAATCTATGTTTGCGCTTGTTCCCAACGCGTCAAAAATTGCTTTGGCTTATCTGGTGGATTTTTTAAAAAAGAACCAGGTTGCGATGATTGATTGCCAGCAAGAAACTGCTCATCTCGCCTCATTAGGTGGCAGTTGTATTTCACGGACAGAATTCATGGCGCATGTACGTCTTTCCATTCAAGAAAAGCAAATTGAGGTCTGGCAGCCTTCTACTTCTTCCCCTCCTTTTTTTATCCTTTCATAATTTATGTTCGATAACCTTCTATACACATTAATCCGCCCAGTCTTGTTTTCACTTGACCCAGAGGCGGCACATAGTTCAACTTTGGGCACATTAAAACGCGCCAATGCACTTGGTTTAACTAAAGCCTTACCGCAACCCAAAGCCGACCCACGTCATGTGATGGGCATTAATTTTCCCAATCCAGTTGGTTTAGCGGCAGGCTTGGATAAAGATGGCGCGTATATTGATGCGCTGGCTTCGCTGGGCTTTGGTTTTCTTGAAATCGGCACCGTGACGCCACGCGCACAGGCGGGCAATCCCTTGCCACGCATGTTTCGTCTACCAAACGCGCACGCATTGATCAATCGCATGGGATTCAATAATGGCGGTGTGGATGCGTTTGTCAACAATGTGCAGCTTTCCAAGTTTTATCAAAATAAAGAGGGCGTGTTGGGTTTAAACATCGGGAAAAATGCTGATACCAGTATGGAAAATGCGGGTGATGATTACGAATATTGTCTAGAAAAGGTTTATCCCTACGCCGATTACGTGACGATCAATATCTCTTCACCCAACACTAAAAATTTACGTCAATTGCAAGGTGCATCTGAACTCGACGCTCTGCTTGCAAGGCTTAAATCTGCACAACAACGCTTGGCTAACCAACACAAACGCTACGTCCCCTTGGCGCTCAAAATTGCACCCGATATCGATAGCGAACAGGTTCAGAACATCGCCGCCGCTTTATTGCGACACAAGATTGATGCCGTCATTGCCACCAACACCACGACTTCCCGCAATGCCGTACAGCATTTGCCGTACGCAACAGAAATCGGTGGTCTATCAGGCGCACCTGTGCTGCCCTTGTCAAATACGGTGATTCAATTATTAAAAGCGGAAATCGGCGACGCGCTGCCTATCATAGGCGTGGGTGGAATTATGCAAGGAAAAGATGCAAAAACAAAAATCGAGGCAGGCGCCTCGCTGGTACAACTGTATACAGGTTTGATTTATCGGGGCCCCGCCTTGATCAGAGAATGTGCAGCGGCAATCAGGTCATAAGAATAAAACACCCTTTTGATCGCTATCCCATCCAAACCTGCCAGCCCAGTTTAGTGATCAAAACGGCCAAGATGCCTAAAAAGAAAATACGGACAAATCCTGGCCCACGACGAATCGCCATATGACTGCCTATCCAGGCGCCAGAGATATTGGCGCCAGCCATTAACAATCCGACACCCCATATCACGTGACCAGTAGGCACAAAATACGTCAAGGCAGCAAAATTCGACGCCCAATTCAATATTTTGCTCATCGCTGAAGCTAGTAAAAAATCATAGCCAAAAAAATACACAAAACAGAAAATCAAAAACGTCCCCATCCCCGGGCCAAAAAAGCCATCATAAAATCCCAACACCGCACCAACCAGCATGCCCATCAGGATTTCTTTACGGCCAAAATAACGTGGCGCATGGCGCTGACCAAACTCTTTGCTAAACCAAGTCACAATTGCCACAACGATCAGCAACACCAGCACAAAAGCACGCATCCACTCCTTGGACACCGTGCTCATGACTTTGGCGCCAACGAAAGCAAACAACAAAGTGGTAATAAATGCGCCGATCAGCATCCGCCACGGCAAGACGACTCGGCCCATATAACGGGCACTAGCTAAAGTGGTCCCACAGATGGAAGCCACTTTATTCGTACCCAGCAAAGTCGCGGGAACAGCATTGGGGAAAGTAGTGAAAATAGCCGGCACTTGAATCAAACCACCACCACCGACTACCGCATCAACAAAACCAGCAAATCCAGACAATAACAATAAAAGAAGAAAGGAAAATCCATCTACCCCAAAAAACATGATATCCATTACTAAGCCATTAATTTGCTAAGTTTTCTTTGCTAAGTTTTCTTTTGCTAAAAATCAACGATCGCCGTAAGCACGACGTGCACCACCAGTATCGTTAGAGCTGGAACGTCCTTTGTAGCCACCACCGCCACCATTGCGTGGTGCTGCATTTGGCTTGCTAAAAGTACGTTGTCCAAACTTAGCATTTCCACCACGGCTATCGCCTGGCTTCCAACCACCTGGCTTGGAATTAGAACGTGGAACAAACGTTGTTTTCTTAGGCTCAAAACCTTCGATGATATCGACTGGAATCGATTGCTTAATAAAACGTTCAATACGCTTCACATTCATATGCTCAGCATGATTAACCAAAGAAACCGCAATACCATTGCGCCCCGCACGCCCGGTACGACCAATACGATGAACATAATCCTCTGCAAATTTTGGCAAATCGTAGTTGAATACATGGGTAATCGTCGGCACATCAATCCCACGTGCAGCGACATCGGTTGCCACCAATACTTTGACCTGACCTCGGCGCAAGCTCTGCAAAGTGCGGTTACGTGCACCTTGATGCATATCACCGTGCAACGCAGCAGCGGAAAAACCAGCGATGTTCAAACGATCCGCAATCGTATCGGCATCGCGTTTGGTGGCAGTAAAAATCACGGCCTGATTCAAAGATACATCACGTAGTAAATGGTCGAGCAAACGATTCTTATGCGACAAATCATCGACAAAATGGACACGTTGCTGAATGTTTTCATGCTTGCTGGACGAACTGGCGATTTGAATCACTAATGGATCACGTGTGATGCGCTTTGCCATGTTTCCAACCACCCCCTCCAAAGTCGCAGAAAACAACATGGTTTGGCGTGTTTCTGGCGTAGCATCGACAATTTTCTCAATATCATCAATAAAGCCCATATCAAGCATGCGATCCGCTTCATCCAACACCAAAATTTGCAATTGCGAGAAATCAATCTTGCCGGACTCCATATGATCGATCAAACGACCTGGCGTCGCGACTAGAATTTCTGGATTTTTAGCCAACAATTGCATTTGTTTTGGATAAGGCATACCACCCAAAATTGAAATCGCTTTTACACGTCGCATATAAGCGCCGTATTTTTCTGTCGCGGTAGTGACTTGCAATGCTAATTCACGCGTTGGCGTCAACACCAGCATCTTAGGTTGCGCTGCTTTAAAACGTGGGCGATCGTTACGACCACGCATTGCTTGATTGTCTTGATTGCTGTTTGCTTGGTTGGCTTCTTCCGCCAAAGCCAATTTATGCAAAGCGGGCAACATGAATGCCGCTGTTTTGCCAGAACCCGTTTGGGAAGACACCATCAAATCACGCCCTTCTATGCCTGCTGGAACGGCTTGTGCTTGCACAGGTGTTGCTTGCGTGTAACCGGCATCAGCCAATGCTTTTAGAATAGACGCGTGAAGGCCAAGAGTTTCAAAATTCATTATTTTTCTTTCGTATATTTCGTATAAATTGGCGTTCCAGACAAATGCTCGGAACGCAAGATAGCAACGCCAACCGACGAAATGACTCAACTAAAAGAAATTTCGGCACAAAAGCTTTGCGCCGGAACGGTGTCAGATGTGACACACAGGGCGGGGAGCTTTATTAGCGACATCATCAAAATGCGCCAAGGCTTGCGAAGCTGCTAAATTACTATTTTATTTTTTACGCACAAAGGATTGCAGCGCAAGGGGGCGAACTATACAGCATTTTTCTTCCTTGCGCTGCGTCAAACGATATTTATTTATTAATAAATATGAATAAGGAGTTAATAAGATTCAGCATTCAAACCCATAACATGGGAAAAGCCACCATCTACGTAGGTAATTTCCCCCGTAATACCAGAAGCCAAATCGGACAACATGAACGCTGCGGTATTACCGACTTCCTCAATCGTGACATTGCGACGCAATGGTGCGTGCGCAGCGACAAAGCCCAACAAAGTACCAAAATCTTTAATACCGCTCGCTGCCAAAGTCTTAATTGGGCCAGCAGAAATACCGTTTGCACGAATGCCTTTTTTGCCCAACGATTCTGCCAAATAACGCACGCTAGCCTCCAAAGAAGCCTTAGCCAAACCCATGGTGTTGTAATAAGGAATAGCACGCACAGCTCCCAAATACGAAAGAGTAAGCACCGAAGAACCCTCACGCAACATCGGCAATGCTGCTTTTGTCATCGCAGGAAAGCTGTAAGCAGAAATATCGTGCGCCGTTTTAAATCCCTCGCGCGACAACCCATCCAAGAAATCACCTGCGATCGCTTCACGTGGTGCAAAGCCAATTGAGTGCACCAGTCCGTCCAAATGCTCCCAAGATTGATTCAAATTGGCAAACAATGCATTAATTTGCTCATCACTACTGACATCGCACTCATAAACCAGCTCACTACCAAATTCTTTTGCAAACTCAGTAATGCGATCTTTGAAGCGCTCTCCAACATAGGTGAAAGCCAACTCAGCACCCTCACGCTTACATGCCTGAGCAATACCATAAGCAATCGAACGATTGGACAATAACCCAGTAATGAGAATTTTCTTACCTTGCAAAAATGCCATATACACTACTCCCAATCTTGCCACATGACGATCACATACGACGGACATATGTAACAAAAATGCAACAAGGATAATTGATTAATAAATTACCTAAAACTAATGAAGTTTGATGCTAAAGAGGCAGAATTCTGCCACATTTTTCACTAAAACACATGAAATACGACTAAAGCCACGATACCTTTTAGACCAAAACTATTGACGACTCTTTGCCTGCCGAACTATAGTTAGCGAATGATCC
The DNA here is from genome assembly GCA_021151485.1 of Oxalobacteraceae bacterium. Taxonomy (GTDB): domain Bacteria; phylum Pseudomonadota; class Gammaproteobacteria; order Burkholderiales; family Burkholderiaceae_D; genus JAGKXB01. The sequence continues at coordinate 9,548 of JAGKXB010000030.1, read as the reverse complement.
CTGAATTCCAATCACTCTCTGAGAAAATTAATCAGTTGGCTGAATTAACGCTGTTATTACGCCAAGAAAATGCTGACTTACGTTTGCGCATGGCTGTTCTCACAACAGAAAATGCCGAACTATCGAAACGCATACAGGATGCATCTGAACGCGTTACCGCCTTACTGGAAGTCATTCCAGTAACGCCAACGCCGCCATCCTCTTTATCATTATTCGAAGACACAACAGCATGATCCAGTTTGATGCCATCATCATGGGGCAAGTGTATAAGTTAACTTGTCAAGAAAGTGAAGAAGCAAGCCTGAAAAAAGCAGTCTCTCACTTAAACGAAAAAATGTGCGCCATACGTGATACCGGAAAAGTCAAAGGAAATGACCGTATTGCCGTCATGGCAGGTTTAGCCATCGCGGCACAGCTTCTATCACTGCAAAAATCAATTGCTGAAGACTCCAATACTCTGAGCCTGCCTGATGTCAAAGAAAAAATAAGTGCAATGCAACTCGTTCTGGATAAAGCATTGAACGGCGATATCAAATAAGGAAAAAATCAGAAAAACCAGCAACCAACTGAATCACAATTTGACTCGTGATTTAACCTACAAGAAAGTTGCATCAAACCATTCAGCATTTAAAACAAGCATGGAAATCATTTGACATCTGATTCTATCAGAGTAGACTAAAGATCCCTGCTCTGTTTGCGATTGTCATATATTCCTTGAACCATTTATGTGCATAGGTTGTGGGATTTTGTTCGATAGGTGTGAGCATCGCCAGTCCGATGAACCCGAAGTTGAACTTACTGCGACCAACTTGAACCGCCTTGGTTCAGGATGCCGGCAACGCTACACGGCGGGGAACAAATTCAAACGGCTGCGATATACAAATATCGCAGCCGTTTTCTTTTGCTCAAAGCGTGCCGTTTTTAGACCAATATCCGCTCAATACCACCATTGTTGGCATTCGACACATAGTCTGGTAACCAGTTGCTTCCCAATATGTGCTTCGCCATCTCAACAACGATGTAATCCGCATTGGTACCCGCATCCTCATCAAAACGCGTCAACCCCATCAAGCAAGCTGGGCAACTAGTCAATACTTTTACATCACCAGTAAAGCCATCAGCGCGCAATTTATCTGCACCTTTGGTCATTTCTTGCTCTTTGCGGAAACGAATTTGCGTAGAAACGTCTGGCCTGGAAACAGCCAATGTACCGGCCTCACCACAACAACGATCATTCTTTTCGATTTTTACGCTGTCCTCTGTCGTGATCAGTGCATTCACCGTTTTTAATGGATCCTGCAACTTCATCGGGCTATGGCAAGGATCGTGATACATATAGCGCACACCATCAATGCCTTCTAATTTGACATTTTTCTCCATCAAATATTCATGAATGTCGAGTATGCGACAACCCGGGAATATTTTATCAAATTGATAACCCTGCAACTGATCGTAGCACGTTCCACACGACACAATCACCGTCTTAATATCCAAATAATTGAGTGTGTTTGCCATGCGATGGAACAAGACACGATTGTCGGTAATGATTTTTTCTGCCTTATCAAAATCACCCGAACCGCGCTGCGGATAACCGCAACACAAATAGCCAGGTGGCAATACCGTTTGCACACCGACATTCCACAACATGGCTTGCGTTGCTAAACCAACTTGAGAAAACAAGCGTTCCGAACCACACCCCGGAAAATAAAACACAGCTTCCGTATCGACCGTGGTATTGCGCGGATTACGAATGATAGGAATGATTTTGTCATCTTCTATTTCCAACAAAGCACGCGCTGTCTTTTTCGGTAAATTACCGGGCATTTTTTTATTCACAAAGTGAATAACTTGCTGCCGAACCGGTGGTTTTCCCTTGCTAGCTGGAGGTGCTTTGGTTTGCTTTCTAGCTAGTTTTTTGAAAATTGTGTTGCCAAAACGCTGTGCAGCAACACCCCAAGAAAAAATCACCTCACGGGCTGCCTTAATCGTTGCGGGATCTTTGGCATTGAGGAAGAACATTGAAGCGGCTGTGCCGGGATTAAAAGGCTTTTTATCCATCTTGCGCAATAAATTACGCATGTTCATGGATACGTCGCCGAAATCAATATCAACCGGGCAGGGTGTCAAACACTTATGGCAAACCGTGCAATGGTCTGCCACATCGGCAAATTCATCCCAATGTTTGATGGAAATACCGCGCCGTGTTTGCTCTTCGTATAAGAATGCTTCCACCAACAAAGAAGTAGCCAAAATCTTATTACGAGGCGAATACAATAAGTTCGCACGCGGCACGTGAGTGGCGCAAACGGGCTTACATTTTCCGCAACGCAAACAATCCTTAACGCTGCTGGCAATCGCGCCAATATCGCTTTGCTGCATGATCAAGGATTCATGGCCCATCAAACCAAATGAAGGCGTATACGCATTGTGCAAATTAGCCGGTAACTCGGGCAAATTCAACAACTTACCTTTATTAAAGCGGCCTTCAGGATCAATGCGCTGCTTATAGGAACGGAATTCGCTGATTTCGTCTTCCGTCAAAAATTCCAACTTAGTAATGCCGATACCATGCTCACCAGAAATCACGCCATTCAAAGAACGCGCCAACACCATGATGCGCTCCACAGCCTGATGCGCGACTTGCAGCATTTCGTAATTGTCTGAATTGACCGGAATATTGGTATGCACATTGCCATCGCCGGCGTGCATGTGCAAAGCAACGAAAACACGGCTACGCAGTATTTTTTGATGCCTAGCTGTACATTCATCCAAAATTAATTTGAACGCCGCACCACTAAAAATCTGGCGTAACTGCGCCCGCACTTCGGTCTTCCAGGATATGCGTATGGTGCGATCCTGCATGAGATCTAATAGCCTTGCATCTGGTTGTTTGGCTAAACGCTCATCAAAAGCAGTGGTTAATTTTTCTAGTCCTAAGGCCAACAATTCGTTTTTGGCATCGCGCAAAGGTAAATCCAGATGCGACAAGCAATACGACCAGCGTGCGTAAGTGGCATTCAACAATTGCTCAGCTTGGTGAACGCGGTCCTCCAACATCACGGCGTCAGGAATATCATCACCTTCCGCATCTTCGCTTTTGCCTAAAGGCAAATTATCAGCAGCGAAAAAGCCTCGCAAATCCAGCAACAAAGCCAATTTATTTTGCAAAGACAATTCGATATTGATGCGCTCAATCGCATCCGTGTATTCCCCCATACGATCCAAGGGAATCACCACATCTTCATTGATTTTAAAGGCATTGGTATGCTTAGAAATCGCTGCGGTACGTGCACGGTCGAGCCAGAATTTTTTACGCGCTTCAGGGCTAACGGCAACAAAACCTTCACCAACATGCGTATTAGCAATACGTATGACTTCAGATGCCGCTTGTGCGACCAAATTTTCATCATCGCCAACGATATCGCCAAACAAAGCCATTTTGGGCAAAATGCCGCGCTTAGATTTTGTGGCATAACCAACGGCACGCAAATAGCGCTCATCCAAATGTTCTAGGCCAGCCAGAATAGCGCCGCCTTTTTTGCTTTCAGCATCCAGATAATCTTTGATTTGCACAATTGCTGGAATCGCATCGCGCGCCTGACCAAAAAATTCCAAACAAACAGTACGCGCATGCTTAGGCATTTTGTGCAGAATCCAACGTGCGGAAGTAATCAAACCATCGCACCCTTCTTTTTGCACACCAGGCAAACCAGCTAAAAACTTATCGGTGACGTCTTTGCCCAAGCCTTCTTTACGAAACTTGCGGCCTGGAATTTCTAAAATTTCCGTCTTAAACGGCGCGCCATTTTTCGCTCTTGCTTCTGGATGTGTCCATTCCAATTTGAATTTGGCGACTTCGACGTCATGGATTTTCCCCAAGTTATGCTCAAGCCGCGTCACGTCCAACCAATCACCATTTGGATCCACCATGCGCCAGCTGGCCAAATTATCCAGTGCAGTGCCCCATAACACCGCTTTTTTACCGCCCGCATTCATGGCGACGTTCCCGCCTATGCAAGATGCTTCGGCTGAAGTGGGATCGACTGCAAAGACAAAACCGGCTTTCTCAGCCGCATCCGACACGCGTTTGGTGACGACACCAGCGCCGGAATAAATGGTGGCATATTCCCGATCCACGCCAGGCAAAACGGTCATTTCAACTGCGCCGAGTTGCTCCAACTTTTCGGTATTAATCACTGCTGACAAAGCAGTCAATGGAATGGCACCGCCGGTGTAACCCGTACCGCCACCACGTGGAATGATGGTCAATCCTAGCGAAATACACGCTTTCACCAAACCCGCCATTTCATCTTCTGAATCTGGTGTCAAAACGACAAAAGGATATTCAACCCGCCAATCGGTCGCATCGGTGACATGGGAAACCCGAGACAAACCATCAAACTTGATATTGTCCTTGGCGGTATAACGTCCCAATGTTTTGATACTGCGTTTGCGCAAATCGCTGGTACGACGAAACTCTTCATCAAATTCTGTTACTGCTTTTTTAGCAGCACGCAACAAGGTCTCTACGTTAGCACTGCGTACTTTGGCAAAGGCATCGTCGACCTCCGACAATTCCGCGCTCATGCGACGCTTATCAACTTCTGCCAAACGATGATGCAAAGCCTGTATCAAATCCTGGCGCCGCTTGGGGTTATCCAGCAAATCGTCTTGCAAATAAGGATTACGCTGTACCACCCATATGTCACCCAACACTTCATACAACATACGTGCTGAGCGGCCAGTCTGGCGAGCACCTCGTAACGCATCCAACAAACGCCAGGCTTCATCGCCCAACAAGCGAATCACAATTTCACGATCGGAAAATGAGGTGTAGTTATATGGAATTTCACGCAGCCGCGCCATGCCGTCACTATGACCTGCTTCATGAGCGCTCTTAACGTTACTGGTGGTATTGAATTGATTAATGGTTTGAATTTGTGCGGGGGCGTTCATTGGTGACTATGTATGATTAGACTATCCCTAAAGGCGCATTTTAGCTGATTGCGCTAGGACACGTTGAACATCGTTATAAAACGGACCATAGACTTTATAAAAACCAATGTACAACCTGTCGCCAAAAACCATCGGGTATTTCGGGCAAACGTAATAACAAACCCAGCAGCAGTAAATAACGCAAGAATTTGCCAAGCGCCATATAAAAAACACTGGGCCAAAATGGTAGTTTGAGCCATCCCGCCAAACTACAAATGGGATCGCCGATAATAGGAGCCCAAGCCAACAACATGGTTTTCGCACCAAATCGTTTCAGCCAGTTAAACCAGCGACTTTGGCGCTCTTTGGCGAAAACAGTGTGCGCGCCATATCCCAACCAATAATTCACAATACCCCCCAAGGTGTTACCTATCGTTGCGACCACTATCACTGGCCAAAAATAAAGTGGGTTGGCTTGCGCGACCGCAAACACAATGGGTTCCGACCCCATGGGCAATAAAGTAGCCGCAAAAAAACTGACAAAAAAAACGGCGATCAAACCAACTTCTGGCAATGACAACACGTTTAATAAAGCGTATACGGCAGATTCAATCATTGATTGGCTTGTTACTTATTAATTTTGCAGCTTGACTAAAAAGGATAAAATAGAGGGATTAAACGACGCCGTCTTTGTTGCTTCGTTATCGTCGTTAAATTCCCTTAGTTTCGTTAAAGATGCATCGCTTTTTCACTTCCCGACCAGCATGACCACCGATTATCTCAAAAAAATCCTGACCGCTCGTGTCTATGATGTTGCCACTGAGTCAACACTTGAGTTGGCACCGACGCTTTCTCAAAAAATGGAGAACGCTATTTACTTGAAACGTGAAGACATGCAAAGTGTATTCAGTTTTAAACTGCGCGGCGCTTACAACAAGATGGCGCATTTAAGCCCGGAACAATTAAAACACGGTGTGATTTGTGCTTCGGCTGGCAATCATGCGCAAGGCGTCGCGCTGGCTGCCAAGCGGCTCGGTTGCAAGGCTTTGATCGTCATGCCAACCACCACACCCCCCGTCAAAATTCAAGCCGTGCAAGCACGCGGTGGTGAAGTGGTTTTGTTTGGCGACTCTTACACCGACGCCTATCAACATGCTTTGACGTTAGAAAAAGAATACCAACTCACCTTCGTCCATCCTTTCGACGATCCCGATGTGATTGCCGGACAAGGCACCATCGGGATGGAAATCCTGCGCCAGCATCCTGATCCTATTCATGCCATTTTTGTTGCCATCGGCGGCGGTGGTTTGATTGCCGGTGTCGCTGCCTACATCAAACAAATTCGCCCCGAGATCAAAATCATCGGCGTACAAACACCTGATTCCGATGCCATGGCACGCAGTCTGCAAGCAGGAAAACGCATCACGCTGCCAGATGTGGGTTTGTTTGCCGATGGCACAGCCGTCAAATTAGTCGGTGAAGAAACATTCCGCTTAGCACAAATGTATGTCGACGAAATCATTTTGGTCGATACCGATGCGATTTGCGCTGCGATCAAAGATGTCTTTCAAGACACGCGCAGCATATTGGAACCATCCGGTGCACTGGCAGTCGCTGGTGCAAAAGCATACATAGAACGTGCCAAAAATAGCGATCACCCGATTAAAAATCAAACTCTGATCAGCATTGCATGTGGCGCCAATATGAATTTCGATCGTCTGCGTTTTGTCGCAGAACGCGCCGAAGTCGGTGAAGCCCGTGAAGCTTTGTTTGCTGTCACCATCCCGGAAGAGCGTGGCAGTTTCCGCCAATTATGTGAGTTGCTCGGCCCACGCAATGTAACGGAATTCAACTATCGCATCAGCGATCAAAAAGAAGCCCATGTCTTCGTTGGCATTCAAACCACCGATCGCGAAGATGCCAACAAAATTGCCAAAAATTTTGACAATGCTGGCTTCAAAACGCTGGATTTGACCGATGACGAAATGGGCAAGCTGCACATACGTCACCTGGTCGGTGGCAAAAGTGCCTTGGCGCAGAATGAATTGTTATACCGTTTTGAATTCCCAGAACGCCCCGGTGCCCTGCCTCGCTTCTTGCGCAGCATGGCGCCGAACTGGAATATCAGCCTTTTCCATTACCGCAATCACGGTGCTGATTACGGCAGGATTTTGGTGGGATTACAAGTACCGGAAAAAGAAATGCACGCGTTTCAGGAATTTTTAAACACCCTGGGATATCCCCATTGGAACGAAAGTGACAATCCGGTGTACAAACTGTTTTTAGGATGAATCCAAAAATTAACATGACAGACTCTTCCTCCACCGATTTTTCCCCACTTGGAAAAACGACGATCTACAAAACCGAGTACGATCCATCGCTGCTGTTTTCTATTCCCAGACAAGGGAAGCGGGAAGAAATTGGTATTACTGGGACGCTGCCTTTTTTTGGCGTCGATATCTGGAATGCCTATGAAGTGTCCTGGCTAAACCTCCGCGGCAAGCCACAAATTGCAATCGCTACTGTCACAGTACCGGCCAACTCGCCTTTCATTATTGAATCTAAATCTTTCAAGTTGTATTTAAATTCATTCAATCAAACTAAGTTGGCTGGCATTGATGCCCTGCGTAGCTTGCTACAAGCCGATTTATCAGCCGGATTTGGTGTAGCGGTGCAAGTAACATTGATGCAGCAACAGGATTTCTCTTCTTTAAAAATAGGCGAATTAGAAGGTTTGTTACTAGACAGATTAGACATCGAAGTGACTGAGTACAAACTCGATACGTCTTTATTGCAAATCCAGGCAGATGAAGCGCCAGTGGAAGAAACACTGGTATCGCATTTATTGAAATCAAACTGCTTGGTTACGGGACAACCAGACTGGGCCAGTGTGCAAATTCAATATGTCGGCTCACCTATCGTACAAGAAGGTTTATTGCAATATTTAATTGGATTTCGTCAGCACAATGAATTTCATGAACAATGCGTAGAACGCATTTTTGTCGATATTTTGCGCACCTGCCAACCGCAAAAACTCGCTGTCTATGCACGTTACACCAGACGTGGTGGGCTAGACATCAATCCATGGCGCAGTAATTTCACCACTCAGCAAGGCCCATCCAACGCGCGCAATTCAAGACAATAAACATTACTGATCAGCACTCACGTTTTCATTATTAATTAAGTAATATTTACTTATTTATGTTATATTTGCACCAATTATTAATTATCATTGTGGCAACAAAAATATTAGGCATTTTTGACTTACGCGTTTAATCAGTTTCACTACCTGGAAAGTAAGCAATTAAACAATGAGTGATAAAAAATCTATGGATACAATCAATCAATTATTTACAGAAGTCGATAATGAAGTCGCGATTGTTATCGACAATATGCTGAAAACTGCCGCACCTAGTCTGGATGCCGCTAAATCACCAGAAGAAATTGCAAAAGCCAGAACAGCGTTAGTGAACTTTCTTACCGCGAAAGAAGTACGTAATAGAGCCGCGCAAGGGTTAAACATCATTTTTCGTGAGCTTCCCCGATATATCACACCTTTACAGCTCGAAAATATCAAAACAGAATGGGATAACAATACCAAAGCATTGACAGAAAAAATGGAAAGCGAGTCAAGCGCCCTTGATAATTTTGCCACCAACTCATCTAACGCAGAAATACAAACGGCAAACGAACACGCCAATAAGCAATTATCTTTTCAAGACATTTTTCCTATCTCTGATACAACTGTTGAACATTTTTATCAATGCGGTTATCGCCTGCATCAAAATGCGCAATATCAGGAAGCTGCAGACGTGTTTTTTGTGATGAGCTCGATGGACTACCGCCGTCATAACGTCTGGATGGCACTGGGTCTAGCAGAAAAAGCTCTCAATCATTGGGATTTGGCACTGACGGCTTTTTCCATGGCGATATTAACCAACATGCAAGAACCGATGGCTTTCCTACACTCAGCAGCTTGTTATATCGCATTGGGCAAAAATATTGATGCGCAAGAATGCCTACAAGCTGCCTCTGAATTGTTACAAAAATCTACGGATACAACAGATCAAACCAAACAGATGCGTGAGTATGCAGATGGACTCAAAAAGTTGGCACATTAACAGCCATCAAGCATTCAAGATTTGTGTAAAAAATATTCAATAAATATGACAATTAAGCAAACTACTATTGCTACTTCTCAAGGATAAAAATTATGATTTCTTTCGCCATGTCGGGTTTGAACAGTGTATACAGTGTATACAATCACTTAACACTGGATTCAGAACAAAGAGCTAAAAATTTAGGATTTCCTGATACCTATAAAACGGCAGAACAAACAAGACAACTAAAAGACACAATACTGCCTACCCGCTATTCTGCCCAACCAAGCACAGAAACAAGAATAAGACTTTTTAGAGAGTATGCCGGTTATAACGAGGCAGATGGATCATTTTCAGCAGAATTTACTGCGGCCAATGTAATCAATACTGTTGTGCAACAAAAATATGGGAAAGAGATAAGGTGGCTAGATATTGCTGCACAGGCTAAGGATCCGGGGTTCGCAGCATTTCTCATGGAAAATGGTGCTGATCTTGATCTTTGTGATGCACAAA
>JAGKXB010000029.1 GCA_021151485.1 Oxalobacteraceae bacterium | reverse complement strand
AAGAATTATTGCGCAAGCAATTGCTGATGGAAAATTCGGCGATAACGTAGCTGTACTGCAACCATTGGCTGAAAACCTGAATATTTTTACCGATCCTGAAGCGCAAATGTTGATTGCACAAACAATTCGCTTTGAAATATTTGGCGATACTCCCGCAGTACTCAACGCATTGGCTACGAGACTTGAAATCTTTACTGATCAAACTGCACAAAAGCAAATTGCTTACGCTATTGCAAGTGAAGAGTTCGGTGACAATCCAGAAGTACTCGCTGCATTGGCTACCAAAATGAATGACATACCCGCTTTAAAAATTGTTCCCCCAGAACCTGAGCCAGAACCTGAGCCAGAACCTGAGCCAGAAGTTGCACCTGCACAAATTGGCATAGCAGCCTTTGCCGCTAACGCATTCATGTCAGTTTTAAGTGCTGGAGCAACCCTGACATATAACGCCGCAAATAACTGGATAAATGCAGCACAGATAAAAAAAGAAAAGGAAATGGTAGCGCTAATTGCCTCAATTAAAAAAGATCCTGCGGTGCAATTTACAATTTTGCAAGAGTTACTCAATGGACAAAAAAAGGAGGAGAGAATCATGGAGGCAATACAAAATTGCCAGCCCAACTTAACTGTTCGTAATCAAAGAATAATATTTGACTTATTTGAAGAAAAAGTTTTAGGGTTACAAGATGCTGCAGAGATCTCAGCGGATGCAATGCTTGCGGTCAAATTTTTCACCAATATTTCATCCAAACGCCAACAACAACTGCATACCGCTCGTTCCAAGGCAATATTTGGTACTCATCTAACAACTACAATTTCGGCTAATCAGCATATTTTCAACAATCCAGATATTGCTAAAAATATAATTCGCGCGAAAACTCGCGCTCGAACTGCCCCTGCCCAAGTAGTAGTTCCTGCTCAAAGTATCCCATTCCAAGCGGCACCTACTGCCAAACCAATCATTCCAAATGTTTCCGCAGCAATGATGGATATAGATTGATTGCATCCACTTGCTGCCATTAAATCACCTAACTTTATGGGGGAAGTTCATAAATCAATGGCCCCTCTCCCTACCCCTCCCCCACTGATGTGGGAGAGGCCGGTTTTGACTTTACTCGTTCTCACGTAGAAGCGTGGGAACGATTAAAACCTTTAGCTACCATTAATAGTTGTGTAAATACTTACGCTACTTAACATTCGGATCAGTAACAAACCCCATCTTACTTAACCCACCAGCCTGCACAGCTGCCATGACTTGCGCCACTTTCTCATATTGCGTGGTGCGCTCGGCGCGTAGATGCAAAGCCGGTTGTGGCTGGTGTTTGGCAGCTTCGGCAATGCGGTTTTTTAATTCCTCGTCATCAATTAAAGTGGTATTCCAATACACCTTGCCCTGCGCATCAATGGATAGATTAATGGCTTCTTCATGCGTGTTATTCGGCACATTGGTGGCGCGTGGCAAATCGACTTTGATGCTGTGCTGGATGACGGGAATGGTAATCATGAACACAATCAGCAACACCAGCATCACATCCACCAATGGCGTGGTATTGATTTCAGGGTTGAAATCATCTTCGTTATCGGACAAAGAACCCATTGCCATCATGCGCCTCTTGTCGGGTTGTTTTGCTTTTGATTCTGATTTTTACCATCACCAGAACGAGAACCAGTAACAAACAAAGCGTGCAAGTCAAAACCAAATTTATTCAATTTAGCGATCACCGCCTTATTGCCACGTACCAGTGCGTTGTAACCAAAGGTCGCTGGAATCGCCACCGCCAAGCCCAATGCCGTCATGATCAAAGCCTCACCCACTGGCCCGGCCACTTTGTCTATGCCAGCTTGCCCGGAAACACCAATCGCCACCAAAGCGTGATAAATCCCCCACACCGTACCAAACAAACCAACAAACGGCGCGGTTGAACCCACCGACGCCAACACCGCCATACCACTTTGCAATGCGCCAGCAGCATCATCGATTGCTTGCCGTAGCGACAAGGTCATCCAATCACTGATCGATAACTGATCATGCAACTGCCCTTGATGCGTCACCGTTGTGTGGTGCTGCATCGCATCCACCCCAGCGCGCGCAATAGCAGAAAACGGATTATCGTCACCCAAAGTCGCCACACCTTCCGGCACGCTCACCGCGCTCCAAAAAGCATGCCCCGCCGCATGCGCAGCCTTGCGATAACGCAGTAATTGCCATGCTTTACTGACAATCACATACCAAGAGGCAATCGACATAGCGAGTAAGAGTACAGCTACCGATTTAGTGACCATATCCCCTTGGCTCCAGAGATTATCTAATCCATACGGGTTGATGTGCATAATGTTTCCTTTTTAATAAAAACTTTAATTATTTAACCGAGATTATCCATTAACCCCCGTCGTTCCCGCGGGTTTAGGCGGGAATCCAGTGTCTTTCGTTGTTTGCTGCTAAAAGCCACTGGGTCCCCGACTAAAGCACTCGGGGACGACGGTTTTAAGTTTTCCCATATGATCATCGTTTCCGGTGTCATAACAGAACTAATGAGTAATCTCAGTTTAATTATTTAATTGAAAATTAATGGGTATCAAAACAAACACGCTCTGCACTTGCCCATTTTCGCTATATGGCTTGAATAAATAAGAAGAAAGCACAGTTTGCCGCGCTGCTTCATCCAAGCGTGGAAAGCCGGATGATTTTTGTATTTCCACCTGTTCAGGTTTGCCTTTGAGATTCACCAACACACGCAATATCACCTTACCTTCTTCCTGCATACGACGAGAGAAAGTAGGATAAACCGGCGCTGGTTTTTGTAGATATTCCACGCCAGATGTAACCGTTTTAGGATGCGCCGGGCTGGTGGTAGTTGCAGCAGTAGTAGTTGGTGTAGGTGCTGCCGCAACTGGCGACGGTGCTGCTTGCGTTAATGGAGCCGAATGAGCAGGCGCTGGCACAACCGCTTCCGACGGCGACGGCGTAACAGGACGCGATGGCATCACCGATGGCGTGGCGGCAACCACAGGGATAGGTTTTGGTGCTGGTGCTGGTGCCGGCGCTTTGATTTTTTGTGGTTCTTGAAGCTTTTGAGGTTTTTGTGGTTTTTGCAATGCTAGTTTTGGTGCAGGAGCAGCAGCTTGAACCGGCGTGGAAGGCAATAAAGCAATCATGATTTCACGCGGCGGCAAAGGCATCGCGTGCTGTTGTAAGCCGGGACGCAAGAGCGCAAACAACAAACCATGCACGCAAATAACAATCATGCCCACAAAAAAACGACGCCAAGCAGCGATTTGCATACGGTTAATCACGAAAATTCCACATTGATGAAGGCCAAAAATATCCAGCATGGTACTCAATATCGGCTGGCAATACCATATGACGTGCTTTACTTAATGTAACGGATGGTAAAAACGGGACGATTGCATGAGCAAGCAAATAGTTGGCCAACCTGACGCAAACAGGGTACCCACAATGGATACCCCTGCCATGATTATCGCCATTTTTTGTAGGAGCGCCCCTTGTTGGTGCCCAAAGTGGTTGTAATACTTTCCCTTCAGCCAAAACAACCAGCTAGGGAAAAAGCCCAGACAATTAAAAAATGATCGGTCTAATCGCCGCACAAAATGTTGACATAAATGCTATAATGATAGTTGCTATTATACAAACTCATTCTCATCAAATAGAGAGAATAGAGAGTCCTCTCTATCCTCCCTATTAAGTTCATACAAACAAAGGAATACAAATGTTAGCTGTAGCTGTCGTAGTTGTTATGGGAGGAGGAGCGCTTGCAATAAGGCACCTAAATGCTCAACAAAACAACAATCCCGTTGTAGATAGACAAAGCGAATTTGAACAAATTGTCGATAAACTCAACAATTCCGGCGCTTGGGAAGAGAGTCATATCACAGCACTCAATCAGCTTTTCGATATGGATGAGGATATACAAAAAGATTTTTTTACTGATCCAGCAAGACGAACAGCGCTGCAGGAAATGGTAAGTAAGGAGCACATCAAAGATTATCGAGTATCAAACGCACTGGAAAAATTCCAACCCGTTTCACCATCATCTTCAGAAACGATGGAAAGAGGCACAATCATTGTAGAAGCTGAAGTTGTGCAAGAGGCTGCTGCTACCCATCAACAAGCTAAAAACGTGGAAGTAGTGCCTCCACAATCAGATAATGCACAAAAGTCAAATAACACCGGGCGTAGCCATTACGGCCCTATCATCTGCATAGATTGCTGTTATTACCCCTCTTACCCTTATGCAATAACGCCAGGCGCACAATACAGCGGCAGACCATACGGCCCTTATTACCATTCTGCCAATCAAAATAATGACAATGCCATCATTTGTTGCGACGAAGCTGCCTCCTCAACAATAAATTGCTTTAACGCAATTCCCTCATTGGCCATAAATTGCGCTGGCGGAACTGTTTCAACAGCAGAGAGTTGCTATGGGGAAATTTTCTCAGCTGGAGAATGCTTGATTAACAGAATTCCTGGTTGCATCACAACGACCGGCGGCGCCATAGGAAGCATAGAAACATGTATTAGCACAATTTCTTTTGCCGAAATCGGTAGTTGCGTAGTGGGAGTTGGTGGGGCCATCTGTCAATGCATAGCATGCCTAGGTCAAGTGCTCAGATGAGCTCGGCGCATTCAATCTCTGCCATATCGCCGTAGTCGCCGCCGCCTGGTTCATGCTGTAAAAATGCAAACCAGGTGCGCCGCCGGCCAACAAACGTTCACACAATTGCGTCACCACATCCAAACCAAAAGCGCGGATGGATGCACTGTCGTCGCCGAAGCTGGCTAGTTTTAAACGTATCCAGCGTGGGATATCCGCACCGCACATTTCTGAAAAACGCATTAACTGGGTGTAGTTGGTAATCGGCATAATCCCTGCCGTAATCGGAATAGCAACACCCGCACGCTGGGCTTCTTCTACAAAACGGAAATACGCATCCGCGTTATAGAAATACTGCGTAATCGCCGCATTCGCCCCTGCTTGTACTTTACGTACAAAATTTTGCATATCGTCTTGCGGCGACTTGGCTTGCGGATGCATTTCTGGATAAGCCGCGACTTCGATATGAAACCAGTCGCCCGTTTCCGCGCGGATAAATTCCACCAATTCATTGGCATAGCGAAACTCACCCGACGCGCCATAGCCGCTGGGCAAATCGCCACGCAAAGCCACCACGCGTTTAATGCCATGAGATTGATAGGTCTTTAGGATGGCGCGGATGGAATCACGCGAACCACCTACACAAGACAAGTGTGGCGCGGCCTCATGTCCCTCCTGACGAATTTCCAGCACGCTCGCTAGCGTACCCTCTTGTGTCGTGCCCCCCGCACCAAACGTCACGGAAAAATAAGCCGGCTGCAAGGCAACCAACGCTCTCCGTGTGGTACGTAATTTTTCAATACCCTCCTGTGTTTTAGGGGGGAAAAATTCAATGCTAAATTGCTTTGCTGTCATATTGTCATCTTATTGTTTTGTTATTCTCAATCATTTATTTTTGCAGCAATAAAACCGATAGCGCCCATGAAATCACGCTATACAAAAGCGCACCGCCGACCGCTGACCAAAAACCAGAGACATGAAATCCATCTACCCAATGCGCCACCATCCAAAACATCAGGCCATTGATGACAAAAATAAACAAACCTAGAGTAAAAACGGTAGCAGGCAACGTCAGTATCACCAATAAAGGGCGAATTAACGTATTCACTAAACCCAACAATAAGGCTGAAATCAATGCAGTGGAGAAACTGTCTACGCGTATCGATTGCATCAAATAAGGCACGGCCAACAAAGCGCAGGCATTAATCAACCAGATAATCAGTAGGTGCATGAGATTCTCCTTTATTGAAATACGGGAAAACTGAAAACCACGAGAACGACAGAAATGTTTACTGATTTCCTTATTTAATCGTATCAATAAGGACAAACTTAAAACCGTCGCACCCAAGTGCTTTAGTCGGGGACCCAATGGCTTTTAGCAGCAAACAACGAAAGACACTGGGTTCCCGCCTAAACCCACGGGAACGACGGATAGTGATACCAATATAGCTTAGTAACGATAATGCGCTGGCTTGTAAGGCCCTTGCTTGGGCACATCAATATACGCCGCCTGCTCCTCGGTCAATTCGGTTAATTGCGCGTTCAACTTCTTGAGCTGCAAACGCGCGACCTTTTCATCCAAATGTTTCGGCAAGGTGTAAACGCCCAGCGGATACGCTGCAGTATTGCTGTACAACTCGATTTGCGCCATCACCTGGTTGGCAAAGGAAGAACTCATTACATACGATGGATGCCCCGTACCGCAACCCAGATTCACCAACCGCCCTTCAGCCAGCAAAATGATGCGTTTGCCATCGGGAAAAATCACGTGATCGACTTGTGGTTTGATGTTTTCCCAGGTGTATTGTTTGAGTGAAGCCACATCAATTTCATTATCGAAATGACCAATATTGCAGACGATCGCCTGGTCTTTCATCTTTTGCATATGTGCATGCGTCAACACATGGAAATTGCCCGTACAAGTGACAAAAATATCACCATGTTCCGCCGCATAATCCATAGTCACCACGCGATAACCTTCCATCGCTGCCTGCAAAGCGCAGATTGGATCGATTTCTGTCACCCACACCTGCGCCGACAAAGCACGCATCGCTTGCGCGGATCCCTTGCCCACGTCGCCATAACCAGCAATCACGGCTATTTTTCCGGCAATCATGACGTCTGTCGCACGCTTGATTCCATCTACCAGCGATTCACGGCAGCCATATAAATTATCGAACTTGGACTTGGTCACCGAATCATTCACATTGATGCCAGGAAATGCCAATTTACCTTCCTTATGCATTTGATACAGCCTATGCACGCCAGTCGTGGTTTCTTCTGTCACACCCTTGATCTGTGCCAAACGCGTGGAATACCAGTTCGGCTGCGTCGCCAAACGTTGCTTGATCGATTGGTATAAACAGATTTCTTCTTCTGAAGTCGGATGATCCAAAACCGAAATATCCTGCTCAGCACGGCTACCCAAATGCAGCAGCAACGTCGCATCGCCGCCATCATCCAGAATCATGTTGGAGTAACCACCATCACTCCATTCAAAAATACGATGGGTGAATTCCCAATATTGCTCCAGCGATTCACCTTTGAGCGCAAATACCGGCGTGCCAGCCGCAGCAATCGCCGCAGCAGCATGATCCTGGGTCGAATAAATATTGCAAGAAGCCCAACGCACCTGCGCGCCCAATGCTTCCAACGTTTGAATCAACACTGCCGTTTGGATCGTCATATGAATCGATCCAGTAATACGCGCACCTTTCAGCGGCAAACTGGCGGCAAACTCTTCCCGAATCGCCATCAAGCCTGGCATTTCGGTTTCAGCAATTTTGATTTCTTTATTACCCCAATCCGCCAAGCCAATGTCAGCGATGCAGTAATCGTGTTGAGATGATTGTGATTCTGAGGATTTCAATATGGCGTTCATCACGCGCTCCTTTGATTAGAAAAAGTACGTGAGCGCAGTTGCAGTAAGATAGTTCCGAGCCTGGCGAAATACAATTCACTATTTCGTCGCAACGCTCCTCGGAAGGGATGGGATTATAACCGATGTGCGGGAGGCGGGCTAAGCAGAAGCCTGCGAGAAAACGCGAATTCTCGGCACAATCTTTTCCATCATGGTTCGTGTCACCACACGCAAGTCATACTCCGCTTGGAGATTGATCCAGAAACGCGGCTCCATCCCAAAAAATATCCCCAACCGCAAAGCAGTATCTGCAGTAATTGGCCTTGAACCATTTACCACATCACTAATCCGGCTCGGCGACACATCAATATCCGCCGCCAACCTGCGAGCTGAAATCCCCATCGGTTTCATGAACTCTTCCAACAAGATTTCACCGGGATGAATTTCATCTAATAACTCAGCCATTTTTTATTCCTTTTAATTTTTGATCTTAATTTACTTAATATTTACTTAATGATAATCAACGATTTCGACCTGATAAGCACCGTCTTCATGCCACTGAAAACACAGCCGCCACTGACTATTAATACGAATACTATGTCGCCCTTTACGATCACCTTGTAAAGACTCCAACTGATTTCCAGGCGGAATCCTCAAACTATCCAATTCAATAACAGCATGAAGCAGCAACAATTTACGCCGCGCAACGCGCTCGATATTCCTAAAACGTGGCACAACCCGACTACAAAAAAGTGCTTCAGTATCGCGACATAGAAATGAATGAATCATGGTATATGATATTCCGCGTAGCGGAATCCGTAAAGTAGAAAATTGATGGTAAATAAGATTGAAAGTGCAGAAACCATCGAAACTATGAAAACTACAAAAACTACCAAAACCATCCAATCAAATTACTGATCAAACACAATTTAAGTTTCGTTTGAAACCCAATTTTCCAAAATAAGTGGCGCGTCTATACGTGAATAATGGCGATGATTATTGCTGACCAAAACAGCGCCAGCTGATAGCGCATGTGCGGCAATCATCATGTCCAGTTCATCACAAGTATCCCGCCATAAAAATTTCTTTCCACACCTTGAAATTACAAAAAAAAATAATACAAAATAGATAACATTAAACGTTGATCGAAGGTCAAGTTCGTTTAATTAGATAGCTGAATAGATATTTGAATGCCAAATACGGCTTTATTTCACCACTTCATGATGCAACACGCGTTTGAATTGAACTTAAAACTTAAACAAAAGGAAAATTAAATGAACGTAGGCCAAGTAACGAGTGTAGTAACTAATCCATTGTTAAACACGACAAATGCTCCTACCCCAGAATCATTCGCACAAAGAATCAACGCAGATGACGATTCCGCTATAGATGACATTTTTGCCCTTAGCCCTAATCAACAATCGGCAGTTTTCAATGATGCTTCCGTACAAGAAGCATTGTTAATAGCAGACGACTTAACAGACGTATTATTAGATCAACGTGTCATTGATGGATTGTCGAACGCAGAACCCAAGCTAACATTAGATCAGCAAATAAAGATACATCGGACCTCAGATACATCCGAAATGCAATCCAGAATGGGCAATCTCTTTGATCGGTTCTTTCCAGCACTTTTATCAGAGCCCGACCTTCCTTCCCTAGAAGATATTTTTTCTGACCCAAGGAATCAAGCGATAATAGTAGATGCTATTCGTAATGGAAACTTTGGTAACTGAACGTGATAGGGAAAATTTGGTACGGCTCGCAACATATCAACAAAGCCTAGCCACAACAAATCACAACTCATAGTGATCCCTCTCCCCCCGCATCGCTTGCTCCACCAATTTACGATTCAACGCTGGAGCAAGCAGTTCGATGAAGGCGTACATATAACTGCGTAAATACGCACCCTGCCGAATGGCGACGCGTGAGGCGTTGGTGCCGAATAAATGGCCTAAGGACAGCGCGCGCAGGTTTTTGTCGCGTTCTGGATCAAACGCCATACCGGCGATGATGCCTACGCCCACTCCGAGTTCGACGTAGGTTTTAATCACATCCGCATCAATCGCTTCTAACAACACATCTGGCTTTAAATCCCTTAAGGCAAACGCGCGGTCTATTTTGTGACGGCCGGCAAATGCGCCGTCGTAAGTAATCAAAGGATAAGCGGCGATTTCTTCTAAAGTAATTGATGCAGTCGATTTGGTATTTAACAAAGGATGATTGGGTGGAACGATAGCGACATGCTCCCATTGATAACAGGGCAAAGACACCAAACCATCGGCACCCAAAATCGCCTCAGTTGCAATCGCTAAATCCGCCTGATCTTTGGAAACCATATCGACAATTTGTTTGGGATTACCTTGCAGTAAAGACAACCGCACCTTGGGAAATTTCTGCATAAACGCTTGCACCACCTTGGGAAGCACATAGCGTGCTTGCGCATGCGTGGTGGCAATGGTGAAGCTGCCGCTTTCCTGGGCGGCGAACTCTTTTCCTATGCGTTTGAGGCTATCGATTTCTTGCATGATGCGTTCCACCGATAGTAGAATTGCGCGCCCTGGTTCGGTCAAACCGCGGATACGCTTACCGTGGCGCATGAAAATATCCACTCCCAGCTCTTCTTCCAATTCAATAATGGCCTTGGATACGCCAGGCTGTGAGGTATACAGAGCTTTGGCGACCTCAGTCAAATTGTAATTTTGTCGTATTGCCTCCCGGACAAAACGTAGTTGATGAAGGTTCATGAGATATCACTCCGAATAAGAAAGAGAAAATTATGCGGCACAGGCAATCAAACCGTGCATCGCTATTGTCGTATCGTTAGTATGCGGTTTATGCACTTCTATATGCCAAATAAGTATATAAGCAAATAAATACTTTGTAGTTTGGAATATGCATGAAATTTATTACCATACTCTACGTCTTTGACGCTGTATTTGTATTGGGTTTGCGTGGTTCCAACGATTTTATTAATTCGTTATTGATTCATTATTGATTTACAAATGTGAGGTGGTATGACGTTGTCTTATATTGTTTCCGGCTTTATCGTGGGAACTTTGGTTGGGTTGACCGGAGTCGGTGGCGGATCACTGATGACACCGTTGTTGACTCTCATTTTTGGCGTCCCCCCTACCACTGCGGTCGGCACAGACCTGGCATTTGCTTGCGTGACCAAAACAACCGGCACGTTCGCACATCGCTTTCACGGCAATATTCGTTGGAATATCGTTAAGCACCTTTGCATAGGCGCTCTACCAGCAGCAATTCTTGCAACTTTGGCGCTCAAATATTTTGGCGTGGTGAATAAAGAAATCGGCCAGATCATTCGCTATTCGATTGCGACTTCGATCTTGTTAACTGTTATCGCCATTTTGTTTCGCCGCAAAATGCAAGTTTGGATGCAAGCGCATCCACAACGGCAATTAGAAGGCCAGCGCCTGGTGATTGCCACCATTATCGCAGGTGCGCTATTGGGTACAATGGTGACCATTTCATCGATAGGCGCAGGTGCCGTCGGTGCGACTTTGTTGGTGTTGCTGTATCCACGGTTGTCCCCCGCTGAAATTGCAGGCACTGATATTGCCTACGCTGTGCCATTAACAGCAATTGCTGCTTTTGGGCATTGGTGGTTGGGTTCTATCCATTGGGATTTACTGGGTATGTTGCTATTAGGCTCATTACCAGGAATCACAATTGGTTCTTTGGCTGCACGTGCGATACCTGAACACATATTGCGCGGTTTATTGGCTATCACGCTGACCTGCGTTGCTATCAAGTTACTTTATTAAGAAATTAAAGATTAAAAAAGGAATCAAACATGTATCAATACGATCAATACGACCACCAAATCGTCCAGGAGCGCGTCGCACAATATCGCGATCAAGTGCGTCGTCGTTTGAGTGATGAATTGACGGAGGATGAATTCCGGCCATTGCGCTTGCAAAACGGTTTGTATATGCAGCGCCATGCTTACATGCTGCGCATCGCCGTGCCATATGGCTTGCTGTCTTCGAAACAAATGCGTTTGTTTGCGCATATTGCACGTAAGTACGATAAAGGCTATGGCCATTTCACTACGCGCCAAAACATCCAATTTAACTGGATTAAATTGGAAGAAACACCCGACATTTTGGCTGAATTGGCAGCGGCAGAAATGCATGCTATTCAAACATCCGGTAACTGTATACGAAATATCACTTCTGACGAGTATTGCGGCGTCGCGGCGGATGAAATCGTCGATCCACGTCCGTACGCAGAAATTCTGCGCCAGTGGAGTACGTTTCATCCAGAATTTGCGTACTTGCCACGTAAATTCAAAATCGCAATCAATGGCGCATTAGAAGATCGTGCCGCTATTGCAGTGCATGACATTGGTTTGTCAGTGGTAAAAAATGCCGAAGGCGAAATTGGTTTCCGCATCCTGGTCGGCGGCGGCATGGGCCGCACCCCTATTTTAGGGAGCGAAATCCGTGACTTCCTACCATGGCAACACGTCATGACGTATATCGAAGCGATTATGCGGGTCTATAACCAATACGGACGGCGCGACAACATCTACAAAGCACGTATCAAGATTTTAGTCAAAGCGATTGGCATAGAAGAATTCACGCGTCAGGTGGAAGCAGAATGGCAAGACATCAAAGACGGCCCCGGCACCTTGACCGTTGAAGAATTGCAACGCGTCGCTGCTTACTTCACCGCACCGGCTTACGAAACGCTGCCAAATTACACTGCAATCGAGCAAGACAAAGCCGCCAATAAGGCATATGCCAATTGGTTGCAACGCAATGTCAAACCGCACAAAGTACCTGGTTATGCGATCGTGATTCTGTCACTCAAGAAGACTGGCGTCGCACCAGGTGATGCCACTGCTGAGCAAATGGATTTCATCGCTGATTTGGCCGATCGTTACAGTTTTGGCGAGTTGCGGATTACGCATGAGCAAAACCTGGTGTTGTCAGATGTTAAACAATCCGAACTCATGCAATTGTGGCAAGAAGCCAAGGCTCAAGGTTTGGCCACACCCAATATTGGTTTATTGACCGATATCATTTGCTGTCCGGGCGGAGATTTCTGCTCACTCGCAAATGCTAAATCTCTGCCTATCGCTGGAGCAATTGCGGAGCGTTTTGACAACCTCGACTTCCAACATGACATCGGTGACATCACGTTAAATATTTCGGGTTGTATTAATGCATGTGGCCACCATCATATTGGCAATATCGGCGTGCTTGGCGTGGATAAAGATGGTAGCGAATGGTATCAAGTTTCGATCGGCGGTTCGCAAGGCAATGAAAGTGCCATCGGCAAAATCATTGGTCCCTCTTTCTCAGCACAACAAATGCCAACTGTGATTGAACGTCTGTTGCAAGTTTATGTGAGAGAACGTATCGAAGATGAACGGTTTATCGACACACTGCAACGTACAGGCATCACACCATTTAAAGAATTTGTGTATGCCACTGCGATCAATTAATTGAACCAGCATCAAGAAAGAATACAAATGCGTGAAATTATCAAAGATAAAATAGTTGTCACTGATGACTGGACTGTATTGCAGTTAGCAGAGGGGGAAACACCAGAAACCGTGGTTGTTCCTGAAGGCAAAGTCATCGTGCCAGTCAAAGCCTGGTTGGCACAAGCTGCATTGCAAAATCGCAATGATGTAGGCGTATGGTTCGCCAGCGATGAGCGGCCTGAAGTGCTGCAAGGCAAACTTGCCAACATCCCAGTGATTGCGGTGGATTTCCCTAAATTTGCCGATGGCAGAGGCTATTCCATCGCCTACAATTTACGCGCCCGTTTGGGTTTTACTGGCGAATTACGCGCCATCGGCGATGTGTTGCGCGACCAATTGTTTTATATGCAACGCGTTGGTTTTAATGCTTTTGCTACCCGTCCTGACAAAAATATTCATGATGCGCTCAAGGGATTAACGGATTTTTCCAGTACGTATCAAACTTCCTGGGATCAGAAATTGCCATTGTTCCGACGCGTGCACCGTACTGCTCAATAAATTTTAAGAATTTAAGATCATGAGTAACGATACAAGCAACAAAAACAACATAGACACAAAACAATTCAATGAATTGCTCGTCAACACACGTGCAACGCTAGCGCGTATTGCCAGTGATTTTTCACCCGTTGTGTTTGCCTCCAGTCTGGCACTGGAAGATATGGTGTTGACTGATTTAATCGCATGGGGGCAGCTTCCTATCCGGATTTTTTCCCTGGAAACCGGACGGTTGCATAAAGAAACCTTGAACATGATAGAACGCGTGAAAGAAACCTACGGCATCTCCATTGCGCTGTATCGCCCCGATCAAAAAGCAGTCGATGAGTATGTGCATCAACATGGTTTAAATGCGTTTTATGACAGTGTAGAAATGCGCAAGGAATGTTGCCGCATTCGCAAAGTCGAACCTTTAAAACTTGCCCTGAAAGATAAAAAAGCCTGGATTACAGGTCAGCGCCGCAGCCAATCCAGTACGCGTACTGACTTACAGGTGCAAGAGGAAGATTTAGCCCACAACATGGTGAAATTCAATCCATTAGCAGATTGGTCAGAAGAGGACGTGTGGCACTACATCAAATCGCATCATGTGCCATACAATCCTTTACACGATCAAGGTTACCCTTCTATCGGTTGCGAACCTTGTACCCGAGCCGTTCAACCAGGCGAAGATATACGCGCTGGGCGCTGGTGGTGGGAAAACCCCGACAGCAAGGAATGCGGCTTGCATGTGGTAGATGGCAAATTGGTCAGAATTAAAGCGGTTTAGATATCGATTAACAAACGTTTAATAAACGATTAATACTTAATAAGTAGAACATTAATGAATACTGTAATCAATCAACGGCATTTGGATAGCCTGGAATCGGAAGCGATCCACATCATGCGTGAAGTGGCAGCCGAATGCAGCAATCCTGCCCTGCTATTTTCGGGCGGTAAAGATTCCGTCGTACTGCTGCGCATCGCGGAAAAAGCATTTCGTCCAGGCAAATTCCCTTTCCCTCTTTTACACGTGGATACAGGACACAACTTCCCCGAAGTCATCACCTTCCGCGACCAACGTGCTGCAGAATTGGGTGAGCGGTTGATCGTCCGTTCAGTTGAAGATTCGATCAAACGCGGTACCGTACGTTTGCGCAATCCCAATACGGATTCTCGCAACGCAGCCCAAGCCGTCACATTGCTGGAAGCCATTGCTGAATTTCAATTTGATGCTTGTATAGGTGGTGCGCGCCGCGATGAAGAAAAAGCCCGCGCTAAGGAACGTATTTTCTCCTTCCGTGACGAGTTCGGACAATGGGATCCCAAAGCACAACGACCAGAGTTATGGGATTTGTACAATACCCGCGTACACCCAGGTGAAAACATGCGCGTATTCCCAATTTCTAACTGGACTGAGTTGGATGTCTGGCAATATATCGCACGAGAAAAATTGGCATTACCGCCGATTTACTTTGCCCATGAACGCCAAGTGATTCCACGCAATGGTTTGCTAGTACCACTTACCAATCTGACGCCAGCAAAAGAAGGCGAAACCATCGAAACCCAAATCGTGCGTTTCCGCACCGTGGGAGATATTTCATGTACCTGCCCGGTTGCATCTGATGCCACCACAGTCGAATCGATTATTGCTGAGACTGCCATCACGCAAATCACGGAACGCGGCGCTACCCGTATGGATGACCAAACATCGGAAGCGTCTATGGAAAAACGTAAGAAAGCAGGATACTTTTAATGAACGCCATCGTTTCAGAACAATCAACAACTCAATCAACGACTTCACAACAAGAATCCGGCTTGCTGCGCTTCATCACGGCTGGTTCAGTCGATGATGGCAAAAGCACATTGATTGGCCGTTTGCTATTTGATAGCAAAGGCATTTTTGCTGATCAACTCGACGCTATGTCACGTGCAAAAAACAAACGCACAGTCGGCGACACCATCGATTTATCGCTCTTGACTGACGGACTGGAAGCAGAACGCGAACAAGGCATTACGATTGACGTGGCGTATCGTTATTTCGCCACGCCAAAGCGCAAATTCATCATCGCCGATACGCCAGGACATGAGCAATACACGCGTAACATGGTCACGGGCGCTTCAACTGCTGACGCCGTTATCCTGTTGGTGGATGTCTCCAAAGTCAAATTAAACGACGACGGTAGCGTGGATTTGTTGGTGCAAACCAAGCGTCACTCCACCATCGCGCATTTGCTGCAAATTGAACATGTAATCGTGGCAGTCAATAAAATGGATTTGGTCAATTACGACCAAAGCGTGTACGACCGCATCGTCAAAGCGTATCAAACCTTTGCAAAGCAATTAGGCATCAAGGATATTCATCCGATTCCGCTGTCCGCTTTGGCTGGCGACAATGTGGTGACAAGCAGCGAAAACATGCCATGGTATCAAGGCCCGACTTTGATCAACTTACTAGAATCGCTCTCGGTTTACGACGAATCGCATGAAGAACCCTTGCGCTTTCCCGTGCAATTAGTAGCACGCCACAACGGTCATGAAGCGCAGGATTTCCGTGGTTACATGGGACGTATTGAGGCAGGCAAAGTCCACAAAGGCGACAAACTGACCATTCAACCAAGTGGACACAATGCAACCGTTAAAGATATTTTGTTGCTAGACCAGTCACTGGCATCTGCTTGCGCAGGCTCATCCGTCACCATTTTGCTGGATGAATATGTCGATATCTCGCGCGGCGACATGTTAGTGGCTGCCGATCAGCCGGCCACTTTGCTGAAAACACTGCAAGCTGATATTTGCTGGCTGTCAGAAGAGCCGCTGGATATGCGCCGCAAATACTGGTTGAAACACACCAGCAAACAAACCGCAGCACGCATTACCAAAATCGATAGCCGCCTGGATATCAACACCCAGCAACGCCATGACAGCGATAGCATCAAACTCAACGACATTGGTCGCATCACCCTCAACGTGCAACAAGCACTGGCAGCGGACGATTACAGCAGCATCCGTGCAACTGGGGCGTTTATTTTGATTGATGAAGTCACGCACCAAACCGTTGCTGCTGGCATGATCCGCTTGGATTAAACGCATCACAGTATGGCAAACAAAGGGCACCCACAAAGGGTGTCCCCACGTATTTACGCAATACCAACAATCAATTTCCCCCTCTCTATGCAAGGCAAAGTGTATTTAATAGGTGCTGGTCCCGGTGCTGCTGATTTGATTACGGTACGCGGTGCACGCATTCTGGCGCAAGCAGAAGTAGTGCTATACGATGCCTTGGTCACGGATGAGATGCTGGCTTTATGTCCGCAAGCCATCAAAATTTCTGTCGGCAAGCGCTGCGGGCAACCTTCCACGAAACAAGAAGACATCAATCAACAATTGATTGATTACGCACAACAATACGCTTTGGTCGTGCGATTAAAAGGCGGCGATCCGATGTTATTTGGTCGTGCAGATGAAGAACTGTGCGCATTAGAAAGTCAAGGGATCGCCTATGAAATCATTCCCGGTATCACCGTTGCCCTAGCCGCTGCTGCGGCCAGCAAACAACCTCTCACCAAACGTGGTGTGTCCAGAAGCGTGGCTTTTTTTACATCAAGCACTGCCCCCGATACCCAATCGCAAAATGCAGTGCCGTTGCCAAATTGCGATACGTTGGTGCAATACATGGGGGGACGAGAAGCGATCAGTACAGCGCAGAAATTACTCTCACAAGGACACGCACCAGATACAGCAGTGTTGGTGGTCGAAAATTGCAGCCTACCCAATCAGCGCATCACGCGCTTGCAACTGGAATCTTTGGCTCATGGCTTACCTAAAAATGATGGGCCAGTACTTGTCATGATGGGACAAGCACTGGAGAGGCGTAGTTTTAATTAGATTTTTTACGATTACGCGACGAAGGGGATTGCTCAGCCACATTGCGGACAATCCAAGTCAACATATCTTGCCAGATACGCTGCACTTCAAGATCTGAAGGCATGGTTTGCGAATTAGGTAATTCAATCGTGATAACAGGAATATTCTTGTGGGCACCGCTGTAATTACCTAGTGAACCTGGATACACGCCAAGACGGTTGTATACGAGACGTCCAAATTTACGTGGTGGCACTGCTGGACCATCAAAATCCAACACGCCAAACGGCGCATGCACGGAAATAATGACTTGTGGACGAAAACGTTGCATCGCCTCATCGACCCAACGTGTTTCAATTTCAGACAAAGGAGCATTACCAGGGAAGCGACGTGGGTCTTTAGCAGTCACTCTTGCCCAATAATTGTGTGCTTCTTTATGCCAATCTGGTGTAGGAAAGTTTCGGTTCAAATCCACACCATTGGAATTAACACGTGTTGATTTGTGTGCCAACAATCCATCAGGATTGAGAACAGGAACAATTTTCCACTCAAAATTATTTGCTGGTGAGGTTTTCATCTTTTTCAGCCACTCAAAGACGATAGCGGATGAGGTTAACTCATCACCATGTATTCCCCCCAACAACAAAACCCGCACAGGTACCGTTTTTTTCCCTTCACGACGCCCTGACGCTGAAACATCACGCATCAAAATAGGAAAGCCATTACGCGATACAAAACCCGTTTGCACCAAGGCACTATTCTGACAATCTACTGGTGAAATACCGGGCAAACGACGGGATAACCGATTACACCAATCTGCTTGCGCAGCAGGTGATCCCGGCTTTCCAGCAACACCACCAGCCAACGCCGGAGCAACAGGATACGACGTCAAGCCTACCAAGCCGATCAATGGAAATAAAAAACGGCAAAGCAATGATTGGACACGCCATCTTTGGCCTACAACACGTGCAGATTCCTTGGTTAATTGGTTTAATTCAATAGCAAGGGGGGATGAATTGGCAAATACTGTCTTTGAATGCAACACCATCTTTTCAATCGCTTTATTTAAATTTATTAATTGCTATTTATAAACCAGCTTCAGCGCGCAATATCGCTGCTTTGTCCGTATGCTCCCAAGTAAACTCAGGCTCATCACGACCAAAGTGGCCGTATGCGGCTGTTTTTTGATAAACCGGACGCAACAAATCCAGCATTTGCACAATACCTTTAGGACGCAAATCAAAATGCTCATGCACCAGCATTGCAATCTTTTCGTCCGAAATCACACCTGTACCTTCGGTATAAATCGTAATATTGATCGGCCTAGCAACACCAATCGCATAACTGATTTGAATCTGACATTGTCTAGCCAAACCAGCCGCAACAATGTTTTTGGCGACATAACGCGCAGCGTAGGCGGCAGAACGATCTACCTTAGTTGGATCCTTGCCAGAAAACGCTCCGCCACCATGTGGGCAAGCACCCCCATAGGTATCCACAATAATCTTACGCCCCGTCAAACCACAATCGCCTTGCGGGCCACCGATCACGAAACGGCCTGTAGGATTGATTAAATAACGCGTATCTTTCAGCCAAGCACTAGGCAACACTGGCTTAATGATTTCTTCGATCACAGCTTCTTCTATCGCCTTGTGCGCCATTTCAGGAGAATGCTGAGTCGATAATACGACTGTATTGACACTGACTGGTTGTCCATCGACATAACGCAAAGTCACTTGCGCTTTTGCATCAGGACGCAACCAAGGCAAACGACCGTCTTTGCGCAATTGCGATTGCCGCTCCATCAAACGATGGGAATAATAGATCGCAGCTGGCATCAAATCCGGTGTTTCATCACAGGCATAACCAAACATCAACCCCTGATCTCCCGCACCTTGATCCAGATCAATACCCTTACCTTCATCCACACCTTGTGCAATATCAGGTGATTGCTTGTCATAACAAACCATGACCGCACAACCGCGATAATCAATTCCAAAATCGGTGTTGTCGTAGCCAATACGCTTGATGGTGTCACGTGCAACAGAAATGTAATCGACGTTAGCATGGGTTGTAATTTCTCCTGCTAACACAACCAGACCCGTATTGCACAAGGTTTCTGCCGCCACACGTGCATTAGGGTCCTGCGTCAAAATCGCATCTAAGACCGCATCGGAAATCTGATCAGCGACCTTGTCTGGGTGACCTTCTGAAACTGATTCAGAAGTAAATAAATAATCATTTTGCATTAGGAATCCTGTAACGAAGTAAATGCTAAACGCTAAACGCCAAATGCGAATACCCGTCTGTAAGATGGGTACGTACGATTCATACATACCATCGATACTGGCGTATTTTTATAATTTGTATAACGCTTGGGAAGTTGTGAATTCAGTCAGCGGATACTACAATTCTACGTTGCGTCATTTCGCAAACCTACTATTTTACGCTTCCTGCAACAATTTAGTGCAACAATGCACAGGATCATCACACATGCTTGCCGCACTTTTTCGCCTTCTTTCCAATTTACCATTACCAATACTACATGCTCTCGGCGTATTGATAGGCTGGCTGGTGTATTGCACATCACCGTCTTACCGCAAACGCCTGCGCTCCCATATCCACAATGCCGGATATCCCCACATACTACGTGCCAGTATTCAAGAGGCTGGTAAAAGCATTTCTGAGCTTCCCTTCGTCTGGTGTGCACCAGCAGAACGCGTACAACGTAGTATCCAGATTGAAAATTGGGACATGCTACAAACTGCACTGGATAATCAAGAAGGCAAAGGCGTCATCATCTTAACGCCCCACCTGGGTTGCTTTGAAATCATTGCGCAAGCGATTGCTATACGCACACCATTAACTGTTTTATATCGAGCACCGCGCAAAAGCGCTTTAAAACCGCTGGTGGAAGATGCACGGGCACGAGACAATTTATATCTCGCACCCGCCGATTTGAAAGGCGTACGCATACTCGCCAAAGCACTCAAAAAAGGGCAGCCTATCGGTTTGCTACCTGATCAAGTTCCGCAAGAGGGCGAAGGTGTCTGGGCCAACTTTTTCAATCGCCCCGCTTACACCATGACCTTGCCTTGTAAGCTGCAAAAGATCAGCGATGCCATCATCATCCTTTCCTACGCAGAGCGCTTGCCACATGGAAAAGGCTATGTCGTGCGTTTCATGCCATTTGAAACCAAGACACATGACGACAAAGGCAACGAACTCTCATTACAAAAACAAGTTCAAGCCATTAACAACGCCATGGAAAAACTGATCGCATATTGCCCAGCGCAATATTTTTGGAGCTATAACCGCTACAAAAAACCTGACCATGCCAAAGCGGATGATGCGATGGAGGCGCAGTGAGATTCCTGCTTATTTTGATGTGGCTACTACACTGGCTGCCCTTGCCGCTGCTTGGGCGTTTGGGCAAAGGCGTTGGTTCGCTGCTGTTTATCGTTATGTCATCACGACGTCACATCACGCTCACTAATTTGCGCCTATGTTTGCCGGAACGCACTGAAGCTGAGCGAAAAACAATAGCAAAACAACATTTTCAAAACTATGCACGCAGTGTGTTTGAACGCGCCATTTTATGGTGGGCGTCAGAAGCACGATTGAAACGCTTAATTGTGGTCGAACCATCAATACCATTAAGTAGCTTTCAATCTCAACCAACAATTTTGCTATGCCCGCATTTCGTTTGCCTTGACGTCGCTGGCGTAACAGTCGCACTCGAAACCAGCGCATGCTCTGTATACGTGCCGCAAAAAAATCGCCTGTTTGATGATGCGTTACGCAAAGGTCGGTCGCGCTTTCATCCCGTCAAAATTTTCACCCGCAACGAAGGTATCAAACCCATCCTGCGCGCCATGCGTGATCATTTGCCTTATTTCATGCTGCCTGATATGGATTTTGGAATCAAAGATGCTGAATTCATCCCATTTTTTGGCATTCCCGCCGCTACCTTGACAGCAACAGCACGTATCGCCACTGCGAGCAAAGCACAAGTTATTCCTGTCATCGCGACGTTTTTACCTAACTATCAAGGTTGGAAAATTACCTTCTATCCTGCGTGGGAAAACTATCCGGGTGAGGACATGATCGCTGCCACACGCCATATGAATGCATTTATTGAAGAACGTGTATTAGAAACACCCGCAGAATATTTTTGGACGCATAAACGTTTCAAAACCCGTCCGCCAGGCGTGCCCAGTGTTTATGCACCCGCTCCGGCAAAATCACCAGATCAGGTTTAATCTATTTAACTCATCCACTCATTCAAATAACCTCACTTTCTTTATTACAATGAAACTCAAATTCACAAAAATGCATGGTGCCGGCAATGATTTCATTGTGATTGACGCCATTAATCAAAGCGTCAACTTAAGTAGCAAACAATACCAAGCATTGGCTGACCGCCGTTTTGGGGTCGGAGCAGACCAAATCTTGATGGTGGAAACATCAAAGCTAGCAGGCATCGATTTTCGCTATCGTATTTTCAACGCTGATGGCAGCGAAGTCGAACAATGCGGCAATGGCGCCCGTGCTTTTGTCAAATTTGTGAGTGAAAAACAATTAAGCGATCAATCCAGCATCAAGGTAGAAACCGCTGCCGGCATCATCATCCTGACGCTGGAAGCAGATGGCAATGTCACCGTCAACATGGGCGCGCCCATATTGGAACCAAGCGCCGTCCCATTCGACAACACAGGCTTACAAGGCCAACCCGCTGGCAGCGACACGCTCTGGCCACTCGCCTTGCCAGACGCAACAACCGTACTCATCTCTGCCGTTTCCATGGGTAATCCACACGCAGTCCAGGTCGTTGCTGATAGCGATTTAGCACCCGTCACCACCCAAGGCCCCAACATAGAAAACCACCCACGATTCCCCCACCGCGTCAACGCTGGCTTCATGCAAATCGTAGATCCACATCACATCAAACTCCGTGTCTACGAACGCGGTGCTGGCGAAACACTTGCTTGCGGCACAGGGGCATGTGCTGCCGTTGTAGCCGGCATCCGGCGCGGCTTGTTAGTTTCGCCAGTCAAAGTCACCGCACGCGGCGGTGAATTAAAAATTAGCTGGCAAGGAGAAAACCAGGCTGTCTTCATGACCGGCCCGGCTGTTAGTGTGTTTGAAGGGGAGATTGAGGTTTAGAAAAGGCTTCAATCACAGATGAACCAAATTCACCCAGGAAACCGCACAGAAAAAACCGTCCCAACTTGCTGCGAACCAGATGTCAGTACGATCGTTGCACTATGCGCTTTGACGATGTCGCGCACGATAGACAATCCCAAACCGCTGCCCGCCACCTTGTCGTTGATGCGGTAAAAGCGGTTGAAGATCAATTCTCTTTCAGAATCTGCAATTCCGGGACCAGAATCTTCCACTGAGAAAATACCCTGATTTTCTTCCTGAAAACAACTGACGGTGACGGTACCTTCTGGCGGCGAATAACGAATCGCATTGTCGATCAAGTTATCGATCATATCGCGTAGCAGGAAGCGGTCGCCCATGACTGTAGTTGGCTGCAAATCGAATCCCAAATCAATGTTCTTTTTGTGCGCTTCTTCGACAAAATATTGCACTGACTCTTCTACCAATTTATCCAATTCGACCGCTTCCAATCGCGTTTTTTCAACATGACTTGGTTCGACACGCGCCAATGCCAACAACTGGTTACTTTGTCGAATCATTCGGTCCGTAGAAGACATCATCAAGCTAATCGAATGTGTGGTTTCAGGTTCGGAAGCATAACGTTGCGCTAGCCATTCAATCTGCATTTTTAATCCAGCCAAAGGCGTACGCAGTTGATGCGCGACGTTGGCAAGGAAAGCTTGTTGAGCTGACGCGCTCGTTTGGACTTTGTTAAGCAAGCTGTTGATCGCATCAGCCACAGGACGTAGCTCCAATGCAACATGACTGTCCGCTAGGGGGGGCAAATCATCGTGACGACGAGAATTTAAATCCGCTTGCATCTTTTTAAGAGGAGACAAACCTCTAGTCACTGCCAACCCAGCAATCGCAATCGAGACCACAGTCAAAATCGCCTCTAACAACATCAACACAAAGAAAATTTGAGAACGAATATGGTTACGCTTGCGCAAAGTCTCAGCCACGCCGATATAGACAGTTTCGGTGCCAACCAATGTTTTTAGCGTGATGATGCGGACGGGCTCCCCTTTTATCGAACCTTCATATGCCACAGGATCGTTTAGTTTTTCAGAAAGCCGCAGTAAGGGAAAATCATGGTCGCCGACAATCACTTGCTGATTGGATTTTCGCACTACAAAATAAATCGTATCAAAATGATCGAAGCGTATTACTTGTTCTGCTTGTTGCGACAAATCGATGGCAAGATTTCCTTGTGTTTCATGCAAACGAGGAATCAACGCCCACGCCGTATCTGCCAAACTTTGGTCAAATGCAATTTGCGCCGGTGTCCATGCGAACCAATACGTCAAACCGGCGCCAATTAAATTAATGAGTAGAAGTGGTGCAATCAACCATTTCAGCAAATTCAACCGTATGCTGGGCTTCATGCTTCCACCTTCACCTTTTCCAACATATAACCAAAGCCGCGTATCGTACGTATCACAATATCGGCCGCAGCAATTTTTAAACGTATTCTGGAGACATACACCTCCACCGCGTTCAACGTCAGCTCCTCCCCCCAGGGCAAAATGGCATCAATAATTTGCTGCTTCGACACCACTCTAGAGACTTGCTGCATCAAATATTCCAGCACGGCCCATTCTCGCACCGACAATTCAATCGAATGCTCACCAATATAGGCACGCTTGGAAAACGTATCCAGGGACAATTCACCAATCTGCAATTTGACAGGTTTAGGCGCACCACGCCGCACCAACGCTTTTAAGCGCGCCACCAATTCCTGCGTGGCACAGGGCTTGACCAAATAATCATCCGCGCCCAACTCTAAGCCATGCACACGATCCTGTATCGCATCCCGCGCCGTCAGCAGCAAAATCGGCAAATAATTTCCCTTAGCACGCAAACGGCGTACCACTTCAAAACCATCCATACCCGGCAGCCCAATATCCAACACCACCACCGCAATCTCAGCACGCCTCAACACCGCTTCCACATCATTGCCGTTATTCACCACATCCACCACCATGCCATGCGCTTGCAGGATGCGTGAAATGCCATCAGCAAGAACGGCATCGTCTTCGACTAACAGGATGTGCATGTGGGGTTCCTTGGTTTGTTATGGCTATGCTCTGTGAACAGATTGTTGATTGTATAAAAACAAATCAGACAGTCGTTCTGAAAGTACCACCATAAGGTACGTTTAAAACAGGGACTTACACAAAATTATTTAAGGTTTCCATCTGTTATTCCAGCTGCTGTTAATAATTCGTCATATACGCTAATGGCATCATCATGCCCACTTTCAAAAGCCAACCAACGGACAAAGCTATCATCTGCGTGCTGGCCCAGCACCAATGTCCGCAAATTTTCACCTGATATTCCCTCATTTTTTAATAATTCACCATATACCCTAATGGCATCGGCATGCCCAAGTTGCAAAGCCATAAAAAGGCCAGGAGTGCCACTTACATGCTTGGCACTCAACAAGGTCAATAAATCTGCGCTAGGCATTCCAGCTACTCTCGCTGCTGTTAATAATTCTCCATATGCTCCAATGACCTCGGCATTTCCGTGGCACAACGCAATCCAGAGACCAGGAGTATCATCTACCAACCTAGCACCCAATAATGTTAGCAAATCTGTCCCTAATATTCCTCTTGCTGCTATCGCTTCTTTTAATAATTCTCCATATGCCCGAATGGCATCGGCATGTCCTTCTTGCAAAGCCATGACAAGGCCAGGGGTGCCATTTGCATTTTTAGCGCTCAGCAATGTCAGCAAATCGGTGCCTGATTGCGCCAATGTGTGGATTTGAAGGGCGACGTCTCTCAACGTTCCAGCAAAACCTGATTGCATTAAATGAAAGAGCGTGATTGCATCCCAATCAACATCGGAGCTGGTCAGTTTTCTGTCACCAGACAATATCGCTTGATTTTGCGAATCTAATTCATCAGCTCTGGGAACAACATAGATCATCGAAACTGCCTGTCCTTCTGGATAGTAGTATTGTTCTTGCCGTTCTTCATTCACATTGATAAACGCTCCCAGAATCCAGCTTTTCACATTGCCCAGATCATATGCTTTCGCTCGAGTATGGGTCGTGGTTGAGTTGGGATCATAAAAATGGATGATATAGGACTTCTTCCCATCCTTTTCTTTGATCCTAAGCCAGGCAGCCATTGCATGAGTACTGGATGTCACCAACATTTTCTTGATGGGCATTCCCTGACGATCCATTTCCTCAAATTGACTGGCGATGAATGGGCCCCAATTTGCATTCTTGATCAGATGGGCTTCGGTAGCACTGCTTCTTATGTGCGCAAATCTTGTTTCGATATCAGACTTGACATGTTGGGCAATCTTTTCTGCGCTACTAAATTTGTCGTAGGAAATCTTATGCGTGTCAGGATCTATCTCATCCAATATTGCTGTAGCTAAATGTCGGCAGACAATCGGTTGTTTGGTGCCGTCAAATGTTGCTGCGCAGTTTAAATTTTGATGGGCATATTTTGCAGATTGATAAGGCGAGAATTTAGGATTGGTGCGCATTTCTTCTGCAGCTGGAATGTCTGCAAAAAATCTCAAGGCGACGGTTGCTTTGGGCGTGGGCGGATTGTGCGATAGCCAGGAAAATTGATTGTCAAACAGATCTTGTTGCTGGGAAGTGGATAGAGAAGGAGTACAAGTTTGAAGTGCCTCAAGAACCTTTTCATCCATGTGGGTATCGGTTATCAATCCTTTTACCAAGTGTTCTTGCACCATTGGATCATTAAAGAATTGCTCGCGCTTTTCTGACGAAGAGAGAACGTGTTCTAGTTGATCTGATTGAATGGGAGTGCAAGAATTCTCTTTGATTGCTTGTGCCAACTCTACATTTTCACATCGTTTGCCAAATCATGATTGGCAAAATCATGCGTGACTGGAAAGGCGCTTGTGATGGTGGAAATCATTGCTGTTGACTCCATTGGTCATAACATAAACATGCAATATTAATAACTATGTTGTCAATTATAGAACTTGTTTAAATACAT
>JAGKXB010000083.1 GCA_021151485.1 Oxalobacteraceae bacterium | reverse complement strand
AAGGATACAAAATGAGCTGTTGGTGATGGATTTGGATG
The DNA here is from genome assembly GCA_021151485.1 of Oxalobacteraceae bacterium. Lineage (GTDB taxonomy): Bacteria > Pseudomonadota > Gammaproteobacteria > Burkholderiales > Burkholderiaceae_D > JAGKXB01. Next base: position 1,425 of record JAGKXB010000083.1, on the reverse strand, counting down.
GCATATTCAAGATTATCCTCACAAACTGAGTCGATGCCATCTTCGGTTGCATCAGGAAAATAGGTTGGCAACAACGTTTTGATTTCACTACCTAAATAAGCCTTGGCACCAAATAAGTTAGGTAAATCTTCTTCTGGAATGTCAAGTGTTGTAGCGGATAAATCTAAGGCGAATTTTCTTTCACGTAGCGCTTCTATTTTTTCAATTGCAGAAAGGGTAACGCGTGAAACGATGCGAATGATTGCTTTTTTGTCTAGCAACTGAGGGACGGATTTAAATATCGCCTTGAATATGGGTGGATCATTGCCAAATATGCCTTCTTCAATTGAGCCTGCAAGCAAGTATTGCGCTTCTGGATCGGTAAAGATAGACAGATGTTGCGCAATTGCCATCATCACAGCAGAATCAGTGCCAAATCCTTCACTTTGAATTGTCAATACAAGACTTATTTGCGCTTCTGGATAGGTAAAGATGGACAGATGTTGCGCAATTGTCAGAAGTACGGCTGGATCAGTGCCAAATTGGTCATCACGAATTGCCCATGCAATCATTCGTTGCGCTACCGAATCGGTAAAGATCGCTAGATGTTGAGCAATTGTCTGCAGTACAGCTGGATCCGTGCCAAATTGGTCATCACGAATTGCCAGTGCAATCTTTTGTTGCGCTTCTGGAGCAGTAAAAATTCCCAGATTCTGCGCGACAGCCAGGCGTACGGCTGGATCAGTGCCGAATTTGCCATCTTTAATTGCCGATGCAATCCTTTCTTGCGCTGTTGGATCGGTAAAGATAAACAGATGTTCAGCAATTGCCAGAAGCACAGCTGGATCCGTGTCAAATCTGCCATCTTCAATTGCCCATGCAATCGCTTTTTTCGGTTCTGTATCCGTAAAAATGGTGGCTGCCTGGCGTACGGCTGGATCCGTACCAAATCTATTGCCCCAATTTGCTGTTGCAATGAAGTATTGCGCCAAGGGATCGGTAAAGATAGACAGATGTTGCGCAACCTCCCGAAGCACAGCTGGATCACTGCCAAATCTGCCATTGCTAATTGCCTGTGCAATCGTTTGTTGCGCTGCTGGATCGGTAAAGATAGACAGATGTCGAGCAATTGCCTGCAGTACGGCTGGATCAGTGCCAAATCTGTCGTACCTCATTGCCCATGCAATCGTTTGTTGCGCTTCTGGATCAGTAAAGATAGCCAGATGTTGCGCAACTTCCTGAAGCACAGCTGGATCCGTGCCGAATTGGCCATATCTAATTGCCTCTGCAATCACTCGTTGCGCTGTTGGATCAGGGATTGGGTTAGTAAAGATCGTCAAATGCTGAGTGGCTGCCTGGCGTACGGCTGGATCCGTACCAAATCTATTGCCCCAATTTGCTGTTGCAATGAAGTATTGCGCCAAGGGATCGGTAAAGATAGACAGA
>JAGKXB010000028.1 GCA_021151485.1 Oxalobacteraceae bacterium | reverse complement strand
CTTAATTACCACCTGCGGCCCATTAGTCTTAGTCGTCCACGGCAGTTCCAATATGCCAGTCCAGCTTGCTTCAGCCATCAACTCCATTGCTTGAGGCGGAATATCGTCGGAGTCGTTTTCTGGGCTGAGGTTGATGGCGACTAGCATGCCGCAGGCTTGGACTTGGTTGGGGTTGACCCATGGCGATTTGCTGACGTCGCCATTGATTAAGACCGCAACATCGCGGTTGGCGTGGCTGGCTATGTTGCCGCCTAGCCAGGTGTCGGCGGCGACTAGTTTTAAGGGGTGTTGTACGTGTGCTTTCCAGATGGTTTGTAGGGCGGCGGAGACTTGGGCGCCTGGGAAGGTGGCGCGGGTGGCGCGGCCTGTTAGGTCGGAGAGCGGGCCGCGGGCTAGGGCGTAGCCTGTGGCCATGATGATTTGTAAGATGACGACTATCCAGAGGGTTTTCCGTAGCAATTGCGTGTCGTCGTTGCTGCGTAATACCCAGCAAGCGAAGAAGCCGAATAGCAGGAAGAAAGTGGTCGCCCAGTGTGCGGCTAACGGTGTTTTGAGTGCAATTGAGGTGGCTAGGGTGAGTAGGAATGGGCCTAGGCCGACTATCAATAAGAAGCGTTTATCCCAGTTGGAAAACTCCTGTGCCAAGGTAGGGCGAGTAGGTGTGGAAGCCGTTTTACGTATGCCTATTACGAGAATCAGCAGCGCCAGTCCCATGGGCGCAATGCGTCCGATATTGGTCAGGACAAAATCGTAGATGACGTGTAGATGTTCTAAGCGACTGGTTTTGGGGGCTAGGGATTCGCTCGCATAACCCAGTGGCCCGGCTGTCTGATGGAGGAGCCATAGCACGTGCGGTGTGATGCATAGCAACAATGTGCCGGTGGCGAGGGCGATGCCTTGCCAGGTGCGTGGCAGGCGTAATTTGCCTGAGACGAGTAGGAATAGGAAGAAGCTCGCAAATTGCACCAGCGCGCTGTATTTGGTTAATAAAGCCAAAGCGCTAAATACGCCAAGCATGAACCAGGCAAACATATTGTCATGGCGCAGGGCACGATAAAACATCCAGATCGCGCCGGCGATGGACCAAAGCTGGATCGTATTGTGATTGTTCATCACGCCGCGTACGGTGCAATAGGCGATGGTGGAGAGCAGCAAGACCAGCACCAGTGCGCGTTTTTGGGTGGTGATTTCAGATCCCAAACGCCAGATAAACCACAGTGACAGCACGACGCTTAGTTGACCGGCGAAAAAGGTGAGCCAAACGGGGCGGCCAAAAATCGAAATCAATCCCACCATTAGCCACGATGGCAAGGGCGGATGTTTGTAATAACCCCATTCCAACGAACTGGCCCAGACCAACTCTTCCATATTGTCCCAATCCGGCGCGCGGTGGCTTAAGGCGGGCAATAGCGTCCAGAGCAGTAAATGTCCGCATAACAGCAGCAATACCAATGGCACAAGGTTGGGAGCATCCAATGAAAAACAGCGTGGCCAGGAGAATATAGAGCGCTTGGGTGACGAATTGGGGAATGGTGCGGACATGGAAAACAGGGTAGGGGGAAAGAAGGCGTGCATTATACCCCTACCTATTTTTAGGTAGAATCGACCCTTTCCCGCATCCGTAAAAAACACCATACCGCCATGACAGAATCGACCGTCGTTCCTAAAAATCGTCCCGACCAGGCTTATATTTCATGCGTGATTCCGGCCTATAACGAGGCACTTCATTTGGCGGCTTTTTTAAATGACCTTAAAAAGACGCTGGAAACATTGGCGGCTTCGTATGAAATTATCGTCATCAATGATGGCAGTACGGACAACACCGATCAGGTCATGCAGCAGTATTTAGTCGATGCCGGTGCTGCTGGCGTGCGCTACATTTCTTTTTCACGTAATTTTGGTAAGGAAGCGGCGCTTTCTGCAGGCATCACTTATGCGCGTGGTGATGCGGTGATTTTGATTGATGCGGATTATCAACATCCGCTTGAGTTGCTGCCGGAGATGGTGCAGTTGTGGCGAAGCGGTTACGACATGGTGTACGGCATTATTGCGGATCGCAGTCATGAGTCGCGTTTGAAACGCTGGGGCACGGATTTGTTTTATCAATTGATGAAGAACGGATCCAAGTTGAATATTCCACGCAATGCCGGTGATTTCCGCTTGATGGACAGGCGTGTGGTTGATGCCTTGTGCCAATTGCCAGAGCGCAATCGGTTTATGAAGGGTTTATACGCCTGGGTTGGTTACAAAAGCATCGCCTTGCCTTTTCAACCTTTAGATCGCGCTTCTGGCGTGTCGTATTACAGCTTGGCCAATTTAGGTCAATTAGCACTGACTGGCATGACGGCATTTAGCACTTTGCCATTGCGTGTGTGGAGCGGCATCGGCGCGGCTATTTCCGTTGCCGCCATTTTGTATGCCATTTGGGTTGCTGTTTCAACCTTGTTATTTGGCAATGATGTACCTGGTTGGACGACCTTGACCGTGGGTTTGTTATTCTTTTCCGGCGTGCAGCTTTTTTCGATTGGGATATTGGGCGAATACGTCGGACGTATTTATGAAGAAGTGAAATGTCGTCCGCATTATCTGGTTGATCAAGATGTGGATACCGGTCCTGTCAGCACTAAACAATCCGATTAATTACTAATACGTCATGCAATTAAAAAGCACCTTCTTGCAATTGTGCCGCTTCGGCATGGTTGGCGCCATGGCCGCTGCGCTGCATTATTGGGTCGTCATCGCCTTAGTTGAGTGGTGCCATTTACCTGCTCTGCAAGCCAATTTGTTTGGATTCGCTAGTGCTTTTGGCGTTAGTTACTGGGGCCACACGCATTGGACTTTTGCGCATCAGCGCATGACGTTTCAGTCATTTTTACGCTTTTTACGTGTGGCCTTGCTGGGCTTTGCTTGTAACCAATTATTGTTTTTCCTGTTGTTAAAATACTCAGCTTTGCCGTACTTTATTGTGCTAGCCATCGTCCTGGTCATTGTCGCTGTGATGACCTATATCCTCAGCCGTTATTGGGCTTTTCACGCATGACCTTCATCGCCATCTGCGCCGATGATTACGGCCAAAACGCAGCCATTGATGCTGCGATCAATACTTTGGTAGGGATGGGCCGCTTAAGCGCAGTCAGTTGTTTCAGCACCGCACCTCGCTGGCAACAACATTCCGCACCCCTGTTGCGTGAACAAGCTGGTTTGGCGGACATCGGTTTGCATTTCAATCTGACCGAAAGTTTCGATTCCATCACACCCGCTCCCAGCCTGAGCCGCACCATCTTACGCAGCTATTTACGACAGCTCGATCCGCAGCAAATCCGAGTGTTATTCCACCAGCAGCTAGATGCATTTGAAGCCGCATTAGGCCAAACGCCAGACTTCATCGACGGCCACCAGCATGTGCACCAATTGCCGGTGGTGCGCGATGTATTACTAACCGAACTGGCAGCGCGCTATCCGGCCAAACGTCCATGGATACGCAACACCGTGCCCGCCAATCAAGAATGGCGTGGCAAGCCGCAAATCCTCAGTTTGTTAGGCGGTAAAGCGTTGGCAAAAATGGTTGCAGAAAACGATTTTCCCACCAACAACGGTTTTGCTGGCGTTTACGGATTCAAACCGAATGCCATGAATGCTGTTAACGCTGCCAACATCGCGGATTACGCTGCCCGCTTTGAAGCGTGGCTTCAATCTGCTCGCACTGGCATGTTGCTGATGTGTCATCCGGGTGCGGATGCGAGAGATGTTAGCGATGCGATTGCGGTGCAGCGTGTGGTGGAATATGGATTTTTGAAGTCGGAGCGGTTTGTGGAGATATTGGCGGAGCTTGGGGTGCGGGTGGGGCGGGTTTCGGGTTTGTTGGGAAGTTAAGGGTAACCACCCCGTCAGGCTTCGTACTTGTATTACCGTCGTTCCCGCATTTTTAGGCGGGAACCCAGTGTCTTTTAAGTAATGTAACGCCATTTATATTGATCGTGTTTTGCACGAAAAAGCGGGGGCTGGATCCCCGACTAAAGCACTCGGGGATGATGGTAGTGGGAGTATGCCGCACACTGCACCCTCACCCCAACAAATTCTCCAACGTCCCCCGATAAATATTCTTCAGCGGTTCAACAAACCGCAATTCAATATGCTCATCCACCTTGTGAATGCTGGCATTAGGTGGGCCGAATTCAATCACTTGCGGGCAAATTTGTGCGATGAAGCGGCCATCCGAGGTGCCGCCGGTGGTGGATAGGGTGGTTTCTAAACCTGTTTCTGCTTTGATCGCTGCTGCCAAGGCATTGCTTAAGTTGCCACGTGGGGTGAGGAACGGTTGGCCGCTGATGGTCCATTTCAAATCGTAGGTCAGGCCGTGTTTGTCGAGGATGGCTTCTAGTCGTTGTTGTAGGCCGGCGCTGGTGCTGGCGGTGGAGAAGCGGAAGTTGAAGTCAATGATCACTTCGCCTGGAATGACGTTCGAGGCGCCTGTGCCGCCGTGGATGTTGGAGATTTGCCAGGAGGTGGGGAGGTAGTATTCGTTGCCTTCATCCCATTTTTCTTTTGTCAATTCGGCTAATGCGGGCGCTGCTTCGTGGATGGGGTTGCGCGCTAATTGTGGATAGGCGATATGGCCTTGCACGCCTTTGATGGTGAGTTTGCCGGACATGGAGCCGCGGCGGCCGTTTTTGATGGTGTCGCCTAATAATGCGTCGGAGGTGGGTTCACCGACTACGCAATAATCGATTTTTTCTCCACGTGCTTTTAAGGTGTTGCAGACCACGACGGTGCCGTCAGTGGCGGGGCCTTCTTCATCGCTGGTGATGAGAAAACCTATCGAGCCTTGGTGATCGGGATGCGCAGCGAGGAATTCTTCTACGGCGACCAGCATCGCGGCAATCGAGGTTTTCATGTCCGCCGCGCCACGGCCATAGAGCTTGCCGTCGCGTTCGGTTGGAATGAAGGGTGGGGAAGTCCATTCTTCCAGCGGGCCAGTTGGTACCACGTCGGTATGTCCTGCGAAGACGACTAAAGGCGCGGCTGTGCCTTTACGCGCCCACAGGTTGGTCACTTGGCCTGATTGGATGGTTTCGCACACAAAGCCTAAGGGTGACAATATGTCGCGCAGGTATTCCTGACAGCCTTGATCTTTGGGGGTGAGGGATTCCAGGGCAATCAACTCTTTGGCCAGGGCAAGCGTTTTATTCATGGTTTATTTAAAAATAGTTTGGTAAGTGGCTTCGGAAAATCCCACATGCGTGGCGTAATCATTTTTGCTCTCGTTTTCATGATTGCTGATGCACAAAACGGGTCGTTTGATGATGGAGGGCGATTCGAGCATGAGCGCGATGGCGCTTTGGGTATCGACGATGCTGGCTTTGCGTTCTTCGCTTAGGTTGCGCCAGGTGGTACCTTTTTTGTTGATTAACACATCCCACGGTTGGTTTTTTAACCAGATGTTGATCCAATCAGGATTGACGCCGGACTTTTTGAAATCGTGGAAAACATAGGGTTGTTGGTGCGCATCTAACCAGGTGCGGGCGTTTTTTACTTGATTGCAGTTGGGGATACCGAAAAGTATGGTCATGGTGGGGGATAGGTAACACCTTAGTTAATTAAATTAATTGGTGGCGTGAGTGAAGATATTGATAGCGACGACACCTTGCTACGTCGCTCCCGCGGTTTTAGGCGGGAGCCTAGTGGCTTTTGCTGTGTAAATCAAAGTCGCTGGGTTCCCGCCTAAAGCCGCGGGAACGACGTAAATTAAGTAAACAATTAATAATGCAGTAAATAAATACCTACTTGGTCGAGCTTATCAAATCGGTTTGGACTACCAATTACAAATCCCGTAGTAATTCATTAATTCCTGTTTTAGCACGTGTTTTGGCGTCAATTTGTTTGACGATGACGGCGCAGTACAGACTGTATTGGCCATTGGCTGCAGGCAAGCTGCCGGAGACGACGACTGAGCCAGCGGGAACTCTTCCGTAGCTGACTTCGCCGGTAGCACGGTTGTAAATTTTGGTGGATTGACCGATGTACACGCCCATGGAAATCACGGAATTTTCTTCTACGATGACGCCTTCAACGATTTCAGAACGGGCGCCGATGAAGCAGTTGTCTTCGATAATGGTTGGGTTGGCTTGCATCGGTTCCAACACGCCGCCGATGCCGACACCGCCGGACAAATGGACGTTTTTGCCGATTTGGGCGCAAGAGCCGACCGTTGCCCAGGTATCAACCATGCTGCCTTCATCCACGTAAGCACCAATGTTGACGTAAGAGGGCATCAAAATCACGTTTTTGCCGATGAAGCTGCCATGCCGTGCGACGGCGGGTGGGACGACGCGAAAGCCGCCTTTGATGAAGTCTTCTTCGGTGTAATTGGCAAATTTGGTTGGTACCTTGTCATAAAATTGCATGCTTGGCGTGTTGTTGCTGCCATTGTCACCGGTTGACAGAACACGGTTGTCTTCCAGTTTGAAGGAGAGCAAGACGGCTTTTTTGATCCATTGGTTGACGACCCAGTTGCTGTCTACTTTTTGCGCGACGCGAATGCTGCCGTGGTTGAGTTGGTCGATTACGTGCGCCACAGCGTCGCGTAATTCTGCGCTAGCGGATTTGGAGGAAATATTGGCGCGGTCTTCCCAGGCTTGGTCGATGATTTGTTGTAATTGTTGAGTCATTTTTGATTGGAGTGAAGGTGGGTTGAAAGATTGAAACGTTAAAACATTGCAGCGTTGAGTTGATGCATTTTTACTTCATGTTGCTCGGTGTTATCATGATAACATTTTCTCCTCAACCTGCCTTGGCCTGTTTTACCCTAGGATTCACGTATTCACGTATAACCTTGTTTGTTTAGTTTTTTAGTTTGTCTCTATAGTGCGTTTAACTTCTATCAAATTATCGGGATTTAAATCCTTCGTTGACCCCACGCAGTTCCAAATACCTGGCCAATTGGTCGGTATCGTTGGTCCGAATGGTTGCGGCAAATCCAACATCATGGATGCGGTGCGTTGGGTGCTGGGTGAGTCCAAAGCGTCCGAATTGCGCGGCGCTTCCATGCAAGACGTTATTTTCAACGGTTCCACTCAGCGCAAACCAGCCGGGCGTGCTTCTGTGGAATTGGTGTTTGATAACAGTGATGGCAAGTTGTTGGGTGCGTGGAATCAATATGCTGAAATCGCGGTCAAACGGGTGTTGAGCCGTGACGGTGGCTCCACGTATTACATCAATCAACAAGTCGTTCGGCGGCGTGATATTCAAGACATTTTTCTTGGCACTGGCTTGGGGCCACGCGCTTACGCCATCATTGGTCAGGGCATGATTGCGCGGATTATTGAATCTCGGCCAGAAGAGTTGCGCATCTTTTTGGAAGAAGCGGCAGGTGTGTCCAAGTACAAAGAACGGCGGCGGGAAACAGAACAGCGCTTGCAAGGAACGCGTGAGAACTTGACGCGGGTGGACGATATCCTACGCGAATTGACGCAGAATTTGCAGAAGCTGGAAGGCCAAGCCCATATCGCCCGGCAATTTCATGCGCTGCAATCTGAGCATAACGAAAAACAAAAATTGCTCTGGCTGTTGCGCAAAAATGAAGCCAGCGCCGAGCAGGAAAAATTTGGCAGGGAAATACAACAAGCGCATACCGATTTAGAGCAGCAAATCGCTCAGTTACGTCATGTAGAAATGGAATCCGAGCATGTGCGCCAAGCACATTACGCCGTCGGTGATCGTCTGCATCAGGCGCAAAATTGTGTGCATCAAACCAATGCGGAAATTGCCAGTCTGGAAGCGCAAATCAAGTTTGTGCAGGAATCGCGCAAACGTCTGCAAACGCAGCTGCAAGTGTTAACTGCCCAACGCGATCGCTGGCAAGGGCAGGAGCAAGCGCATCAGCAGGATTTGGCAAACGCAACGCTGCGTTTGGAGGAATTAAGCCAGCAGCATCAAACCTTGCAACAAACGGCGCGGCAGCATAACGAACAGTTGCCTGAGTTGGAAAAATCCTGGCGCCAGGCACAGCAGGAAAGTGGCCAATTGCGCAATAGCATGCGGCAGGCGCAGCAAGACATCCAGTTGGAAGCGGCGCATCACCGTAGTATCGGCAACGTTTTATCAAGTTTGCAGATGCGTTGGGAGCGGTTGTCGCAGGAAAAAAATAATTTGCGTGCACCGAATCAAGCGCAGCTTGAAACACATAAAAACGCGCTAGCGCAACAGCAACAGGAGTTGCAGGAAGCGACGCATGGTTTGCAAACGGCGCAGGAGAAATTGCCGGATTACCAAAAAGAAAATCAGCAGGCACATACTCGTCACCATGAGGAAAAGACGCGCCATGCACAGTTGGACGCGCGTCTTAACGCTTTGCAACAATTGCAAAAAGATGTGCAAGCTAAGGGAAAAATTCAACCTTGGTTGAAGAAACATGGCCTACATGAATCACCACGTTTGTGGCAAAAATTGCAGGTGAAAGAAGGCTGGGAAAGCGCACTGGAATCGGTTTTGCGCGAGCGCAGTGCAGCAGTTGAAATGCCAGAGACGATGTTGTTGTCCGCATTGTTGGGCGATATGCCGCCGGCGAAATTGGCTTTATTGCTGGCTAATGCCAATGTGGCGTTGGCGAATACTCAAGCGCCATCTGATTTGACACCATTTGTCAGCTTGCTTACACCAGCGGGTGATTTACACGCGCTGCTGCAAGACTGGTTACACCACGTTTTTATCGCAGAAGATGTAGCCAGCGCACTGGATGCGCGTGAGAAATTGCCGTTGGGTGCGTATTTTGTGACGAAACAAGGGCACAAAATCGATCGCGTCAGCGTGCAATTTTATGCCGCTGATGCCGAGCAAGATGGCATGTTGGCAAGGCAGCAGGAAATTGAACGTATTGCCAAAGAATCGCAGGCGCAGCAAAGCGTGGTGGAGCAGGCCAAAAATCAATCGCTACAGGCAGAAACCGCTTTGTCCGAACTGATGCAGCAAATTCAAAGTTGGCGTCAGCGCGTCAATACCGCGACGACAGCGGTACACAAGTTGCAAATGGAAATCGTGAAGTTATCCGAAGAGCAACAGCGGTTCGAACAGCGCAGCACGCAAATTACCACCGATTTAGCCGAAATTGCGGCTGAAAAAGTCACGCAAGAAGCAAGCAAGATGGCTTCTGAGAAAAAAACAGCACAACTCAATACCAGCCTGAATCAGCTGCAACAAGAGTATGACAAGAAGCAAGCGGACTACGTCGCCAAGGAAAGGCTGCTCAATGATGCCAGACTGCGGTTGCGTGAAATAGAGCGCAACACGCAGGACGCGCGTCATGCAGAAAGTTTGCAACATAGCAAAATTGAAGAGTTAAAACGCCATATTTCCACCGCCACCGAGCAAACGGCGCAACTGTTTGCCAATTTGCAGCAAGGGCAGTTGGAGTTGGAAAGTCTGAACGAGCAAACAGCGCAAGAGGCCTTGCAATTGCTCTTGGTGCAGCATGGTGAACAAGAGCAGGCTTTGTCTGTGGTGCGGACTGAATTGGATCAACTGACGCAACAATTACGTCATTTCGATGAGCTGCGTGCGCAATACGAACAAGGCTTGCAACCACAGCGCGACAAAATCAATGGATTGCAATTAAAAGAACAAGCGGCGCGTTTGAATTATGAGCAGTACGCGCAGCGATTAATTGAGGCTTTGTGTCCAGCTGCTGCATCAACATCTTCTTCATCATCATTGGAAGGAGAATCTGAGGAAGGTGCAGAGCGGGAGAATCATGCAGCAATCCATAGCATGCAAGAAATACAGGCAATGCAGGAAATGGAAAAAGCGCTGAATGAAAAACTGCAACAGCATCCTGCGCTCAAACCGACTTATTTACAGTCAGAAATCACACGCTTGAACAATGCCATGACCGCTTTGGGTGCGGTGAATTTGGCTGCGCTGGATGAGTTGGAACAAGCGATGCAGCGCAAGAATTTCCTGGATGCGCAGCATGCAGATTTGACCGAGGCAATGACTACTTTGCAAGACGCGATTCACAAAATCGACAAGGAAACGCGGGAGTTATTGCAAGACACGTTTGATAAAGTAAATCACCATTTTTCCGAGTTGTTCCCTCAGCTATTCGGTGGCGGTCAAGCCAAACTCATCATGACTGGTGATGAAATTTTGGATTCTGGCGTACAAGTCATGGCGCAACCGCCTGGCAAAAAAAATGCCACGATTCATCTTTTGTCGGGTGGGGAAAAAGCCTTAACCGCGACCGCGCTGGTGTTTTCCATGTTTCAGCTCAATCCCGCGCCATTTTGTTTGTTGGATGAGGTCGATGCACCGTTGGATGATGCGAATACTGAGCGTTTTTGTAATTTAGTAAAACGCATGTCCACCAATACGCAATTCTTGTTTATTTCTCATAACAAGATCGCGATGGAGATGGCGCAACAATTAATTGGCGTGACGATGCAGGAGCAGGGCGTGTCGCGGATTGTGGCGGTGGATATGGAGGCGGCGATTGGTTTGGTGGATTAAATTTCACTCCGTCGTTCCCGCGGTTTTAGGCGAGAACCTAGCGTCTTTCGTTGTGATTTACGAGAAAGTCACTGGACCCCCGACTAAAGCATTCGGGGACGACGGTGCTAAGTGTGATGGTACCCAAGCCTCTGGCAAAATGATACGAAAAGCGTGATCCCTAGCAGTTTTTTTAGCCAGTTTTAGTAACGCTTTGTCTTTGGTAATTAAAAAATCCACTTGCGCATCGCGTGCCAGTTCAAGAAACTTTTGATCGTCTTTGTCGCTGCACAAAGGTAAAGGCAAAGCAAGGTGGTTGCGTGGAGCAGGATCGACACAAGTAATCAGCTGATCGAATCGTTGCGCACTCTCCGCTTTGGATGCGGGATTAAGGGGCAGGTTGGGATAATCCAGCACGCGCAGCCATTCGATGCGGCAATCGTGGCGTGTTATGGCTTGGACTACGCCATCTTTGAGTGCCGCTAGCAACGATGCCCAGCGAGGATCGTGGAAGACGAATAGATCTAGGCAAACGTTGGTATCCAGTACAACGGTAGTCATAGCGCTGGTGCGGTTTTTTTGTTGTTGATGCATAAAAATTGAAATTATTTTTTGGAAATATGACTTATGTTAATGCTGCTTTCACCAGCTAAAACGCTGAACTTCTCCGAATCGACCAAGATCACTCATCAGCATAGCTTGCCGGATTTGGTCGCTCATTCTACTGAATTGATTCATACCTTAAGGACTTTTTCTGCCCAGAAAATTGGGGAATTAATGAGTATTTCCGAATCGCTATCTAAGTTGAATGTGGAACGCTACGCTACCTGGTCGCCAGAATCAACGCCGCTGAATTCAAAACAGGCGGTATTGACGTTCAACGGCGATGTGTATGAAGGTTTGGATGCATCTTCTTTAAATAGCCAGCAATTGGATTATCTGCAGTCGCATCTGCGTATTTTGTCGGGTTTGTATGGCGTATTGCGTCCTTTGGATTTACTCCAGGCTTATCGGCTTGAAATGGGAACTAAATTATCAACCGCACGTGGGAAGGATTTGTATGCATTTTGGGGTGACATTGTGACCAAGCATCTACATCAAACTATGGAATCAAATGCTGCAAACGGTGCCAAGGTTGTCATTAATTTGGCATCGGAAGAGTATTTTAAAGTCGTCAAACCGGCGTTGCTCGCCACGCCCATCATCACGCCGATTTTTGAGGATTATAAAAATGGCAGCTACAAAATCATTTCCTTCTACGCCAAGCGCGCACGTGGGTTGATGGTGCGCTACGCAGCGTTAAACAATATTGCTGAACCAGAGCAATTAAAAGGATTTGATTTGGATGGCTATGCGTTTGATGAGGAGGCATCAAGGAATAAAGTGAAAAATAGTGCTAGCCCATCGAATTGGGTATTTAGACGTCGAGTTGCTTAAGTCTTTTGAAATAACGCTTCTTCATTTTCATTTTTTAAGTTTCAATTTTCATTAAAAGAATATTCTCGTGTTTTCATCATCATGGCTGAGGCGATCATCCCAGCCATTTAACTTTGCCTTTTTTTTCTTTGCGTATTACGGCTACGTTGCTGTTTTTTCGCCTTATGCCAGCTTGTTTTTTACCGACAAGGGTATGAGCGTTGCGCAAATTAGTATCCTGATGTCTTTGATGCAGGCAACGCGAATTTTTGGGCCTAATTTTTGGGGTTGGCTGGCTGACTATACCCAGCGTCGCGCCATGATATTACGCATGACGGCATTAGCGGCTTGGGTTAGCTTTGTTGGGTTGTTTTTTGCTCAAACTTTTCCCCATTTTTTTATTGTCATCTTGTGCATCAATATCTTTACGAGCGCGCAAAGCCCTTTACTGGAAACCTTGATGTTGTCAGAAATGCGCGGTGATTTGTCGCAATACGGGCGTTTACGTTTATGGGGTTCGGTTGGTTTTATCGTATCTGTCGTTTTAGCAGGACAATTGTTAGATCGACATGGCATTGTCATGATGTTGTGGTTGAGTATTTTTTTATTGTTTTTTGTTTGGATAGCTAGCTTGCGGATACAAGAATCTTCTCCTGCTCATGGTTGGCATGAAGAGTGTTCTTTATGGGAACTTTTGGCGAGACGTGAAATCATCGCCTTTTTTACCTCTACATTTTTGATGGTGGCAGCGCATGCCTCCTTATACGTCTTTTATTCTTTGTATTTGGCGCAAATTGGTTATAGCAAATCAGTCATTGGTTTGATGTGGTCGTTGGGCGTCGTGGCAGAAATATTTTTCTTTTTTTATCAAGCCCCCATTTTTCGGCGTATTCAGCTACAAAGTTTGATGTTGTTGAGTTTTGTGATTGCCATTACACGTTTCTCTTTCATCGCTTTGGGTACACATTCTTTATTGCTATTGTTAACGGCACAAGTTTTGCATGCCGCCAGTTTTGGTATGCATCATTCCGCTTCTGTGATGACGTTGCAGCGTTGGTTTTCCGGCCCTTTGCAAGCGCGTGGCCAGGCTTTGTTTATCAGTATTTCGTATGGCTTAGGCGGTACGTTTGGTGCAATTTTACTGAGCCTGGTGTGGGAATCCTGGAGCGCACAAGCTGTGTATTGGATTGCTGCATTGATGGCCTTGGGTGGGGCCGTAGCTGCTAATTTTTGTTATCGCTGGCAAAAAAACTAATCAAAATACGGATTGGTATGTTGAGTTGTCAGGAAGGAAGTCCAGTCTGCATGTTTTAGCAGGCGTATGGCGACGAGTGAGGTATCAATTTGAAGGTGATTTGCCGCTTTAATGAGAGCGAGAATTTGATTGTTTTCGATTAAATCCACGGATTTTCCTGCTGCTGATGCAATGACTTTTTGATAAATAACTACATCGATATCGCTAGGTGGTACGAACAACGCATTTTGATAGGTAAAAATGTCCTGATCGTCCCACATAATGCTAGTGAGATAATCCTTATACAGTTTGCTTATTGTTGAAAGTTGTGCTGACTCATCTTTGGATAAATCATGAAGTTGCATCCTAATTGCTTCTAGTGCCGGTGATGAGGCGAACAATTTCTTCATGGAGTCAAAGACATCTCCCGATTGAAATTGTTTTTTGCAAAGAGATGGATCGGCGCCGCGACTAACTAAAAAAGTGGCGAGTTCTTCATCAGGTGTTTCCCATTCAAATAGGCAGTCAAATGCAGAATCAAGAAAACGGTATTCTTGATCGCAAGGTACACCTGGGTTGAGTGGTTGATTAATATCGAAACCTTCTTCTCTATTTAATAACGCATTAGCGATGGTGATTTTTTCAACTGATGACAAAGATAAGGAAAGGTCAGTCAATTTTCTATAGACGTGTTGTGGATTGGTGGGGTCAAATTGTTGGAAATGTAATTCTTGGAAGTCAGATGTGTTGAAAATTCTGAATATTCCATCACGTGAAATTGAAAGCATATTTAGTATTATTTAGGCAATTAATTGGGGCTATTTTATTCGCGTGTTGCCAATTAATCAATTTTTTGTTGTTGCTATGTTTTTTATTCAATTGCTAGTTGGGTAATTTAAATTGTATGAATATGGCATAATGGAATGCTACTTTTCCCCTCTACTGTTTTTTAAAATTTCTCACTATTTTTAGTGCTTTTAGCTATGGCAAAAACGCTTTACGACAAACTTTGGGAATCGCATCTTGTTCATGTGGAAGAAGATGGGACCAGCATTTTATATATCGACCGTCATTTGTTGCATGAAGTGACTAGTCCTCAAGCTTTTGAAGGGTTGAAAATCGCAGGGCGGCAGCCTTGGCGTGTTTCCGCCAATCTGGCGGTGGCAGATCACAATGTGCCGACTAGCGACCGCGATATGGGGATTACGGATCCAGTTTCGCGCCTGCAGGTTGAGACGCTGGATGCGAATGCGCAACAGTATGGGTTGACGTATTTCAATATGCGCGACAACCGGCAAGGGATCGTCCATGTGATTGGGCCGGAGCAGGGCGCGACTTTGCCTGGTATGACGGTTGTGTGCGGTGATTCGCATACTTCCACACATGGTGCGTTTGCTTGCTTGGCGCATGGTATTGGAACTTCAGAAGTAGAGCATGTGCTGGCTACACAAACTTTGCTGGCCAAGAAATCTAAAACCATGTTGGTGCAAATCGATGGCACTTTACCTTTTGGTGTGACTGCTAAGGATATGGTGTTGGCGGTTATCGGCAAGATAGGTACGGCTGGTGGTACTGGTTATGCGATTGAGTTTGCTGGTTCGGCTGTGCGCAGTTTGTCGATGGAAGGGCGCATGACTGTTTGTAATATGGCGATTGAAGCAGGTGCCCGCGCCGGCATGATTGCGGTGGATGACACCACGATTGAGTATGTCAAAGGTCGTCCTTTTGCCCCGGTCGCTGGTGATTGGGAAAAAGCGGTGACGTATTGGCGCACCTTGCATTCCGATGCCAATGCTGTGTTCGACACCGTCGTCATGCTTGATGCCGCGCAAATCAAACCACAGGTTACTTGGGGAACATCGCCAGAAATGGTGTTGGCGATTGATGCCTGTGTGCCCGATCCAGCGCAAGAAAAAGATGCGGTCAAACGTGATGCCATGGAAAAAGCGTTGGCATACATGGCGTTAAAGGCGAATACCGCGATACAGGATATTGCTATCGATAAAGTGTTTATCGGCTCTTGCACCAATTCGCGGATTGAGGATTTGCGCGCTGCTGCGGCTGTTGTGCGTGGCAAATTTCGCGCTGCCAATGTCAAACTGGCGATGGTGGTGCCCGGTTCTGGCTTGGTCAAGCAGCAAGCGGAAGCAGAAGGTTTGGATAAAGTTTTCACGGATGCGGGTTTTGAATGGCGTCAGCCAGGTTGCTCCATGTGTTTGGCGATGAATGCCGATCGCCTGGAACCAGGCGAGCGCTGCGCTTCGACTTCTAACCGTAATTTTGAAGGACGTCAGGGCCAAGGTGGGCGCACGCATTTGGTGTCACCAGCGATGGCAGCCGCAGCGGGTATTGCAGGACATTTTGTCGATATACGTGAAATTAGCAAAGCTTAAATATTATGGAAAAATTTACCAATCATGACGGTTTGGTCGTGCCATTGGATCGCGCCAATGTCGATACGGATGCCATTATTCCTAAACAGTTTTTGAAATCGATCAAACGCACTGGTTTTGGGCCGAATTTGTTTGATGAGTGGCGTTATCTCGATCATGGCGAACCTGGTCAAGACAATAGCAAACGTCCTTTGAATCCAGATTTTGTCCTGAATCAAGCGGCTTACCAAGGCGCATCGATATTATTGACGCGTAAAAATTTTGGTTGCGGCTCGTCTCGTGAGCATGCGCCTTGGGCGTTGGATCAATATGGTTTCCGCGCGATTATTGCGCCGAGTTTTGCTGACATCTTTTTTAATAATTGCACCAAAAATGGCTTGTTGCCCATCGTATTGACCGAAGAGCAAATTGATCATTTGTTTGATTTGGTCAAAGCAGGCTCGGACTCAGGCTTAGGTTTTCGTTTGATTATTGATTTGGATCAACAACTTGTGAAAACCCAGGATGGTGCGATTGCTTATTCATTTGAAATAGCACCCTTCCGTAAGTATTGTTTGCTTAACGGTCTAGATGACATTGGTTTGACCTTGCGTCATGCCGACAAGATACAAACGTTTGAACAACGTCATTTAGCTGCACAGCCATGGTTGGCGAATCAAATTAATAATTAAAAATTAATGTAGGTAGGAATTAAGAACAATGAAAATAGCAATTTTGCCTGGTGATGGCATCGGTCCAGAAATTGTCGCGCAAGCAGTCAAAGTGCTGGATGCACTGGGCGAATCATTTGAAATCGAAACCGCACCGGTTGGCGGCGCGGCCTATGAATTACATGGACATCCTTTGCCAGACAGCACTTTGAATTTGGCTAAACAAGCCGATGCGGTGTTGTTTGGTGCCGTCGGTGATTGGAAATACGATAGTTTGGAACGTTCTTTGCGGCCAGAACAGGCGATTCTTGGTTTACGCAAAAATTTGAATTTGTTTGCCAATTTGCGGCCAGCGATTTTGTATCCTGAATTAGCTGGCGCTTCTACCTTGAAGCCTGAAGTCGTTTCTGGTTTGGATTTGTTGATTATTCGCGAATTGACGGGTGATATTTATTTTGGTCAGCCACGTGGCGTGCGAACTTGCCCAGATGGTCCATTTACTGGTGAGCGCGAGGGTTTCGATACCATGCGCTATGCGGAAACTGAAGTGCGTCGCATTGCCCACGTTGCGTTTCAAGCGGCGCAAAAGCGCAATCGGCGTTTAACCAGCGTGGATAAGGCGAATGTCTTGGAAACGTTCCAATTCTGGAAAGAAATTGTGATCGATGTCCATCGTGAATATCCCGATGTCACTTTGGATCACATGTATGTGGATAATGCCGCAATGCAACTGATTCGCGCACCGAAGAAATTCGATGTTATTGTGACAGGCAATATGTTTGGCGACATTTTGTCGGACGCAGCTGCGATGTTGACTGGTTCAATCGGCATGCTTCCGTCAGCGTCCTTGGATGCCAACAATAAAGGCTTGTACGAGCCTTCACACGGTTCAGCGCCCGATTTGGCAGGCAAAGATTTAGCCAATCCGCTGGCGACTATTTTGTCAGCTGCGATGATGTTGCGTTTCTCTCTGAATAAGGCTGAACAGGCTGATCGTATTGAAACGGCGGTCAAGCAAGTATTGGCGCAAGGTTTGCGTACGGCGGATATTCATGAAAGCGGTACGGTTAAGCTCGGTACCCAAGCCATGGGTGATGCGGTCGTTAAGGCATTGAAATAAAAATTACATTATTAAGCTTAGGTGAAAAAATGAAAGTACTTGGTCTAGTCGGTTGGCGCGGTATGGTGGGTTCGGTTCTGATGCAGCGTATGCAGGAGGAAGGTGATTTTGCTCATGTTGAACCCGTGTTTTTCTCCACTTCCAATACGGGTGGTGCAGCGCCCTCCATGGCAAAAAATGAAAAAACTTTGAAAGATGCGCATGATATTGAAGCATTGAAAAAATGCGACATCATTCTCACTTGCCAAGGCGGTGACTACACCACTGAAATATTTCCACGTTTGCGTTCCGCTGGTTGGAATGGTTACTGGATCGATGCCGCATCGACACTGCGTATGCAAGACGATGCGATTATCGTGTTGGACCCAGTTAATCTGGATGTCATCAAAAACGGTTTGCAAAAAGGGATTAAAAATTATATCGGCGGCAATTGCACCGTGTCTTGTATGTTGATGGGCTTGGGTGGCTTGTTTAAGCATGATCTAGTCGACTGGATGACTTCCATGACATATCAAGCGGCATCTGGCGGTGGTGCGCAACACATGCGTGAATTGTTGCAGCAATTTGGTAGCATCAACGCTGAAGTGAAGGCTTTGTTAGACAATCCTGCCTCTGCGATTTTAGAAATCGATCGCAAAGTGCTTGCCAAGCAACACAACATGACCGTCGATGAAACCAAGCAATTTGGCGTGCCTTTAGCAGGTAACTTGATTCCCTGGATCGACAAGGATTTGGGAAATGGTACATCACGTGAGGAGTGGAAAGCCGGTGCCGAAACCAACAAAATCTTGGGGAAAGGCGAGGCATTTGGTTCAGCGGCGATTCCTGTTGATGGTTTGTGCGTCCGGATCGGTGCGATGCGTTGTCATTCGCAAGCATTAACCATCAAATTGAAAAAAGATGTGCCGTTGGATGAAATTACTGACATGTTGGCCAGTCACAATCAATGGGCCAAAGTCGTACCAAACGAGCGTTCTGCTTCCATGCAAGATTTAACACCTGCTGCGGTTACGGGTGGTTTGACCATTCCGGTCGGGCGTTTACGCAAAATGCAAATGGGTGGAGAGTATTTGTCAGCCTTCACCGTCGGCGATCAATTGCTCTGGGGGGCAGCTGAGCCATTACGTCGTATGTTGCGTATCTTGTTGGATAATTAATATTTTACGGACAAACTCAGAACCGTCGTCCCCGAATGCCTTAGTCGGGGATCCAGTGGCTTAGCAGTAAACAGAAAAAGACGCTGGATTCCCACCTAAACCTGTGGGAATCACGGTATTTAGGCTGGAATAGCGGTGAATAGACAAACTCAAAACCGTCGTCCCCGAATGCCTTAGTCGGGGATCCAGTGGCTTAGCAGTAAACAGAAAAAGATGCTGGATTCCCGCCTAAATCTGCGGGAACGACGGTGATTAAAATCCTGGATTAACAAATTTGAGCATGCCTTTCAAAACTCCTTTCAGCCGCATTTATTTTTTTCTTTGTTTTTGCTGTGCGTTATTCACCTTACCAGGTTTTTTGGGTGTGGTGCATGCGGCTGGTTTAGGCAAACTCAGCGTTCTTTCTGCGCTGGGTCAACCTTTGCGCGCTGAAATTGAGTTGACGTCTGTCTCTAAAAATGAGCTTGGAACATTAAAGATCAAATTAGCTTCGCTTGAAGCTTTTCATCGCGCCAATCTTGAACTCAACCCAGCTTTACAATCTGCGCGTTTCACCATAGGGCAACGTGACACGCGTTATTTTGTGACGATTGCTTCGACCCAAGTGATGAATGAGCCTTTCGTCTCTATGTTGTTAGAGTTGAATTGGAACGAAGGGCGTTTATTAAGGGAATATACGTTTTTGCTGGATCCGCCGGAATTGCAAAATGCACAGGAAGCGCAATCGCTAAAATTAGCACAAACGCTCAATTCGGTTGATGCAACAAATTTTGCATCGAATGCCAATGCTGGCAATGGAAGTGATGCAAAGGGGCAATCCGAAGCACTAAAAGCCGCAAAAATTGCAAAGCCTGTTAACCAGGAAAAAATCGCCAGAAAACAGAAGGTAATCCAAGCTGCCGTTAAAAATCCAGCACCACAACCTACTCAAGCAATTTCAGCACCAGCAGCACCAGCACCAGTGTTTACACCAACGCTAGTTCCATCAACGCAGCTTGGTGAGAAAAATTTCGTCAAGGATAAGAAATCAAATAAAACAGATGTTGCTGCTCTCAATCAATCTGAAGACAAATTGCAGGTATCAAGGGGGTTGGCGTTGGCCTTGTCTTTATCGCTATCATCTTCACCTTCATCCGGTAGTGGGGCAACTTCAACGCGTAGTCAGGCTGCTCCTCGTATTGAGGAAAAAACCAGGATAGTGATGCCTGAAGATAGAATCGCCAAGGACAAAATGATTGCGGATGCAACGGAGCGCATTAAAGAATTAGAGAAAAATGTCTCCGATCTACAAAAATTTGTTCAACTAAAAACGAATGAATTGGCGAATCAGGCTAGTGGTTCACAGCCACAACAAGGCACAGCGACAACGCAAGTAGGTCAGATGCAAACTACTTCTTTGACGTCCACTTTGTCTCATTTACCAGCTTTGTCTTCTTCAGCTGCAGTACCAGTGGGTCCAGTCAAATCAATATGGGCTGAGCAGGTCTTTGTGCGTGAATGGATGGGTGACTTACGTTTTATATCCGCTGCGCTTGCTTTATTGATAGCCGTGATTGCTGGTGGTGTTGCTTTCTTCCGTAGTCAGAGAAAAACAGATGATTTTGAAAGTTATGCTGCTAGTTTGGCGGGTACGGATCATGTTAAGAATGATCGGCATGAACAACATGTGTTAAAGCGTGAACCATCAGTCGATGCTTCTTTAGTAGCAAACCAAGCTGAAACAACGCCGCAATTTGATTTTTCCACCATTAATCTTGATTTGGATACAGAGTTAGATGCAAAGTTAGAGGCAAACGATATCGCTGATATCGACAAAGAAATTTCGAATAAAGCCAATAACGCTAATAGAATGGACGATTCAGCAATCGCCATGAAGCTGGATTTGGCTTCGGCATACGACCACATCGGCGATAAACAAGGCGCACGTGAATTGCTTGATGAAGTGATCAAGAATGGTTCAGCCGAGCAGGTGGCAAAAGCAACGGCGCTGCTTAAAAAAATGATGCGCTAAATACCAAGTACTTAATATTTAATCAGTCACTTGGGATTCAATAAGGAACATATTCTTGAAACGTGATTTGAAGCGTATTGTGCTCGGCGTGCAATACGATGGTTTGCCTTGGTATGGCTGGCAAACACAGCCAGACGGCAGGACAGTCCAGGATCAACTGGAAGTGGCGCTAAAAAAATTCACACTGACCGATATCGCTACCACTTGTGCTGGGCGCACTGATAGAGGGGTGCATGCGATAGAGCAAATTGTCCATTTTGATACTGACATTGAGCGCGCGCCGTTTTCTTGGGTGCGTGGTGTGAATGCGTTTTTACCTTCGTCGATTGCAGTTTGCTGGGCTCGTGATGTCGGGGCGGTGCATACGATGAATGCTGAAGATGATGCTGACGTATTGCATAACTTTCACGCTCGTTTCAGTGCGGTTGCCCGTACTTATGTGTACGTGTTGCACAACAGTCCGATACGTTCTCCTTTGGTGGCTGGCAAAGTGGGCTGGGTGTTCCAGCCGTTAGATGCGGATGCCATGCACGAAGCAGCACAGGTTTTAGTTGGAACGCATGATTTTTCTGCCTTTCGTGCTTCTGAATGCCAGGCCAAATCACCGATTAAAGTGATGCACAGCATTGATGTTAAACGGCATGGCGAATGGATTACCGTGACCATTTGTGCCAATGCCTTTTTGCAGCACATGGTGCGCAACATCGTGGCTTCTTTGATTTTCGTTGGAACCGGCAAGCATTCATTGGAATGGTTGCGTACCGTATTGCAGAATGGTGACCGCTCACGCGCAGCGCCAACCTTGATGCCAGATGGTTTGTATTTGGCGAAAATTGATTATGATAAAAAGTGGGATTTGCCGCAGGTAAAGACTTATACATTGCCTTTCTTGTAAATTTTATAGATTACCCTCCGTCGTTCCCGCCTACCTCAGCGGGAACGATGGTAATAGATAATTTCGGATAAAACACTATGCAACCTACTCAACAACGTACCCGTATCAAAATTTGTGGGCTTACGCGCATGCAAGATGTACAGGCGGTAGTGGCGGTGGGGGTAGATGCGATTGGTTTTGTGTTTTACCCCCAAAGTCCTCGTTATATCTCGCCCAAACTGGCGGCTGAGTTGATCGCGGCTATTCCACCGTTTATCAGTACGGTTGGTTTGTTTGTAAACGCATCCCAGCAAGAAATTGCTGCCACGTTGGAGCAAGCGCCGGTTTCTTTTCTGCAATTTCATGGTGATGAAACTTTGGAGCAATGCAGTGCCACTGCTGCGCAAGTGCAACGTCCTTTTCTTCGTGTTGTGAGGATTAAACCGGATATGACGACCAGCGATTTATTGCATGTCGAAAAAAATTATCGTGTTGGCAGTAAATTATTTAGTGGATTGTTGTTAGATACTTTTGTCGATGCGTATGGTGGTTCGGGCAAGACATTTGACTGGTCGATCATCCCGCAAGAACTGGCACCGCGTATTGTGTTGAGTGGTGGTTTGTCGATGCAAAACGTGTCTGATGCCATCCAGCAAGTACGTCCTTACGCGGTGGATATCAGTAGTGGAGTAGAGCTTGCCAAGGGAATCAAAGACATTGATAAAATACGCGCTTTTGTACAGGCAGTGCGCCAAGCAGATGCTGCTTAGTGGTATCGACTGATGGAGAATCCAAATTAATCTGACCTTGAACGCCACGCTGGTTTCCATTTTGCTGGCGACGATCCTTTCTGGTGTTGTGAGTATCACCGCCGCCGCTATTTTCTCTTTCACTTTTTTGTCAAAAATGGTGGAGCGCATGGTGAGTTTGTCGGTCGGTATCATGCTATCGACTTCGCTGCTGCACGCTTTGCCGGAGGCCTTTGAATCAAAAGCGGAACCCTACACCTTGTTCGCTACCTTGTTAGCGGGTTTGCTGACTTTTTTCATGTTGGAAAAGTTGGCAATCCTGCGTCACTCGCATCATCACGAAGGCGATGGTCATCATCACGCGCATGGACATGATGCGAGAGAAGCGGGCAAAGCTGGTTGGATGATATTGGTGGGTGATGGTTTGCATAATTTTACCGATGGGATTTTGATTGCCGCCGCGTTTTTAGCTGATCCACAGCTGGGATTGGTGACCGGTTTGGCGATTATTGCGCATGAAATCCCACAGGAAATCGGCGATTTCATCGTGTTATTAAATGCTGGTTTTAGCCGTACAAGAGCCTATGTTTTTAATTTGCTTTGTAGCTTAATGGCAGTGATTGGTGGTTTGCTTGGTTACTTTACTTTGGATCGCGCCAGCAATTTGATTCCTTATGTGCTGGTATTTGCTTCATCCGGATTTATCTATATCGCAGTCAGCGATTTAATGCCGCAAATGCAACGCCGCGCAACGCTGCGTGAAACCATTCCTCAGGTATTGTTGATTGGCCTAGGTGTATTAATAGTCGTATTTTTGATTGGTAAGCCTGATCATTAAGCATCCTTGATATTGCCCAATTAATATTGCTCAATAGGCATTATTGATCGGGCAATGTTGTGTGGTTTGCATTATAATTATGGCTACTTTTTCATTTTTTGATTGTTTTTATTTACCCTGCGCTAACTCCGTATTACTTCTTTATCGTAATCTCCCCAATAGTATGTGTGTAAGGCATGTGATTCACGCTTGATACTGGGTCATGTTAGCGTCATTCTCAACCCTACAAAACTCCATGTTTATGCCGATAAGTAAGATTAAATCAACTTCTTTTTCATCTTTTCCTTTTACTACATCAAAAAAACAACCGATTTCAGCGATGAATCAAGACGAGAAGTTAGGGTTGGTATCGCAATTGCTATCTCGTGATAGTAATGCAATGCACGTCATTAAAGAGGCTATCTCAGACGTGGGCATTGATACCCTTCATAAACTCTTTTCTGATACCGACGTACAAAAGGATTTGTTATTTGGTTTAATGACTGGGCAACTTACTGATCCCGAGATTATTAGCTTTATATCGCGTGTGCCTGTTGCTTTAAATCCTCAGGATAGTTTAAACATATGGAATGCAAATTTCACAAAGTTGTTAGATGTATTGCCAACACAACCAAATGTGGTTGGTGCCCTTTATTTGTTAAATGCAGATATTCCTACTGAGCATCAACTTCCTTTAGCTGAAGCTTCTTTTAACATGCCATTTGTATTTGGATCTGATGTTGCGACAAAAAGTTTGCTTGATAAAAAAGAAAAATTTACTAATATTGATGCGCAGTCATTAGTGACTTGGAAATTGAAAAATGTTTCGGAAATGAGTGCGTTAGAAAAGGCGGCCTTTACAAAGGCGTTGTGTTCTAACAATCCTCATGCAGCAACAGTAATTAGTTATCATCTAGACTCAAATGGTGTTGATCCCTCTTTTCGTGATTTTCTTCGTCAAAAACTGGTACAGGAAGCATTACTGGAAGGATTAATGAAAGGTGAGGTCGTTGTTGACATTATTCCTTATCTTTATCGTGTTCCTGTTCTTTTATCACCAGAAAAAAGCTTGGCGGTATGGAATAAAAATTTTGAGCATTTATTGGAGATTTTGCCAACGAAGCCTAGTGCGATTAATGCTCTTTATCTATTAGGGAATGACACTCGAGTTCCTGATGATCATCAATACCCTTTAGCCCAAGCTCTGTTTGGGCGGCCATTTCAGCATACAAATTTGGATGATATTGTGGAATCTGGGGTGGCTTCTAATTTGCCGAAATTTACTAATCCTGATGCAAAAGCTTTGCTTGCATGTGGTTTGATAGAATGCGCGTCTCTGAATTATTCTCGTCAATTAATGCATTTTTTTCTACCCGTTTGGGATATTCAAGACATTGAAATAGAAAATAGAAACTCGTCGGAGTTTCTTAATCAAATGCGCAATCTGGGGCCCAAGAATATCTCATTGAATTGTTCAAGATTAAATGGTTTTAGAATGCTATTGATCGCTATTTTTCTTGAATTAAACACATCTCAACTTAACCTACCGCATCTAAAAATATTAAAAAACGTACTCGGTAAAGGGTGGCTGGTTAACAAAGACGCGTTTAGAGAAAAGTTGGCGGAGATAAAGAGGCTTAGTCAGAATCGACAAGAAGAGTTGGATGCAGAGAGAGCGGAGGCATGTGAATTACTAAAGCATCTACCGAAGGAACAGCGTCGGTTAGTGTCACCTTTGCCTAAAAGAACAACTCAACCTAAGCTCAATAACAACGTGTCTGGCGAGAATATGGCCGGTTGCAATGTTAATTTGTTAACAGCATTTGATGATGTAGAACGCACATCAGTTTTTACTAACCGTGCGTTGATTGGGATTGGTATAGCCGCTTCAGTTACGGCACTGGTGGCGTATGCTGGCTATCAATGGTACAGCCAAACCCAAGAAAATGGCCCGAATATGCCAGATTTATGAGTATTGGCTTGTGTGGTTAATTTAAAGAATAGCCTCTTTCTATTCATTGAATTGAAAGAGGCTATTTTGTATGGATATTGAGGAGGTATTCGCTTTGTCCTTAACCACCACGTCGCATCATGTCAAAGAATTCGGCATTGGTTTTGGTTGCCTTCATCTTATCCATGATGAATTCCATCGCTTCGATTTCATCCATACCGTGCAATAACTTACGCAGAATCCAGATTTTTTGTAGTTGATCGGGTTTGATCAGCAATTCTTCTCTACGTGTACTGGATTTGTTGAGGTTGATAGCTGGGTAGACGCGTTTTTCAGCCAAACGACGCTCCAGGTGGACTTCCATATTACCCGTGCCTTTGAACTCTTCATAAATCACATCATCCATACGGCTGCCGGTTTCGATCAGGGCAGTGGCGATGATGGTTAAAGAACCGCCTTCTTCAATATTACGCGCAGCGCCAAAGAAGCGTTTCGGGCGTTGCAAGGCGTTCGCATCGACACCGCCGGTTAATACTTTGCCGGAAGCGGGGACAACGGTGTTGTAAGCACGTGCCAGGCGAGTGATGGAATCAAGCAGAATCACCACGTCTTTTTTCATTTCAACTAGGCGTTTAGCTTTTTCCAGCACCATCTCGGCCACTTGTACGTGACGTGTGGCGGGTTCGTCAAAGGTGGAGGCGACGACTTCACCGCGTACCGAACGTTGCATTTCCGTCACTTCTTCTGGGCGCTCATCAATCAGCATCACGATCAGCGTGATGTCGGGATGGTTGGTGGTGATGGCGTGCGCAATGTGTTGCAACATCACTGTTTTACCAGATTTAGGTGAAGCCACCAACAAGCCGCGTTGGCCTTTGCCGATGGGAGCGATCAGGTCAATGATGCGGCCAGTGATGTTTTCCTGAGCATTCATTTCGCGCTCCAGCAACAAAGGTTTGTTTGGATGCAGCGGAGTCAGGTTTTCAAACAGAATTTTGTGCTTGGAAGCCTCGGGTGGTTCGCCGTTGACTTTATCAACTTTGACCAAAGCAAAATAACGTTCGCCATCTTTGGGCGTGCGTACCTCCCCTTCAATCGAGTCACCAGTATGCAAATTAAAACGACGAATTTGAGAAGGGGAGATATAAATATCGTCGGTAGATGCCATATAACTGGCATCGGGCGAGCGCAGGAAGCCAAAGCCATCTGGCAGGACTTCGAGGGCGCCATCACCAAAAATTTGTTCGCCTTGCTTGGCACGTTTTTTGAGAATGGCAAACATGAGTTCCTGTTTGCGCAAACGTGCCGCATTGTCAATCTCGAGGCTAATAGCCATGGCCAGCAATGCTGAGACGTGTAACGCCTTTAATTCAGATAAGTGCATAGTGTGTTTACGGGTAATCTACTAAATAGAAAAATAGAAAATACAGTGGGAAAGAAAAGAGATGAACTACTAGGAAGAAAACGAGTGGTGCGAATGCACCACTGCGGTTATATGACTTACGCTAATTCGATATCGATTAAATATTGCTATCAATAAAAGACGTCAATTGACCTTTGGCCATTGCCCCTACTTTTTGCGCAGCGGCAACGCCATTTTTAAACAAAATCAAGGTAGGAATGCCGCGAATACCATGTTTGGCAGGAACCACTTGATTCGCATCCACATCCATTTTAGCAATGGTGATTTTGCCGTTATATTCTTTGGCGATTTCTTCCAGAATTGGAGCAATTGCTTTACATGGACCGCACCATTCTGCCCAAAAATCAACCAATACGGGCTTGTCGGATTTCAATACGTCGATTTCAAAAGAAGCATCGGTAATGTGTTTAATGTGTTCACTCATGATTTTCTCAATGTGAGGGGGAAAAGTTATACGTTTTGTGCTGTGCAGCAGTTGTACTCTTGTACTTCAGTATTTTATGACTTGGTATGTGCTTTAGATGAAGACGTTATGCGCGTATTCAAGATCTAGTGGAAATGTGCAAAATTTTAAAATTTGCAGAAGGAAGCAATCGGTCAAAAAAAGTATGGGCGAAATCATAACCTATTTTAAAAAAAAGTGTGCGGAATTGCTGATGCGATTACATATCGTTGTCCCTACTTTTTTGCATGGGCAGCAGTTGAAAACAGCCTTGGGAAAACAGGCAAACGGTGCGTTGATTGCGCCCAGAATTCATACCTTGTCAGCTTGGATTGAGTCTCAAAATTTACGAGGTTTGCAGAATTCTCAATCTATTCAAGCTACTCAATCTGGATCAGCTTTAATGACTTTATATGCTGAACTCCGTCAGCATGGTTGGTTAAAAAAATTATTTTCTGCCGAACGTAATACGGATTTGATGCCGTTGGCACAGACTTTGTTGAGCTTGTCGGACGAGTTGACACAAGCTTGGTTGCCGGATTTGGCTTTGGCGGAACTGCGTTGGCAAGCAGCGTTGACCCAATTAGAGCAATTGATGCCTGGACGAGATTATTTGTCGAACGAGGCGCAACTAGTGTGGGCGATCTGGAAAAGCCGTTTAGATGGCAGCGATGCCAATGTCATGCGTTGGCAGCAAATGATGGATTTGGCGCAGCAGGCGCAAGACCCTTTGGTGTGGATACATCCGGTGTCTCCCGATGCGATGGAAAACGCTTTTTTGCAGGCCTATAGTCAGCGTCAACCGGTGTATCAGATCACGCTGGATTGGCGTGCTGCATCGCTGATGCCGTTATATGCGCAAGCATGGCCAGAATTGGTGGATGAATCGCCTAACGATGATTGTAAGGACACCCCTTTTGGGTGCCTTGCACCAGACATCGTCACGCCCCCTAATTTGTCTATCTATCCAGCCAGCAGCCTGGAGCAGGAGGCACAGCACGGTGCGCAAACGGTGCTGGATTGGTTGCAAGATGGCAAAACCAACATCGCCATTGTTGCTCAGGATCGCTTGGTGGCAAGACGGATTAGTGCTTTGTTGGCACGCGCGCAAGTGTTGGTGAAGGATGAAACCGGGTGGAAATTATCTACCACCCGAGCCGCAGCATCGCTGGCGGCATGGTTGGATGTGATCGCCACACAAGCCAATGTGGTGGTGTTGCTGGATTGGCTGAAATCGCCTTTCAGCGGTTTGCCTGTCGATACTAAACATGCGCAAGTCATGGCGATAGAAATGGCTTTGCATCAAGCCAAGGTCACAAGCGGTTGGACAGAAATTGACGCGGCATTGCAGAAATTACCAGCAGAGCAGGCACTAATGCAGCAAATCGCCAGCCAGGCGCATCTTTTCAAAGGTCGTAAAAGTGTGCTGGATTGGAGCACGTTGACGCGACAAACCTTGCGGGCATTCGGCATGGAAACAGCGTTGGCAAGCGATGCAGCTGGCACTCAGGTGCTGGCTTTGCTCGCTGTGATTGAACAAGATAAGCAAGATGGGCAGGATGGTTTGGCGGATCGTTCCATCGAATTATTTTCTTTCTCCGAATGGCGCGCATTTTTACGCCTGCAATTGGAAGCCGCGCCATTTGCCACGACTAGCCCGGATCAGCGCGTGGTGATGCTGCCATTGAACGGCGCGCGTCTGCGTGTTTTCGATGCCATTTTGATGGTGGGTTGCGATGCGACGCATTTGCCTTCGCAGGCGAGTGAGACGCTGTTTTTTGGTAACACTGTGCGGCGTGAATTGGGTTTGCCAACTAGAGAAATCCGTCAGCAGCAACAGTTGCGCGATTTTGCGGCTTTGTTGCATAGCCCGGCTGCCATCGTTTTATCCTGGCAAGCGTATCAAAATGGCCAACCCCAAGCCGCCAGCGCCTGGATTGAGCGCTTGCAATTGACCTTGGAATGCACCGCTGCGTCTGTATTGCCCATTCATACATGCAGTACCAACTGGCATGATTTGCTGCCAAAACTCCCTACCAGACCAACGCCATCGGCGGCGCAATTATTACCCGCCAAATTATCCGCCAGTGGCTACAACAGCCTGGTTGCGTGTCCGTATCAATTTTTCGCCACCCGCATGCTGGGGCTGAGCACGTTGGCCGAATTATCAGAAATGCCGGAAAAGCGGGATTATGGCGATTGGCTGCATGAAATATTAAAGATTTATCACACCTCCATCCCGGCTGAAGTTGGCAATCGTGAGCGGGTATTACGCCAAATTTCAGAACAAGTTTTTGCCACGGAATTGGCGAAAAATCCAGCTGTGCTGGCGTATTACACTCGTTGGCAAAAAGTGATCCCGGCGTATTTGGATTGGGCCAATGCATGGGAGGACCAGGGCTGGCATTTCGTCAGCGCAGAACAATGGCACGAGCGGCGCTTGCAATGGGCAGAAGGCGAAATCCTGTTGCATGGCCGCATCGACAGAATCGATGCAAACGATGCGGGTGAGCAATGCGTACTGGATTACAAAACCCGCGCTCAGCCGGTATTAAAAAGCAAACTGGCCACTGGAGAAGACCATCAATTACCGTTTTATGGCGTGTTATTGCAACAAGCAGACTCTGCGCATTACGTCGGATTGGAATTAACCCGAGACAAAATCGGCACAGCTGCCGCACCCGATTATGCGAACTGGCAACGCTTGTTGGAAACATCACTCGTCACCAATCTACGTGCGATTCAAGCGGGCACGGCTTTACCTGCGAATGGGATTGATTCGGTGTGTGAGTATTGTGAAATGCGTGGTGTTTGTCGTAAGGGAGCTTGGTGAGTGTGTTGGGATATGAACACCGATTTAAAGTTGATACGTCCCATTATTTTTTACATGGCCATTATCGTAGGGCGTCAATAAGCGAAGCGCATTGCGCCGCATGGTGGCCTTCGATAAAGGTGTAATGCGCTTCGCTTATTACACCCTACAAATTGCATCCTTGTATTTTTATATCCAAATTGATATAGTTTGGGGCGCATTTTTGCGAAAAATGCCTTTCACCCAATTGGTATGAACGTATGAACGTATGAACAATTCAGACACAAACAGCTACGCCAGTGTATGGGATGCGATTTCTGACACGCCAGAAGAGGCGGTTAATCTTCGTGTACGTGCGGAATTGATGAATAAAATCACTGCGCTGATTGAGGGAAATCATTGGACTCAGGTTGAGGCTGCTGCGCATTGTGGTGTGACGCAGCCGCGTATCAATGATTTATTGCGCGGTCGGATTTCACGTTTTTCGCTTGATGCCTTAGTCAATATTGCCGCCGCTCTTGGGCAGCGTGTGCATGTTGAGTTGGAAGCAGCGTAGTTAGAATGGTTGTTTGTTTAAATTGCAACATAGAGCCAATTTTTTGTGCATCGACTATTTTTCTTCTAGCTTTTTCTTGCCGCTTTCAATCTGTTTGATGCTTTGTTTAGGTTTAGGCAAGGCTTCAGGCATGGTTCCGCCTAATTCAGCAATGGTTTGGCGCACTTTCTGTCCTACTTCAAAATGTGTTTGATTAGCCTCCCGCTTGCCATGTACTTGATCGCGGCGTAATTTTTCTTCTGCTTGTGTGGCGTGGAATAAATTTGCTGCCAGCTCGGTGCTGCCCATGTGGTCGAGAATTTTTTGACTCTTTTTTAAACCTTTGCGTGCGTGAATGTCTTTGGCACCCAAACCACCATATAAACCCTTGTAGCCATGGTCTTGAAAAATGGCGTAGTCCAGTGGCGTTTCAACACCCGCATCTTTAGCTGCCGCTGCCAAGTATTTATTGTGCTCGGCCAGTTCATTGCGTATGGCGAGGCGTTTTTCATCTTCAGATAGCTGGGCGAATTTAGCGCTGTCTTCTAGCTCTTGCCGCCGGGTTTGCAAGGCAAAGTAGGTTTGGCCATTGGCAATTACGGGTTTAGATGGGTCACCGTTTTGCACAATCAGGTAGCAGGCATAGCGTGACAGCCGCACATCTTCCACCTTACGCCGTGCGCCAGAGCCGATTTCAACCATTGTGAGGATATCCTCCATATGGTCTGTTATGTCGTGACCGCTATTGTTGTTATACGTTGTGTACGTTGTGCGTTCTGCATGGGCAGATTCTTAAATACTATTTAAATTCTTTGTTTGTTATTGCTTAACGTATCGTTAAATTGATTAGATAATGCGGCGGTATTTTACTGAGCACCGTTGATTTCTGGAAAGAAATGACGGTGGTCATGATGATGCGTTATGAATTTCATGCCCACATAAAAATTAACCCAATGCCAACCTCATCACCCGCCTACGAAATCAACAACCAAGCCGCCAGCGCGCAGGACTTTATTGCGATCGCTTGCGACCCACAGCGCTCTGTCGTAGTCCAAGCATGCGCCGGTAGTGGCAAAACTTGGTTGTTGGTTGGGCGGATGTTGCGTTTGTTGTTGGCGGGGGCGGAGCCGTCTGCTTTGTTGGCGATTACGTTTACGCGTAAAGCGGCGCAGGAGATGCGTGAGCGCTTGATGCAGTTGTTGCATGAATTGGCCTTGGGGTCGGATCAACAGGTGGCGGCGTTGTTGTTGGAGCGGGCGGTGGTGGCGGCTGATTTGCCGCGTTTGGTGCCGGTGGCGCGGGGTTTGTATGCACGGGTGTTGGCTAGTCCGCAGGCGCTGTCGATTGATACGTTTCACAGCTGGTTTTTGCGTTTATTGCAAATTGCACCGCTTGCGTCTGAAGTGCCGCATGGGTATGTCTTGTCGGAAAACAGTAGCGAATTGATCGCTAAGGCGTATCGCTCGTTCATGCAAAACGATGTGAAACGTCCAGAAATCAAAGACGCTTTGTTGCGTTTGTATGACATGGTGGGCGATTTCAATGCGAAAGGTTTGCTGGATGCTTTTGTCAGCAAACGGGCAGAGTGGTGGGCTGCGACGCATCTTGTTCGGGATGGTCAGCCAGGTATGCCGTTGGAATGGTTGCAGGCGTTGTGCGGTCGCGATGCGCAATCTGATGCGCGGTTGACGCTTTGGCAGGATGCTGCACTGATCCAGCGGATACAGAACATTGCTAGCTTGTTGGGCAAAGGGACGGCGACTAATCAGAAGCGTGCTACAGCGATTGAGATGAGCATGACTGCTGCGGCAAGTTTGGAAAGTTTCAATGCTTTGTACTTTGAGTTCTTTAGCGCTGATGGTGTATTGCGTAAAAATGCCAAAACCAAAAACTTAACCGCTGCTATCGAACAGGCTTACGGCCAGCATGATGGTTTGCAATTATTTGATGATGAATTTACCTCTGTTGCCGAAGCGTTAAAAAAGCTTCAACAACGTAGCAGCGAACCCGACGTCATTGCCTTGAATGCGGCGCTTTTCACTGCCGGCAGTGCTTATCTTTTGCAGTATCAATCCATCAAAGCCGAGCAGCGCGTGCTGGATTTTGCTGATTTGGAATGGCATGCCTATCGTTTGTTGATGGATGAGGAACACGCGGCTTATTTGCATAGCCGCTTGGATGCGCGGTATCAGCATATTTTGTTGGATGAGTTCCAGGATACTAATCCTTTGCAATGGCATATTTTGCGTTCGTGGTTAGAGGCGTATGGCGCGCAGGCGAATCAGCCTAGTGTGTTTGTCGTGGGTGATCCGAAGCAGTCGATTTATCGTTTTCGCCGTGCTGAGCCGCGGGTGTTTGATGCGGCGAGTGACTTGCTGGCAGAGCAGGGTGCGGTGCTGTTGCGGACTAATCAAACCAGGCGGAATGCGCCGGAAATTATTGCGAGTTTGAATACTTGCTTTGTGGAAAAATTTAAAAATGATCATTTCTTCGCTCACACGACTTTGCAGCCGCAATCGGGAGCGGTGTGGCGTTTGCCTTTAATTGAGCAAATCGAGCAAATTAAGCAGCAACCTGCGAATGAAGAAGGGGCCGGCTTGCGCTTGCGCGATCCTTTCAACGAGGCGCGAGAGGAAGAGGACGATACGCGCCGCTATGAGGAAGGCTTGGCTGTGGCGCAAGCAATCACGCAGGCAAAATTGACTTGCGATGCTAGTTGGTCGGATGTCATGTTGTTGGTCAAAAAACGCAAGCATTTGGTTGTTTATGAACGTGCTTTGCGGGCAGCGGGGATTCCTTTTGTGTCGGATAAACCTGGTGGTCTTTTGATTTCTCTGGAAGTGGCGGATTTGATCGCTTTATTGCGTTTCTTGATGACGCCAGAAAATGATGTCTGTTTGGCGCAGGTATTGAAGTCGCCCATCATGGGGGCCAGTGATGAGGATTTGATTGCCTTAGCGTTACGCAAGGAGAAGTCGTGGTGGCAGCGTTTGCAAGAAGTTGCTGCGACTCATCCGGTGCTTTCACGTGCGGCTAGTTTATTGACGAAGTGGTTGCAGGTAGCGCCATTTCTGCCAGTACATGATTTGCTCGACATGATTTTGTATGACGGCGAGTTGATCGCTCGTTATGCACAAGCGGCACCAGCTATGATGCGCAGCCAGGTGATAGGCAATATCGAAGCGTTTATCGCCTTGTCCTTGAATATGGATGGCGGGCGTTATCCTAGTTTGCCCAGGTTTCTTGATGCGCTGCGTGTGCTGCAAAACGGCGTCGAAAGCGACGCGCCGGATGAAGCGCAAATTGATGCAACAATTGATGCGGTGCGTATTCTGACCATACACAGTGCTAAGGGGTTGGAAGCGCCCATCGTAGTCTTACTTGATGCCAATCACAGCAAACCAGCGCGGGACGATAGCGGAATTCTGTGCCACTGGCCGCCGGATGCTATCAAGCCGCTGCATTTTTCTGCCTTCGGACGCAAAGATGCGAGGGGCGCGGCGCGTGATGCCTTGTTTGCAGAGGAAGAAACCTACAAATTACAAGAAGACAAAAACCTGCTGTACGTCGCCATGACGCGTGCCAAAAGAATACTCATCATCAGCGGCGTGGCGGAAGCGGGTAAAGCGGTTGTTGATAGTAATGTCACTGGTGTAGTTAGCGGCAGCTGGTATGACAACTTGCAACACATCCCGGTTTTTTATTTGGAAAATGTATCGAATGACATTGATCATCTCTCACCAGAAAAACAGGAGGCGCCATTCCGCTGGCCGATTTTTAATCCGCCGCTTATGCCGGCTACGTCCGTTGTGTATTCTGTGTCTGATGATGAAAACACCGCAGCGATCGAAGAAGGCATCGCCTTACATGCCCTGATGGAACGCTTGACGCAATCTTCGTCGAATTGGCCGATTACCATTCCGGCACCAGACGTCATCGCGCGTTCCTTGCCTTGTCCTTTGCCTATCGCCAAATTGATTGTGCAGCAGGCGACGACTATTTTGTCGCAGGCGGAGTTGGCGCGTTTCTACGATCCCAGCCAGTACACCTTTGCCCGCAATGAAATGGAAATGCTGATCAACCAGCAAACCCTGCGTGTCGATCGTTTGGTGATCGTGCAGGATGTGGTGTGGATATTGGATTACAAACGGCAGTTTCTTGAATCTGAAAGGGCGGATTATCAAGCGCAATTACAGCGCTATCTGGATGCGGCTTTGGTGATTTTTCCGGGTAAAACGATCAAGACTGCGTTGATTACGGTGGATGGGGTTTTGTGGGAAATAGCATGCTGACAACCAACGCTAGCCTCCATCTATTCTGCCGCGTAGTCGATAACTTTGGCGATGTCGGCGTGTGCTGGCGCTTGGCGCGTCAATTGGTGCATGAATATGGTGTGGCTGTGACGCTGATCATTGATGACTTACACTCTTTTCAAAAAATTTGCCCAGAAATCGACGTGCAAGCAGCGGTGCAGCAAACGCAGGGCGTGCTGATTCATGATTGGAACGCGGCACCAACGCAGGCAGCCGATATCGTGATCGAAGCGTTTGGTTGTGCGTTGCCGGCGGATTATTTGACGGCCATGGTGACTCGCCCCCCAATTTGGATCAATCTGGAATATCTCAGCGCGGAAGAATGGGTTGAAGGCTGCCATACGCTAGCTTCGCCACAGTCGTCTTCATCGTTGGTAAAGTATTTTTTCTTCCCTGGCTTTTCTAATCAAACCGGTGGTTTATTGCTGGAGCGGGATTTGATCCGGCAGCGTGATGCGTTTCAACAAGATGCGGCTGCGATGGCTGATTTTTTTACCAGTTTAAAAGTGCAGGTGTCGCCGCCGGATGCTTGCAAAATTTCTTTGTTTTGCTATCCGGATGCGCCTTGCGTCTCGTTGTTGCAGGTTTTGCAGCGTGATGCCTATGCGCATGCGTCGCCTGTTATTTGTTTGGTTCCAGAAGGCGTGGCGGTGGAAGCGGTGAGTGCGTTTTTAGGCAAACCCGCGATTGCCGGTGCGAATGCAAAGCGTGGCAATTTGACGTTGCAGGTATTGCCATTTATGCCGCAAGCGGATTACGACAAATTGCTGTGGGCTTGTGATCTCAATTTTGTGCGTGGGGAAGATTCTTTTGTCCGGGCACAGTGGGCAGGGCGGCCGTTTGTTTGGCATATTTATCCGCAAACTGAAGCGGCGCACCTGGTAAAACTGGATGCCTTCTTAAAGTGCTACACCGCCAATATGTCACCCGACATGGAACGTAGCGTGACCGATTGGTGGCATGTCTGGAATACCGAAAATACTGAGCAAACTTTATCGGCGCAATGGCAAACATTTCACGCTGCCATGCCGCAATTGCAGGAGTATGGTCGCGATTGGGGTCAGCAATTGATGGCAAACGGCGATCTGGCCGCCAATTTAATGATGTTTATTAAAAATCGGTTAAAATAGCAGGCTTTATTTTTTGATTGATCTTCACGCGTAATACGCCCTAATTTTATGAAAACTGCACAAGAAATCCGCGTCGGTAATGTTGTCATGGTCAATGGCGAACCGATGGTTGTTATTAAAACTGAATACACAAAATCTGGTCGTAATTCTTCCGTTTGTAAGATGAAGATGAAGAATCTGTTGACAGATTCTGGCTTGGAATCGGTTTATCGCGCTGATGACAAATTTGATGTTGTCGTGCTCGATAAAAAAGAAGCGACGTATTCGTATTTTGCTGATCCACTCTATGTTTTCATGGATGCTGACTACAATCAGTACGAAGTCGAGGGCGAAAACATGGGCGATGCGCTCAATTACCTTGAAGATGGCATGGCTTGTGAAGTGGTGTTTTACAACGAAAAAGCGATTTCCGTTGCATTGCCAACCACCGTGGTACGTGAAATCACTTACACAGAGCCCGCAGTCAAAGGCGACACTTCTGGCAAGGTTATGAAACCAGCGCAAATCTCAACCGGTTTCAACATTCCTGTGCCATTGTTCGTTGAACAAGGCGACAAGATTGAAATTGATACTCGCACTGGTGAATACAAGAGCCGTAGCAAGTAATTAGGCATCAATAATCTGTCGGTAATTTTTCAATAAAAAGAGCTGCTATTTTTTGGAATAGCAGCTTTTTTTATGAGAGATTTCTTTACGTGCGGTTTGGTACTTGACAAATTGTTCTTCAGATTTTGCTGCGTTGTATTTACCAGCGAAAAGCTTTCTTGATAGACCGCTTCGCACTTTTTGTCGTATTGGTGATAGCGCGGCCAGTATTGTTTGCTGCGTCAGTAACTGCTTTAGCAGTTTGATTCGCTGCGTCTTTCGCAGCATTGGCGATAGCAGTGGGATTTTCAAAATTATCAGTCACAACCTTGGCAAATTTTGCACTGTTTTTACTGACTTCGCTTTTTAGTAAATTAGTGGCATAAGATGTGCTGCTATTAAGTGCTTTGTCCGCATCTTTCAGTGCTGTTAGTGCTTTCTCACTGGTGGCTGCGGCATTTTTATAGCTTATCTGCGCAGCTTCTACGGCTTTCTTTGTGGCTATTTTTCCTTCTCGTGTTTTTCTGACAAAGTTGTAGGCTGTACGCATGTCATTGTAGGATTTGCCATAGTTAATGCCTATGTTGGCATCTAATTCAATGCCTACTCCGGCCGCCAAATCTCCGGTCAACTCTATATTGAGAACACCATTATTCGTCGTTGCAGCGGCACTACCGCCCGCGCCAACCACGCCTACAGAGGCACCAGCTCCTGCTGTGGCTGATCCATATCTCATGTTTTGTGTTAGGCTGGCAGATGCTTGTGCACCATTTCCATAAACACCATCTGCACCGACTGCGACTCCATTTTTGTTGGCTTGCAAACTGACTTCGCCTTTATTGCCGTTTATGACCACCACTTGTCCTGTGGCTGCTATACCAAAGCCTTGAATGTCAGTACTTGTGTCAGCGGTGATGGTGATGAATAAGCCATTTTGTGTTAGGGCAGATGCTTGCATGCCATATTTGTTAGCTTGAAGACTCGCATCTACCATTAAACCCGAAAATGTTTCTAGTGTGACGGATGCAGCAAGCGCAGCTCCTCCTGGTCCAATAAGTTGGCCTTGTGTTGAAACCACGGCATCTGTGCAAGCCCTAAAACTGACTTCTACATCAATACTTGTACTGGTAACTGTTGCATTAGCAGAGCCACCAACACCCGCTGATACAGCCGCATTGACGCCATTGTTGGATTGATTCGCTTGTACGCCTGCTCCTATTTCTTTGCCAGGATTGCAATTGATTGCATCTTGTTGTGCTTTTGGTAAAGGAGGGCTGTAATTTTTCGATTTTTTCGTATTGCTCCCCACGACTGTTGAAGTGATTGTTGGTGGAGGTGGAGTGGCGCCATTGGTATTCGGAAGACCAGACATGCGTTTGAGAGATGCTGCAGCAATTTGAAATGCATTGTCAGTAATGACTTTGTTGTGTGCGCGTACTTTTGTTAGGGCATCCTGTTGCGCGTTGAGGTCAGTTTTGATTGCTGAATCGTTATTGATGATGGCACGATTCAGTGCTTGCTCAGTGGCGTTAAGATTAGATTGTGCTTTATTTGACTCTTCTTGTAGTGTTTGATATTGAATTTTCTTATTTTGCAAGTCTACTAGTTTGCTTGTTAATGTTGCTGACATTGCTGTATTGCTTTGCCAGGCAAGTGTCCAGACATTATTTTGTAAAGTTTCATAGACAAGATTGCCATCATTATTGAGGCGCAGTCTGGCAGCATCGGGTGGATTTGCATCAGGATTAGTGAGAGAAGGCGATTTGGCTAAGAAGACGGCGGAAGTTTGCGCTTTATCCCATAGACCTAATCCCTCTTCCGTTATACCCAAAAAAGATGCTTTTCCCTGCATATTCATACCCCATATCACATTGCCAAGGTTGTCATAAATACCAAAATAACCGTGACTGAATGACAGGACATATGCGCCATTATCCGAGGTAAGAATAGCGGGGCCAACGCCAGTTTCACTAGCAGCATTCGCAAACCATTGATTATGATTGGCACTGTATTGCACGTTGTTAGCGGCAAATGAAGAGGCATGCAAGAAAGTCGCAAGAATCGATCCAATTGCGATAGACAGTAGTTTTTTCTTAAACGGAATTGTCATTGCCAACCTTATTTAGAAAGAAATGTTATACGGATTGATTGGTATTTTATTTCTTTATGGAAATATTTTGTTGGTAATTTTTTCTTTTAAGATTCCGACATGCCCATGATGGCTAGTTGAATGCAAGGTATGGTGATCTTTTCATTTGTCATTTGTCATTTGCAAAAGTAATCTTTATTGGGCCAACCAGCCGCCATCCATATTCCAGGCGGCACCGCGTACTTGATTCGCGGCATCACTGCATAAAAAGACCGCAAGCGCACCGATTTGTTCTGGAGTGACAAATTCTCCAGATGGTTGTTTTTCAGACAGTAAATTTTTTTTTGCGCTCTCGTTCGAAATGCCTTCTTGCACCGCGCGTTTATCAATTTGTTGTTGCACTAACGGCGTTAACACCCAACCTGGGCAAATGGCATTGCAAGTGATGTTTGTGTGTGCATTTTCTAAAGCTGTGACCTTGGTGAGGCCAATCAAACCATGTTTGGCCGCGACATAAGCGGACTTTTGTACTGATGCGACTAAACCGTGTGCCGAAGCAATATTGATGATGCGACCCCAGTTTTTGTTTTTCATGCCAGGCAAAGCCAGGCGTGTGGTGTGAAAAGCTGCGCTCAAATTAATCGCCAGAATGGCATCCCATTTTTCAATTGGGAAGTCTTCAATAAGAGCAACGTGTTGAATACCAGCGTTGTTGACCAAAATATCGATTGCGCCATGTTGTTCTGCAGCGAATTCCATCATGGCAGTGATTTGGGTTGATTGCGTCATATCAGCATGGTGATGGGAAACTTGCACGCCATATTGCTGGAAGATGCTGTTTTTTAAGCGCGTGATTTCATCCGCGTCACCAAATCCATTCAAAATAATGTTGGCCCCTTGTGCTGCCAGTGCATGCGCAATCCCTAAGCCAATACCTGATGTGGAGCCTGTAACAAGAGCAGTTTTGTTTTTTAGCATGATGTTTCTGGATTATTTTTTAAATATGAATAACGTGAATAAATGTATGTAAAGGTTGATATATGGAGTACCCGGTAGAATATGAAAAATACGCGTTTCATTTCCTTACCATTTTTTATGATTTCTACCATGACGCCTCTCGCTAACGCTGCTGTTCAAATCAAATTTGTGCAATGCATCTCAACCGCTGGTTTGCACACAATGGCTTATAAAGAATGGGGGGATCCGCACAATACCAATATCTTGGTGTGCGTGCATGGTTTGACGCGGGTAGCGGATGATTTTGATTATTTGGCGGCTGCATTGAGTAAGTCTTATCGTGTGATTTGTCCTGATGTTGTTGGGCGCGGTCGATCCAGCTATTTGCGCGATCCGCAGTTGTACAACATTCCGCAGTATGTGAGCGATATGGTGACCTTGCTG
Source organism: Oxalobacteraceae bacterium (assembly GCA_021151485.1). Lineage (GTDB taxonomy): Bacteria > Pseudomonadota > Gammaproteobacteria > Burkholderiales > Burkholderiaceae_D > JAGKXB01. The sequence continues at coordinate 7,741 of JAGKXB010000028.1, read as the reverse complement.
GCACAAGTGTTGGCGAATGGTGCGACATCGGTTAACTGGTTAGGTACGTCCATGGGTGGAGTGATCGGCATGATATTGGCCTCGCTACCTGGTAATCCGATACATAAGTTGATTTTGAATGATATCGGTCCCAATTTGAATGCTACTGCCTTGACCCGTATTGGCGAATATTTGGCGCAGCCCATGCGCTTTGCGACTTTGGCGGAGGGTGTGAATTTTATTCGTGCGATTTCATTGCCATTTGGACCTCATCGTGATGAGGAATGGCACAAATTGGCCCGTGATGTGTTGCGTCAGGATGAGGATGGATCATGGGTTCGGCACTATGATCTCAACTTGGCTGTGCCATTTAAACAAGCTAGTTCTACGCTTCCCAACATCCGAAAGGAAGAGGCAATTTTATGGTCGGCTTACGATGCAATTCAATGCCCAACTTTGCTGGTGCGTGGCGCTGAGTCGGATTTGTTAAGTGTGGAAACTGCACAAATGATGACGCAGCGTGGGCCCAAGGCGATGTTGGTTGAAATTCCTGGCGTCGGTCATGCTCCCACGTTGATTCATCCTGACCAAATCGCGCTTGTACAGAATTTTTTGAAGGCTTAGTTAAATTGATTGACGGTTTAGATTCCAAAGAGGCAGCACGCATCATCGAGGCGCAAGATTTTGCTGCCTCGCTTTATGTGGATAAAAAAATGTCAACGGGGCAGTTGGCGCTGGAATTTTCGCGCACTTTGACGTTGATATTGGCATCGTTGAAGACAGACGGTGACACGCGTATCGCTGGTTTGTTATGTGAAATTCCATTCATCTCGCCTAATGTGATGAATACCATTAATACGATTAATGCGACCCTTGATGCAAAAGTATTAGAAGCGATTGAATTACGCTTCGGCAAAGACGTGAGTGATTTGATCGTTGGCATTGCGAAACTAATGCGTTTACGCACCTTTGTTGTGAATCGTCAGGAAGAGGTCAAACGTAGCAAAAATGCCGCGCAGCAAGCGCAAATGCAATTAGAAACTCTGCGCAAAATGTTGTTGGCGATGGCATCTGATATGCGAGTTGTACTGATTTGGTTGGCGTCCCGTGTCGCGACTTTGCGTTATTTTTCACAAAATAAAACACAAAACGAGATGGCTGAAATGGCGGTGGCATATGCCAGAGAGACGTTAGATTTATATGCGCCATTAGCAAATCGATTGGGAATTTGGCAGCTGAAATGGGAGTTGGAGGATTTGTCGTTTCGTTTGATTGAGCCTGTAACCTACAAAAAAATTGCGCAATTGTTGGAAGAAAAGCGCGTCGAGCGTTTGGGGTGGATAGACCGTGTTATGGCGAGTCTGAAGTCTGAACTGGCGACGGCGGAAATCAAGGCGGAAGTGTCGGGGCGGCCCAAACATATTTTCAGCATCTGGAACAAGATGCGCGGCAAGTCGCTGGATTTTTCTGACCTATACGACATTCTGGCTTTTCGGATCATCGTTGCGGATGTCAAAACTTGCTACGCCGCACTCAGCGTAGTGCACCATATTTGGGAGCCGATTGAGCGCGAGTTCGACGATTACATTGCGCGTCCCAAGGAAAATGGCTATCAATCCTTGCACACCGTGGTGTGGGCGCAGGATCAGTTTGGTAATAAACGTGCCATGGAAGTGCAAATTCGCACCGAGGAGATGCATCGCTTTGCCGAATACGGCGTGGCAGCGCACTGGCGTTATAAAGAAGCCGGTGGGTCAAACTTTTCCGAGCAAAAATACGATGAAAAAATCGCTTGGCTGCGGCAACTATTGGCTTGGAAAAGTGATGTTGCCGACACTGTCATCGCAGCAGAAGAAGATCAAGCTAATCAGTCCAATCAAGCTAAAAACGATCATCCTCAATGGGGTGAAAACTTAGCATCCGGCATGTTGGATGACAGGATTTTTGTCCTGACGCCACAAGCACGCGTGATTGAGTTGCCTGCCGGTGCGACCGCGATTGATTTTGCCTACCATTTGCATACCGACGTCGGGCATCGCTGCCGCGGTGCGCGTATTGACGGCGTGATGGTACCGCTCAACACGCCGCTTAAAAATGGCCAAACGCTGGAAATCATCACCGCCAAGGGCAGTTTGGGCGTGGCTGGTCCATCACGTGACTGGTTGGCCTTGGGATACACAAAAAGTAATCGTGCTCGTAGCAAAATTCGTGCCTGGTTTAATGCAATTGAGCAGCAAGAAACCTTGGCCAATGGGCGAGCCTTAGTAGAAAAAACCTTGCAGCGTGAAGGCAAAACAGCGATCAATTTAGAAGCATTGGCACAGAAGCTGGGCTTTGCCAAAGTCGATGCTTTGTTTCTTTCGGTCGGCAAAGAAGAGTTTAGTTTGCGTCAGGTGGAACAAGCTTTACATGACACTTCGTCAGGCAAGGATGTGCCTGAGCAATCTGAAGCTGATGCTTTTTTATTAAATAAAGGGCGCATTGCTCATCCGAAACAAGAAACCCAATCAGGCGTGTTGGTGGTTGGTACTGGCGGTTTGATGACGCAATTGGCAAAATGCTGCCGGCCTGCTCCACCTGATGATATTGTTGGGTTTATCACACGTGGCAAAGGCGTCTCGATTCATCGCAGCAATTGTAAAAATATTGCCGAAATGCGCACTCATGCCGAGCAACGCATGATTCAAACTGCTTGGGGGCAGGCAGAGTTGGGCGCCATTTATCCAGTCGATATTTTTGTTTTAGCGAATGATAGGCAGGGTTTGTTGCGCGATATTTCAGAAGTTTTCTCACGTGAAAAAATCAACGTCACTGGCGTCCGTACTCAAAGCAATAAAGGGCAGGCCAGCATGTCTTTCATCGCTGAAATTAGTTCTACCAGCCAATTGCAAAAAGCATTGAATATGCTGCGCGAAGTAACGGGAGTGCAGCAGGCAAAGCGGCAGTGAGGTTATGTGTTCACTGGTAGAAGTCGGATATAAATTTTTGATGTTACATTTGCAATTAGTGCAAAATTTATAACATTAAGCGAATCTGTTCCATGTCAAATGAATTGGCAGCAGTAGTCAATTAAAACATAGTCTATTTATTAAAGAACACCGTTCTAATGACGGTGTAATGCTTGGGTTGTCTTCCCAGTAAGTTTCCATCAAAACTTAGATGAAGGTGTTTGTATTGCAGCGTTAACTAATGTTTTCATTATTGCAAATCACAACGTGAGTTGTGCGAAGGAGGAGTGATAGATTCAGAAAGCACTCTCAACAATGATGATGTACCAAGCACTACAGTTACCGCGGTTGACCCTCAAGAGCTTGTAGCGTTTGAAACGATCGCCCACAAAATTGCCGGTGGCACTGTACAAACATTGACGGCGTTTTGGGAGACATGTCATGCATTTTTACCTCATAAAGAAATGATGGTGCTTTTTCCTTTGCTTTTGTTAGCGTCGTATTGCTTTCATCAATTAAAGGGAACGGCGGGGATTGTATTTCCAGCGAACTTCCATCAAGAGCTGAATCAAGGTCTTTGTATTGAATCGTTAACCAATAGTTTTGTTATTGCTAATCACGGCGCTTTCTCTGACGTGTTTATTACCAGCCCCAATTAAATTTATCAAAACCATATAATTGAGTTTTGATTCTTGCTAAATTCATCGCAGCAATGCGCACTCATGCCGGACAACGTATGATTCGGACTGCCTGCGGATAGGCAGGGTTGGATATGATTAGGGTTGCGTTAGCTTAAACCCAAGAAAACGACAAATTAATTAACAGAAGGAATATTGATGGCTGCATCTGATTACAACAATCTCGTTCAACAACTTTATATCGCTAATTTTGGTCGTCCGGCTGATTCTATGGGGTTGTTTTATTTCTCAGCCGCTTTGAATGCAGCTAATGCACCAAGCACCATTGACGGTTTGATTACTGCTTACTCCACTAATTCAGCTGTTTATGCGTTGGTAAATAGTTTAGGGAGTAGTGCAGAATCTTTGTCTTTATATTCAGGAAGTACGGTTAACTTTGTTAATGCGATTTTCGTCAGTATATTGGGTCGTTCTGCAGATTTTGCTGGCTTGATGTTTTGGTCTAATGCAATCGATCGCGGAGGCTTGAGTCGAGGTGCCGCAGCTATGAGCATTTTGGCTGGTGCGCTGACGAACACCAGTGCACAAGGTTTAATCGATGCTGCCGTCGTTCGGAATAAAGTGATTGTTGCAAGTAATTTCACTAATTCCCTTAATACCACATCAGAAATCTTGGCTTACGATGGCAACTCTGCTGCTGCATCAGCACGTTCTATGTTGGCACAGGTTAACGATACCACTGACACGACTGCTTTCCAAACAACAGTGGATAGTACGCTGTCTGATTTGGTAACAAATTACACAGCGATAGCGACAGCTGGTTCAACATTTACATTAACCACAGCGATTGATACATTCATTGGTAAATCTGGGCGTGACACTTTCAATGCATTAAATGGCACATTGACCTCATTCGATAAGTTGGATGGTGGAGCAGGTAATGATGTGCTGAACATTTCTTCAACTGGTGCATTTACGGTTCCTACCGGGGCCACAGTATCGAATATTGAGACGGTCAATATCAACGCTGCGTCTAGTGTTACCCTTGATACAACCGCATCCGGCTCCAATTGGTCTGGTGTAACTGCGCTGAATGTGACAAACACGGCTGCTGCGGCTACCGTTACTGCCGCCTCTACTACTGCAATTGCCGTGACGGATACTGAGGTGGCTGCAAGTGCCATTACTGTGAATGGTGGCTCCACAGTAGCGGTTACGGCGACTGGTTCTACAACGGGCACTATTACGGTGGGAGGGAGCAATGCACCCGCAGGCGCTGTTACGATTTCGTCTACTGCACAAAAGCTGGGATCTTATCCCCCAGGCGGCACAATCACTGTGACTGGTGGCACCACGGTATCGGTCACTAGCACTACGGCTGGCGCAGGATTGAATGCGGATGGTACTGAAACATCAACACAAGGCGCTGTGAACGTAACAGGCAACGCCAGTACGACCTCAGTTACCGTCATTCAAAGTGGCAGGGTTGCTGCTAGCACAAAGCAAGATGCTGCCGATAACACGAACAATACAGTTGCTGCGGTAAAAGGTAATACCAACGGTGCAGTGACGATTAATGATGCCAACGCAAATAGCACAACTGCTGCGGCGACGATTGCTGCGGTGATTTTGCAGAACTATGCTGATTCGACGATTTCTTCCAACGCATTGGCAACATTGACTTTGTCTAGTACCGGCGTGAACACGGCTGGCATAGCAGGGACATATAACAAAACAGGTACACTTTCTTTGACGGATGGATTGACGACACCGACAGTCACCGCATTAACTTTGAATTTGGGCGGCGGCTATATTGGTGCGATTACCGACTCCAGCGATAAATTTACAACGGTCAATGCTGTCATGACCGCCAATACCAAACTGGACAATTTTACTAATAGCAAGCTTAAAACATTGGCGATTTCCGGTGCGGGTGTGTTGACTTTGGTGAATGCTATCAGTGCTGGCACAACCTTGACATCGGTCACGGTATCAGGCGCAGCTGGTTTTAATGGCGATTTGTCTGGTACGGGTGTGACTACATTTACGGCAGCCAATACTTCGGCTAACAATACCGTGACCTTGAAGGCGACTACTCAGACTTATACGGGTGGTTCAGGCAACGACAAAGTGACGATTAAAGCAGATGCAACTAAAACCATCACAGGTGGTACAGGCACGGATACGTTGGTGTTGGGCACCACTTCTGCAGCGATAGATGGTGCGACTTTTACACTGGCTAATACAGGCACGAATGTCACTGGTTTTGAGGTTCTACAAACAAAAAGAATCACTGGAACGGTAGATATGAGCAAAATTGGTGGTTCCGCATTTACTAAGATTCAAATCGGTAATAGTACTGCGAGTGATAGCACGATTTTCAGCAATGTAACAGTGGGAACTAAACTGGAATTATTGAATGCCACCACTGCTGTGACCTACCAAACTTCTGATACCAATGGTGCAGATGACGCTGTCACTGTCACGCTAACGGGTGTGGCACCATCTTATGGTACTGGCACCAAGGGCTATACCACGACAGCATTGACTTTGCAGGATGCAAATGGAGTGGGTATTGGTAGTGTCAATATTGTGACGGATGCGAGCGTTGTAGGAGGTATTCACAATATTGATACATTGACTGACCGTGCGTTGAGTAATTTGGCGATTACAGGGACCGGTGCATTGGGTATTGGTGCTGCTACTACTTCAGCGACGACCTTGACCATTTCTGACAATAATACGAGCACGGCAACTTCCTCAATTGGGACTTTGAATGCGGTTAGCCTGGCTAATATTTCATACAGTGGTACGCATGCATTTGGGATTTCTACCTTGGAAGACAATGCGGTGACTACCCTAATTATCACCAATGCCAATACGGGTTCTACGGGTGTGCTCTCAGTTGGTACAGCTGATTTTACGAACGATAGTCTGACCTCCTTAACCTTAAATGGTTCGATTGAATTCAATGGCACTTTAGGCTCAACCGATGGGCTGACTATTTCTGGCGCAACTGACCATCAAAACGTCCGTATTTCTGCAGGTGTTGCTGGGATTAAAACCATCACTTTGGGTAATGGTGATAACACCATCACTACTGGTTCTGGTGCGGATGTCATGACGCTTGGTAGTGGTGCAAATAATGTGACGGGTGGTGCTGGTGGCGACAAGATCACCTTTGCTGCGCATACTGGTGTGGATGTTGTTAAATACACATTGGCTGGGCAAACAGCAACGGGTACGGTGACGTCTGGTTCCACCGCATTAACTGCGGCCAATGGCTATGATATTTACACTGGTTTGCAAGCGGGTGATCAAATCGATCTTCAGGATCTGACAGGTGGTGCATATACATCGGGTGCGCTTGGCACAACTTTGAATGGTGCAACAGGTGGCACCATTGTCATCGTTAGGGGAACTTATGTTGCTTCTACTGGCATCTTTACCACAAGCAGCACGGGTACTGACTCCATCGTGCAGTGGGATAGCAACGGCAGTGGTACTAGTGGTAATACCGAAACCATCGTACTTGTTGGTTTTGTGAATTCTGCTTCGACTACAACAGTTGATGGGTTGATTACTTTGGCTTAGTGTTTGCTGTGTTTGCTCCCTTTTCTCGCTTGCGGGAGAAGGGAGTCTGAACTAGAAGAAAAACGTATCGAGTGTTTGTGGTGTAAAGAGCGCATCATGGCGATTTTGAAATCTGAACTAGCAGTGGCAGAAATCAAGGTGAAAGTGTCGAGCTGGCCCAAACATATTATGTGTTGAGTGAAGAGAGGCTGTCATTAATGATAATTAATTGCCTTGAAGCAACATATTTGCATCTATTACTATTTACCAATCACTTTAAATTTTTAAAATTTAATAATGCGGGGAAATTATGAAAATGAAATTAGTGGCGACTTTGATCACAGCATTATTGATGTCAGGCGCGCATGCTGACGACTTTCGCAAAGAGTGCACATTACGTGTCATGAAAGCAGCGCCTAATGAAACTAAAACCGGATTGGCGTATTCCGAAACAGAAGACAAAAAATTGAAAGTTCAAGAAAATTTGCCTGGCTTATATGTTGTGACCAGTAATATAAGTGTTTCACAATGCATGGAAACGAGACATAACGCTTGTAAGGAGTTGAAAAACAAATGTGCAGCACCTAAAGCTACTCCTTGGGG
>JAGKXB010000006.1 GCA_021151485.1 Oxalobacteraceae bacterium | reverse complement strand
CGTGTACAAAATGCTTACTTTTTTCTTGATCTTCGCAATCGTTGGGAGCTTTCTGGTTCATGGCGGTTGTCTTTGCTTGTCAGTCAAATTTAAACGCCCTTTTTTATATTTTGAAGTAAAAATATTAGCCAGCAAAGGCAATACATTAGCTAAATCTTTAATGTGTATTTGTCATTTATCAATTTTATCTGCCGTCCTGTATGGAGTATTTGGGATATTGAAATTTTTCTGAAAAATCATCCAACGCAAATCCCCAGTAATCTCTCCAACAATTGCTATCAGCGTGCTTTGCACGAAGAGGTGGCACTGGATCCCCGACTAAATCCCTCGGGGATGACTGTTTTGAGAGTACTTGGAGATGGCAATGGTGAGAACAATTGGGAGCGGTGATGAAGACATTTGGGGATACGGTATTTAGTCGAACTGCCCTCATTACCGTCATTCCCGAATGCCTTAGTCGGGACAGTACTCACTTTTCGTGCGAAGCACGACCAATGTTAAAGCTGCATCGTCAAATATTCATTTAACAACCAACCCTTGAGCTCAATCAGTCTTCACTACCCCCACAAAGCGCTGGTTGCTGATTCGGGCTGTGTAAAATGCCCAGACGTCTATAAGGAATAAACCATGCAAACAATAGCCCCCCAAAAAACAATTTGATGTCCGAATCCGCCGCGACATTCAAGTGTGCAATTGCACGACTAAGGATTGGATTGCTGCAAGGTCTGCTGCTATATTTTTTATATGAATCCGTCATGGCAGGCACGTGGCCAGCAACCAATGTCTTCCTTTTCTCTCCCTTGCTCATGGTGTGCCTATTTGCACCAGTCCTTCTCATTTCAAGTCTGGGTCATTTGCAAAAGAAACAAATGTGGATTTGGATTCTTGTTGCCATCACCATCATTGGTTTGCTGGCGTTTTATGACGTATGGCGCAATGGTGATCAGCATAATTTTTATTTCAATGTTAGCAACAGTAATACCCACACACGCTTTCCATCAGCGCTGCTGTGTGTTTTTACTTTCATCGTTTTTTATATTGCCCATTCGCTAGTTTTAGCCAGTGCAATTGACAATCAGCGCATTGCCAAATATTCAACTTATTTTGAAACAGCGTGGAAATTGCTGATACAAATCAAATTTTCCGCGATGTTTGTCGCCATTCTTTGGGCCGTACTCTGGCTTGGTGCCGCGTTATTTATGTTGGTGGGACTCGATTTCTTGAAAGTTTTATTGCAAAAACCATGGTTCATCATGCCTGCTACTGCTTTCGCCTTTTCATGCGCGATGCATATTACTGATGTGCGCCCAGCGATTATTCATGGCATCCGCTCTCTCATACTCGTATTAATGTCATGGATTTTGCCAATCACCACACTCCTCGTCGCTGGATTTTTAGTCAGCTTGCCGCTGACTGGATTAACGCTGCTTTGGGCAACGCGAAACGCAACATCAGTCCTCATGGGCTCCGCCACTGTGTTAATCATCATGATTAATGCCGCGTATCAAAACGGTGAAATGGCATCTAATGTTGCCAAAATAGTACGCATCAGCGCAAAAATAGCCGCGCTGATGTTGCTTCCGATTACAGCAATTGCCGTTTATTCCCTAAGCTTGCGAATCAACGAATACGGCTGGACCACAGACCGCATTATCGCCACTGCGTGTCTTGTGGTCATCAGCTGTTATGCCTTGGGCTACGCTTGGGCTGCTTGCCAAGAAACGAGCTGGCTTGGTCGGATCTCAACGATCAACGTGGCAAATGCATTTGTCATTCTTATCGTCTTAATCGCCTTATTCTCACCAATTGCCGACCCTGCACGTTTGTCTGTCAACAATCAAATCGCACGTCTTGAATCTGGAAAAATCAATCCAAGCAAATTCGATTTTGACTACCTGAAATTTGAGGGGGCGCGATACGGATTGGCAGCGTTGGGAAAACTCAAGCTATGGTCAAAAGGTAGCGATGCCGATCTAGTAAGAAAAAAAGCCGATGCCGCATTAAGAAAAGAAAATAAATGGCAACGTGAAGAGATGAAACCACCCGTTGATCTCGCCGCCAACCTCACCGTCTGGCCCCAAACTGCCCACTTACCCACATCTTTTCTTACTGAAAACTGGGAAGATAAGCAACGCAATGCGGCGGCACCACGATGCCTAAAAGAAGCCAAACACAAATGCGACGCTTACCTGATCGACGTCAATGACGATGGCAAATCCGAAGTATTGTTAATTAACAGCGAAAGATGGCCTGACGCAACATTGCTGATGGCAGGAAAAGACGGTCACTGGGGCGTGATAAGCAACTTACCGTACGACTTTGCCAAATGCACGTCTCTACATAAAAAACTAAAAGAAGGACATTTCAAAATTGTCCCATCACTTGGAAAAGATCTCGAAATCGCCGGTCAGCGAATTGAAATACGAACAAACACAAATCGCATAACAAATTGTGGCAATTAGAGGAGCTAGTACACATGAATGACGTCTGGCCTATAGGTTTCATGCATGACCAGTTATCCGATGGTCGCTGTATTCACTTGTTCAACGTCATCGACAATTTCAACCGAGAAGAATTGTGGATTGATGTTGATTTTTCACTGCCATCGGGACACGTCATCCGTTCATTGGATCAGGCGACTGCTTTTAATAAACCGATAATTTTCTCTTCAATAAATTGTTATTGCACTGCCTATTTCCTTTGTGGGCGGGGCAGGTCAATCAAATTCTCTCGATAGCATAGATATCAAAATAGATTCGTACTCCAAATTAAAAAAGGCAGGTTATAAAACCTGCCTTTTTCAAACATATTGCTGTTTCAACGCCACAGTGTTCCCGCCCAAAACCGCGGGAACGGCGAAACAACCCAACACGAATTACAAAGCTGCCTTCAACAAACGCGCCATTTCGGATGGATTCTTAGTCACGGTAATACCGCAAGCTTCCATGATTTCCAATTTAGCTTGTGCGGTATCTGCACCGCCAGAAATCAACGCACCAGCATGACCCATGCGTTTGCCTGGAGGCGCAGTCACACCAGCAATAAAGCCGATGACTGGTTTTTTCATGTTTTCTTTGATCCAGTAAGCAGCGTTCGCTTCATCAGGACCACCGATTTCACCAATCATGATCACAGCGTCGGTATCAGGATCGTCATTGAAAGCACGCATGATATCGATATGTTTCAAACCGTTGATTGGATCGCCGCCGATACCAACAGCAGACGATTGTCCCAGACCTAAAGCAGTCAATTGTGCAACAGCTTCATAAGTCAAAGTACCAGAACGGGAAACTACGCCGATACGACCTTTTTTATGAATATGACCTGGCATGATCCCAATCTTGATTTCATCTGGTGTGATCAAACCTGGGCAGTTTGGTCCTAACAACAACGTTTTGCTGCCTGCTTTTGCCATACGCTCTTTGAGCGCCATCATGTCGCGCACAGGGATACCTTCTGTAATGCAAATTGCCAATTCCATTTCAGCTTCTACAGCTTCCCAAATTGCGGCTGCTGCACCTGCTGGTGGAACATAAATGACCGAAACGCTGACGCCAGTCGCTTCTTTTGCTTCTCTTACATTGGCAAAAATAGGAATGCCTTCGAAATCTTCGCCCGCTTTTTTAGGATTGACACCAGCGACGAAACAGTTTTTACCATTTGCATAGTCACGGCACATGCGTGTGTGGAATTGACCGGTTTTACCAGTAATCCCTTGGGTTACAACCTTGGTATCTTTATTAATCAAAATCGACATATTTATTCCTTGTACGTATCTTTATTGATGCAATTTTTATGGTCTATAAGCCATGAAGCTAGTGAGTCTATTAATCTATTGATTATTGACCGTTCGCAGCAGCGACCACACTCTTAGCTGCATCTTCCATCGTATCGGCAGCGATAATAGGCAAGCCAGAATCAGCCAGCATTTTTTTGCCCAAATCTTCGTTCGTACCCTTCATACGTACCACCAGTGGCACTTCCAACGATACAGCACGGGAAGCGGCGATCACGCCTTCAGCGATCACGTCACAACGCATAATGCCACCGAAAATATTGACCAAAATGGCTTTCAAACCTGGATTTTTCAACATGATCTTGAAGGCTTCGGTCACTTTCTCTGCTGTCGCACCACCACCAACGTCCAAGAAGTTTGCTGGCTCGCCGCCAAACAATTTGATGGTATCCATCGTTGCCATCGCCAAACCGGCACCATTTACCAAGCAACCGATATTGCCATCCAAAGAGATATAAGCCAGATCAAATTTTGATGCTTCGATTTCAGCTGGATCTTCTTCATCCAAGTCACGATAAGCAACGATTTCTGGTTGACGGAACAAAGCATTGGAATCGAAGTTGAATTTCGCATCCAATGCGATCACTTTGCCGGAACCAGTCAAAATCAATGGATTGATTTCAGCCAACGATGCATCAGTTTCCCAGAATGCTTTGTACAAACCTTGTAATTGATTGCGTGCATCAACGATCGAAGCAGCAGGAATGCCGATCTTAGTAGAAATATCATCTGCATCCTTGTCAGTCAGACCAACAGCCGGATCAATCGCAACTTGATGAATCAATTCTGGATGGGAATGTGCAACTTCTTCGATGTCCATACCGCCTTCGCTAGATGCCATCAAGACAACGCGTTGGCTAACACGGTCGGTCACCATGCTCACATACAATTCTTTTTTGATATCAGCGCCTTCTTCAATCAACAGGCGTCTAACTTTTTGACCTTCTGGGCCAGTTTGATGCGTGACCAACTGCATGCCCATGATTTGCTCAGCGTATTCTTTTACTTGCGCCAAGGATTTTGCCACTTTCACACCACCGCCCTTGCCTCTGCCGCCAGCATGGATTTGTGCTTTAACTACCCAAACTGGGCCGCCCAAAGTTTCCGCTGCTTTGACGGCTTCATCAATAGAAAAACACGGAATACCGCGTGGCACTGTCACACCAAATTTACGCAGAATTTCTTTACCCTGATACTCATGAATTTTCATGCAGACTTCCTTTTAAACGTTAAACGCTTTTAATAAAAAAACTGTGATTAAAAATTACAACTGACAACCGACATTCAACTTAATTCAATGCAACCAAGCAATTAAGACTTTTTCACCCAGAGTGGATAATATTTTGCAACCGCTTCACCATCAGAACGCAAAGCATGGCAACCATCGATTTGCAACGGTTTTTTTTGCATAGATGCACTAACAGTAACCGATTCACCCTCAGATTCAAACCACTCGCTGGCAAATGTTTGAATCGCAACAGTAGGTAAAACCTGAGCAAGTTCGGTCAAATGGGTACATCCATTAATTCCGGACAATCTGTCCCGCAACCCATGGCGAAAACCATGAAGAAGGTTCAGCCCAACTAAAGCTTGATAAGCATGATTAATCGTATTGCAAAATCCTGGATAAGGCATGGCATCCGATGCTGTTTCGGCAGCAACAATAGTGAATTGCTGATCAAACGTCACGCGCAACCACAGCAAGTGTAGCGGTGCGCCAGCCGATCTCAGGCCAGAAGCAAGGCGTATGTCTTCTGTTTTTACATCCGAAATACGTGCTTCCAATTCCCATAAACCATCATCGCGCGCAAATGCTTCCACATGAATGGCACGTGTGTGTTTTAAGGAACGACGAGAAAGGGGTGATGACAAAGGCATAAAATCAATGCGGACTGAACAACTGTTGTAGCATTACGCTAGCTACATTGCAAAACCGTGGAATTTTAGCACAGCTTGCTATTTACTATTTACCATTTACGGCCTGTCATTAATTTGCCCATCATCATTTTGGCTATTCAGCACTACTTGTATGGCTTGATGAGAAAATCCTCGCTGCTGTAAAAAACGTATTTGTTTTGCACGTTGTTTGGCATATTCAGCACGATTCATTTCTTCAGTGCTAGCACCGTCCTCAACATGAATATCATGAATTTTATTGACCGGCCGACCAAATCTTTTACGCCACACTGCCCGCGCACGGGCTATTTCATCTTGGGCTAAATCTGTTTTAAGGTCTAATAGCGCATCGGCCTCTATGCCGTGATTTTGTAATTCTTGCAGAATCCGATTGTCGCCAAAACGGGCAGCACGGCGATTGACTAGAGAAGAGATGAAACGCGTTTCAGACAAAAATTGCGCTGATTCCAACCAATCCAGCAAAGCATCCATATCGTCGCCCTCTTGGACATAGCGCGCCAATTTTCTCGCCAATTCGATACGGCTATGTTCGCGCATGGATAGATAGCGCAGAGCTCGGGCTTTTAGACTGAGGGGTTTTGTTGCCATGTTTGCTGATTGCGTTAACTACAACGTCGTTCCCGCGGGTTTAGGCGGGAACCCAGCGTCTTACACATTGAAATCAAATAAAACACTATTGCGTTGATTGCTACTATGCAAACACAAAATAACGAACGATAGGTTGAAAAGTCACTGGGTTCCCGCCTAAACCCGCGGGAACGACGTTGTTAAGTGTACGTTTAATCTAAATAAGCAAAATTACATTAATTTGAACTTTGCTGATCCACCACCGGGGCCAGCTCTCTGACACCCAAAGCAACACGCACCTTGTTTTCAATTTCACGTGCCAGCATTGGTTTTTCTTTTAAGTAGTTGCGCGCATTATCTTTGCCTTGCCCAATGCGCTCGCCGTTGTAACTGTACCAAGAACCCGATTTTTCAATGAGATCTGCATTTACACCCAGGTCGATGATTTCGCCTTCGCGTGACGTACCTTCTCCATACAAAATATCGAAGTGCGCTTCTTTGAAAGGAGGAGCCACTTTGTTCTTGACTATCTTGACCTTGGTTTCATTACCTACCACTTCATCGCCTGCTTTGATTGATCCAGTGCGACGGATATCCAATCGGACAGAAGCATAAAACTTCAAGGCGTTACCACCTGTTGTCGTTTCAGGGCTACCAAACATGACGCCGATTTTCATGCGAATTTGGTTAATAAAAATCACCAACGTATTGGTACGATTAATACTTGCAGTCAATTTACGTAAAGCCTGTGACATCAAACGTGCCTGCAAACCCGGTAAAGAGTCGCCCATATCCCCCTCAATTTCAGCACGTGGTGTCAGTGCCGCAACAGAATCAATAACGACTAAATCAACACTACCTGAACGCACCAAGGCATCGGTGATTTCTAATGCTTGTTCACCAGTATCTGGCTGAGAAACCAGTAGATCAGATAAATTAATGCCCAACTTTTGCGCGTAGCCAACATCCAGTGCATGTTCAGCATCGATAAAAGCACAGGTGCCGCCTAACTTTTGCATTTCAGCAATCGTTTGCAGTGTCAACGTGGTTTTACCAGAAGATTCTGGACCATAAATTTCGACGATACGACCACGTGGCAAACCACCTACGCCTAAGGCAACGTCTAATCCCAACGAACCGGTAGAGACTACTGGTATTTCTTCCACGATAGCGCCCGCATCCATGCGCATCACAGAACCCTTGCCAAACTGTTTTTCAATTTGTGCTAACGCGGCCGACAACGCCCTACTTTTTTCAGCATTTTTGTCTATACCAGGTGTGACTTTCTTATCGTCCATATGATTCTTCCAACTTTCTCAATTTCTCAATTTTTTTGACTTTTTTTCTTTAGCGACAAGATTAATTATGGATGTATGCCATGTATGCAAACGTGCCTGCATAAACATCATGAAACATCGCATTTCGACACTGTACAAATAAACAGTATTTATTGCAAGCGATATTTACAAGGACGATGGTTTTGGGCGCTCACAAGGCCCCCCTACAAGAAATGACACGTAAAAATCACAATACAAATCAAAGAACGATAGTTTGCGCCTCATCACCTTTGCGTTGACGAATTTCACCGATACGGCTTACCACTTCGCCAGCAGCAGTCAATTGTGCCATCGCTTTTTCTGCATCTTGTTGCGCTACGATAACAATCATGCCGATACCGCAATTAAAGACGCGGTGCATTTCAGCATCCGCCACGCCACCGTGTTGCTGTAACCAACGGAACAGTGGTGGCATTTCCCAAGCATCACGATGCAAGACAGCCGTCAAATTGCTTTGCAAAACGCGGGGAACGTTCTCGACCAAACCACCACCTGTGATGTGTACCATCCCTTTGACTTCCATTGATGCCATCAAAGCTAGCAAAGGCTGAACATAAATGCGCGTTGGCTGCATCAACACATCTGCTAACTTGCGACCATGAAAATCAGCCTGTAAATCTGGTTTGGCGACTTCAATAATTTTGCGCACCAAAGAATAACCATTTGAATGTACGCCAGAAGACGCTAATCCCAACACCACGTCACCGGGTGCGATTTTACTGCCGTCGATAATGTTTGATTTTTCGACTGCCCCCACAGCAAAACCAGCTAAATCATATTCACCTGCTGGATACATGCCAGGCATTTCAGCAGTTTCGCCACCAATCAATGCACAACCCGCTAATTCACACCCCTTTGCAATACCTTTAATCACATCGCTGGCCACCGCCACATCCAGCTTGCCGCAAGCAAAATAATCGAGAAAAAACAAGGGCTCAGCGCCTTGCACCAAAATGTCATTCACGCTCATGGCGACCAAATCAATGCCCACCGTATCATGCCGATTCAAATCAAACGCCAGTTTCAATTTCGTACCCACACCATCGGTACCGGATACCAAAACGGGTTCCTTAAATTTTTTGCTGACTTCAAACAAAGCGCCAAAACCACCAATTCCTGCCATCACGCCTTCACGCATAGTGCGTTTGGCAAATGGCTTGATGGCTTCTACCAAGGCATCGCCCGCATCGATATCGACACCAGCATCAGAATAGGAAAGAGAAACGGGGTTGGAATGATTAGGATCGATACGGTCGATAGAACTCATGATGTAATTAAATATGATTAAGTTATTAAGTAATTGAAGAGATGATGGAAACCCAAAACCGGAGGCAGTAAAATGCGAGACTCAACACATTCAACATTCAAACTACAGAAATTACAGCAAGATCAAATCCGGCACTGATAGCATATTGGATTGCGTTCGCATTCAGTTGTTTGGTTGTTTAGTTATTCAGTTAAACTGCCATTTTATCAAACCGCCAACCAATCCCACACTTTATTTCACGTGCTTTCATGTCGTTTAATTTTACTTTAAAGCAAAAACAAACCACGCTTTGGCTAGTATTATGGCTATTACTGCTAGCTTTTTTGATGCTATTGGGCCCGGTTCTAACACCTTTTATCACTGCAACCATTCTGGCTTACGCGTTAAATCCTGGCGTAGATTATCTAGCATCCATACGAGTAGGAAAATTTCATCTACCGCGCGCAGTGGCTGTGATCATCACGATGCTCATTTTACTTGCGGCATTAATGGCATTGATACTGGTCGTACTCCCTGTTCTGCAGCAAGAACTCCCGTTGTTACAAGATCAAATTCCTAATTTCCTCAACAAAATCAACGCAATCATTAGTCCCAAATTGCAAGAATTTGGCATCACTGCCAACTTAGATGGCACGGGCATCAAACAAATATTGTCACGACAGTTGTCCACTAGTGGCGAAGAAATATGGAGCGCAGTACTCTCTTCAGCCAAAGTTGGTAGCATCGCCGTCTTAGGCTGGTTGGCTACGTTGGTATTGATTCCAGTTGTGTTGTTTTATCTTTTATTGGATTGGCACACCTTGCTTCAACATTTCATTAATGCGGTGCCCCGTGCCTGGGTTTCTCGCGTCACTAACATGGCGCAGGAAGTCAATCAATTGCTAGCGCAATATTTGCGTGGGCAATTGCTGGTGATGCTGATTCTGGCGCTGTATTACTCGATTGCACTCACAATTGCTGATTTTGATGTCGCCCTGCCTATTGGGTTGATTACAGGCTTGCTGGTGTTTATTCCTTACGTCGGGTTTGGGCTAGGATTAATCATGGCGTTGATCGCTGCTGTATTGCAATTTTCCAGTATGGAAGGCGTGATTGCGGTTGCGATTATTTATAGTATTGGGCAAATCATAGAAAGTTTCTTTTTAACACCGTATCTGGTAGGCGAGCGCATTGGCTTGCATCCGTTGATTGTCATTTTTGCCTTGTTGGCATTCGGCCAATTATTTGGCTTTGTCGGCGTGTTGCTGGCCTTACCTGCTTCAGCAATTTTGTCGGTCGCATTCCAGCACGTGCGCGCACACTACTTGAATAGTAGTTTTTACAATAATTAATATCTTGCAAATGAAACAACTCACGCTGGATCTGCATACAAAAAAACCGCCTAGCCTGGCAAGCTTTGTCGTCGGGCAAAATGCAGAATTACTTCACCTGATGCATCAACTCAATACACGCTCGGCA
Organism: Oxalobacteraceae bacterium; assembly: GCA_021151485.1. Classification (GTDB taxonomy): domain Bacteria; phylum Pseudomonadota; class Gammaproteobacteria; order Burkholderiales; family Burkholderiaceae_D; genus JAGKXB01. The sequence continues at coordinate 60,149 of JAGKXB010000006.1, read as the reverse complement.
AGCGAACACTTTGTATATTTATGGGGTGCAGCATCAGCTGGCAAAACGCATTTGTTGCTTGCGCTAGCAGCATCGCAAAACGCACATTACATTTCTTGTGATATTGATGCTGATGCAGCCGAAGATGCTTTCCGCTACGACCCATCGATCACGCTGTACTTGCTAGATGATTGCGAAAAACTATCCGCTGCCGCTCAAGGTTATGCCTTTAATTTGTTTAACCAAATTCGCGAAAACAAGGGATTTTTAGTCACTACAGGCAACACACCACCAGCGTCGTTGAGCTTACGAGAAGATTTACGTACTCGCCTAGGTTGGGGTTTGATTTACCAGCTACACGGTTTGAGCGACGAAGAAAAAATGACCAGCCTAGCCCAGCTTGCCCAAACACGCGGCCTCATGTTGTCACCTGGCGTGCTACCTTACTTGATTACCCATTTTGAACGGGATATGCGATCTTTATCCGCCATGCTGGATGCCTTGGATCAGTATTCTTTGGAAACTAAACGTCCTGTGACCTTACCGCTATTGCGCAGTTTATTGAGCGAAAAAACATGAACCTAGCATTATTTGATCTCGACCATACCCTGTTACCCCTGGATTCTGATTACGAATGGGGACAATTTCTCGCCCGCACTGGCGCTGTTGATGCCGTTGCTTATGCAGAACGCAACGCAGCCTTTTTTGCACAATATCAAGCTTCTACGTTAGATCCAGTGGAATATCTGGAATTTGCGCTAGGCACACTAGCGCAATTTCCACGCAAGCAATTGGATGCATGGCATGCGGAATTCATGGAGCAAATTATTCAGCCAGCCATTCTGCCCGCAGCACGTGATTTATTGCAAAAACATCAAGATTCCAATGACTTAATCGCCATCATTACCGCCAGTAATCGTTTTATTACAGAACCAATTGCAAAAGCGCTTGGTGTCCAACACTTGATTGCTGCTTTGCCAGAAACTACGCCAAGCGGTGAGTTAACAGGAAAATTATTAGGCATCCCCACCTCTGGCCCAGGAAAAGTTACGCACACGCATGCTTGGTTGACCAGCAGAGGAACCAGCTTGGATCAATTTGAGAAAAGCTATTTCTACAGCGATTCGCAGAATGACATTCCCTTGTTGTCCATCGTCACCCATCCCGTTGCGACCAACCCCAGCGCTAAACTGGAAGCTCATGCTAAGGCGCATGGTTGGCCGCTCTTAAGATTATTTGACGAAACAGTAATTCAATAATTCAAAAATAATTTAAAAAGTAATTCAAAGAAATTATTAAATAAAAATTAACTACATGATAAAAAAACTCATCCGCAAAATCCTTGGCGTGAAGCCCTCGGCTAAAGGCGCTAACAAACCCATCGTACTCAGCGCCAAAGAACATGGCATCGACGTCAAATTAGTCAGCAGCAATGCCATCCGCGTCACTCATACTCTACAAGACGCTGGCTTCAAAGCCTTTATCGTCGGTGGCGCAGTGCGTGATTTACTGCTGGGGGTCAAACCCAAAGATTTCGACGTCGCCACCAATGCCACCCCCGAGCAAGTCAAACGCTTGTTTCGGCGCGCTTTCATTATCGGAAGACGTTTTCAAATCGTGCATGTCATGTTTGGACAGGATTTGCTGGAAGTCACCACATTTCGCGCGGCTGCCTCCAACGACAACAACAAAGACGAACATGGTCGCGTACTGCGTGACAACACGTTTGGCCAGCAACATGAGGACGCGATGCGGCGCGACTTCACCGTCAATGCCATGTACTACGATCCCAGCACACAAGTGGTGCTGGATTATCACAACGGCATTCAGGACATCCGTCAAAAAACCCTGCGCATGATAGGCGTACCAGAAGCCCGCTATCGGGAAGATCCCGTCCGCATGTTGCGCGTGGTTCGTTTTGCGGCCAAATTGGGCTTTACTATCGACCCAGCCACCGCTGCGCCCATTGCTGTCATGGCCACTTTAATCAACAACGTGCCCGCCGCTCGAGTCTTCGATGAAATGCTCAAATCATTGACCAGCGGCCACGCAATGGCATGTTTAGAACAATTACGCAAAGAAGGCTTGCACCATGGTTTATTACCCCTTTTGGATGTCGTACTAGAACAACCACTGGGCGCCAAGTTTGTCACGTTAGCATTAGCGAATACCGATGCAAGAGTACAGGCGAACAAAACGACCTCGCCCAGCTTTTTATTTGCGACGCTGCTATGGCATCAAGTATTGGAAAAATGGAACGCCTACCAAGCCGCTGGTGAATTTCCCATCCCTGCTCTGCATCTGGCGGCAGACGATGTGCTGGAGATGCAAACTGAAAAACTGGCAATACAGCGCAAAATTGGCTCAGACATGCGCGAAATCTGGGCCATGCAACCGCGCTTCGAACGCCGTGTTGGCAAATCACCCTATAAATTGATAGAGCATTTACGCTTCCGCGCCGCTTACGATTTTCTCTTACTACGCTGCGCCTCGGGTGAAATTGATGCCAGCATAGGTGAATGGTGGACGGCATTTTATGAAGGCGACCCTGCCGGTAGAGAAGCTTTACTCAACGCAAAAATCAAGCCAGAAAAGTCCGACAAATCTGAAAAAACAGCCGCAAAAAAACGTCCGAGACGCCGCCGCAGCGCCACTCAACAATCGATTGATATGAATATCGATGTATCAGGCAAACAAGAAAATAAATAAATTAAATCAAACAAACTATGCAGCAAACCTATGAAACCTACATTGGGATTGGTGCCAATCTGGGGCAACCGGAACGAAACGTCAACGCAGCGATCGCGCAGCTCAAACAATTACCCGACAGCCGCCTGATTGCGCAATCAGGCTTGTTTCGCAGCGCACCGCAAGATGCCGATGGGGATGATTACGTCAACGCCGTGGTGCAAATTCATACCACGCTATCGGCACCACAATTGCTGACCGAATTGCAATCTATAGAAACAACATTTGGTCGCACACGACCTTATTGGCACGCACCGCGCACTATGGATCTGGATATTTTGCTGTATGGAACTGAACAAATTGACTCGGCAATTTTGACTATTCCTCACCCACACCTGACGCAACGGGCATTCGTACTATTGCCATTATTGCAAATCAATCCAGACATCCACATCCCTGGATTAGGAGCGGCGCAAGATTTTCTTTCCAATGTGGCTAAACAAAGCATTCATGCTTTGTAATGAATATCAATGATTGCCAGATTACCAATAGGAGAATAAAGAATGACGGGATATTTACATCAAGCCGAAGGTACGAAACCACGCCCGGTCGTCACCATTCCCACCCTAAAAGCCATGCGTACAACCAACGACAAAATCACCATGTTGACCTGTTACGACGCCAGCTTTGCTGCATTAATGGATCGTTGCGGTATCGACATCTTGCTTATCGGCGACTCACTGGGCATGGTATGCCAAGGTCACACCTCTACCCTGCCCGTCACACTGGCGGACATGATTTACCACACCAGTAGCGTAGCGCGCGGCAATCAAACTGCATTGATTGCGGCAGATATGCCATTTGGCAGCTATCCCACAGCAGAAACTGCCTTCCAAAACGCGGTTCAACTCATGCAAGCCGGTGCGCAGATGGTCAAACTTGAAGGCGGCGTATGGCTGGCCGAGACTATTCGCTTTTTAACCGAACGTGCCATTCCCGTTTGCGCTCATATCGGCTTAACACCACAATCAGTACACCAATTAGGCGGATACAAAGTGCAAGGAAAAACACACCAAGCGGCAGAAGCACTCAAAGCCGACGCCCTGGCACTACAAGAAGCCGGCGCATGCGCCTTGTTGCTGGAAGCGATTCCAGCCAATTTAGGCAAAGAAATCACGGAATTACTCCACATCCCCACCATCGGCATCGGCGCTGGTGCGGATTGTTCAGGTCAAGTATTGGTGATGCACGATTTATTAGGCGTTTTTCCTGGCCGCAAAGCACGCTTTGTGAAGAATTTTATGCAGGGGAGAGACAGTATTGATGCAGCAATTCAGGCTTATATTGGCGCCGTGAAAGATGGTTCTTTTCCGGCGCCTGAACATTGTTTCTAAGGAAAACTTAGAAACCAGCTCACTAGGGTGCAATAAGCACAGCGCAATGTGCTCCGCTTATTGACACCCTACCATAGTGGGCATCACTCAAAAAACGCCTTTACCTTATCCATCCAGGTTTTGCTTTGCGGACTATGTTTAGCCCCACCCTCTGTGGTTAAGCGCTCAAAATCCTGCAACAGCGTTTTTTGCTTCTCAGTCAATTTGACGGGTGTTTCAATGACAACATGGCAAAACAAATCGCCTGCATAACTGGAACGTACCCCTTTAACCCCCTTGCCACGTAAACGGAAGGTTTTGCCAGTCTGCGTTCCCTCGGGAATAGGAAATGACACTTTACCGTTCAAAGTAGGAACTTCAATCTCCCCACCCAAAGCTGCTTTGACAAAAGAAATCGGCATTTCACAATGTAAATCATCACCATCACGCTGGAACACTGCGTGCTGTTTGATATGAATTTCCACATACAAATCACCAGAAGGACCACCATTGGTGCCCGGCTCACCATTACCAGCAGAGCGAATGCGCATGCCATGATCAATACCGGCTGGGATTTTGACTTCCAACGTTTTATTGCGCTTAATACGACCAGCACCACTACAGGAGGTGCAAGGATCAGTAATGACCTTGCCAGTCCCATGGCACTTAGGGCAAGTTTGTTGAATACTGAAAAACCCCTGTTGCATACGCACCTGACCATGCCCACCACAAGTGGTACAAGTCGTGGGTGAAGTTCCAGGTTTAGCCCCTGAACCACCACAAGGCTCACATTTATCCCACGATGGAACGCGTATCGTAGTATCAAAACCGTTCGCCGCTTGCTCTAACGAAATTTCCAGGTTGTAGCGCAAATCAGCACCACGATGCACTTGTGGCCCACCACTACGCCCGCCACGTCCGCCACCAAAAATATCGCCAAAAATATCGCCAAATGCGTCGGAGAAACCTCCACCGCCTCCGCCAAATCCACCACCACCCATATTGGGATCCACACCAGCATGGCCATAACGATCGTAGGCTTCACGCTTTTGCGCATCAGACAACATCTCATACGCTTCTTTGATTTCCTTAAACTTTTCTTCCGATTCTTTATGATCTGGATTACGGTCGGGGTGATATTTCATCGCCAGCTTGCGATAAGCCTTTTTGATTTCATCGTCGCTGGCATTTTTTGCCACCCCAAGTATTTCGTAATAATCACGCTTCGCCATCTTATTTCACACCTTGTTATTTAAACGAAAACGCCGAGTAACAGGTTGCACAGCAAACCATCACTCGGCGAGCCATCACAGAACGGTCTGCGAGGCCTGTTGATAATCTATGATTATCTTTAGCTGTACCTGATTATTTATCTTTCACTTCTTTAAAATCAGCATCCACAACATCTTCAGCTTGTGGTTTAGCATCGGCCGCACCAGCACCTGCTGCCCCATCTGCACCAGCCGCTTGTTGCGCTTGCATGTCAGCGTACATTTTTTCGCCTAATTTTTGTGCAGCAGTAGACAGAGCCGCAACCTTGGCATCGATTTCTGCCTTGTCACTGCTCTTCAACACGCCTTCCAAATCTTGGATAGCTGCTTCGATTTTTTCTTTTTCACCAGCTTCGAGTTTGTCGCCATACTCGTTCAACGATTTTTTGGTGGAATGAACCAAAGCATCGGCTTGATTGCGGGATTCAGCCAATTCTTTCACCTTGCGATCTTCTTCCGCATTCAATTCGGCGTCTTTCACCATTTTTTGAATTTCTTCTTCTGACAAGCCGGAATTAGCTTTAATAGTGATTTTGTTTTCTTTGCCAGTCGCTTTGTCTTTTGCGCCGACATGCAAAATACCGTTGGCATCGATATCGAAAGTCACTTCAATTTGCGGTGTACCACGTGGCGCCGGTGGAATTCCTTCCAAATTGAATTCGCCCAAGCCTTTGTTACCCGCTGCGATTTCACGTTCACCTTGGTATACCTTGATGGTTACTGCTGGTTGATTGTCGTCAGCGGTAGAGAATACTTGACTAAATTTAGTTGGAATGGTGGTGTTTTTTTGAATCATCTTGGTCATCACACCGCCCATGGTTTCGATCCCAAGTGACAATGGCGTGACGTCCAATAACAACAAATCTTTACGATCGCCAGATAAAACAGAACCTTGAATTGCCGCACCAACCGCAACGGCTTCGTCTGGGTTAACGTCTTTACGTGGATCTTTACCAAAAAATTCTTTCACCTTTTCTTGCACTTTTGGCATGCGAGTCATACCGCCAACCAAAATAATATCGTCGATGTCAGAAACCTTCACACCTGCATCTTTAATCGCCAGACGGCATGGTTCTATCGTTTGCGCAATCAATTCTTCAACCAAAGATTCCAACTTGGCACGTGTCATCTTCAAGTTCAAATGCACTGGCGCGCCATTTGCCATTGCGATGTAGGGCTCGTTGATTTCTGTTTGCTGGGAAGAAGACAATTCAATCTTGGTGCGCTCTGCCGATGCTTTAATACGTTGCAAGGCGATTGGGTCTTTCTTCAAATCAATACCGTTGATTTTCTTGAATTCATCAATGATGTAATCGATGATGCGTTGGTCAAAATCTTCACCACCCAGGAAGGTATCGCCATTGGTGGACAAGACTTCAAATTGTTTTTCGCCATCGACGTCAGCGATTTCAATGATGGAAACGTCAAACGTACCGCCGCCCAAATCGTAAACCGCAATTTTGCGATCGCCTTTTTCATTTTTATCCAAACCAAACGCCAGCGCAGCAGCCGTTGGTTCATTGATGATACGTTTGACTTCCAAACCAGCGATACGACCGGCATCTTTGGTTGCTTGACGTTGTGCATCGTTAAAATACGCTGGTACAGTAATGACGGCTTCGGTAACTTCTTCACCGAGATAATCTTCGGCTGTTTTTTTCATTTTGCGTAATACTTCGGCAGAAATTTGCGGCGGTGCCAATTTCTTGTCACGCACGCCTACCCATGCATCACCGTTGTCTGCTTTAACGATGGAATAAGGCATCAATTCGATGTCTTTTTGTACGGCTTTTTCTTCAAACTTACGACCGATCAAACGCTTAACAGCGTAGAGGGTGTTTTTTGGATTAGTGACAGCCTGACGTTTGGCGGAGGCACCAACCAGAATCTCACCATCTTCTTGATAAGCAATGATAGATGGCGTGGTACGCGCGCCTTCGGAGTTTTCGATAACCTTAGCCTGACCGCCTTCCATGACGGACACGCAAGAGTTGGTGGTACCTAAATCAATCCCGATAATGTATTTTTTTTGTGCCATGATTTTATTTCCTTAATAATAAGATTTTAAATTTTTAAATTTTGTAAATTTTTTGGATTTCTACGATTTTCCACGAATTGTCATATAGGGAAAAACACCGCCGTTTCAAGTCTTTTTTTGATTATTTTGCTTGTGCAACTGTAACAATAGCGGGACGCAACAAACGATCGGCGATCATGTAGCCTTTTTGCAAGACTGACACAACGGTGTTGGCTTCTTGCTCTGACGGCACGACAGACACGGCTTGATGTTTGAGCGGATCCAGCTTTTCACCTTGCGCAGGTTGGACTTCTAATAAACGATTTTTCTCAAAGGCGGTTGACAATTGTTTTAATGTCATTTCTACGCCTTCTTTGAGCGACTCAATCGATGGAGTTTCTACTTTGAGTGCCATTTCCAAGCTGTCTTTTACCGGCAACAAAGATTCAGCAAATCCTTCGATTGCAAATTTGTACGCTTTACTGACGTCTTCTTGGCCACGACGACGACTGTTTTCTGCTTCGGCTTTAGCACGCAAATATGCGTCTCGCATTTCAGCCAAACTCGCTTCTGCCTGTACTAATTGTTCGACCAAACTCGGGCCAGACTGCGCGCTATCTGATTTTTCTGTTGTTTGCTCAATACTAGGTTCAACTTTTTCAGCTTGTTTTTCTAAATCTTGCATTTAATCATCTCCAATGATTTATTATTAAATTATTAATTTAATTGCTTATTAATTTTTAATATTTATTGATATTAAATTTCATACGGAAATTTGACACCACGGCCAAATGGGGTTGTGAAATGTTTTTTCAAGTGCCGCATTTAATCCAACACAAATTACGTACATCAACAACGATTTATTACAACTTATTACAAGGTCATTAAAGGGTAATGACAGGGTAATGACAGGGTAATGACAGGGTAATGACAGGGTAATGACAGGGTAATGACAGGGTAATGACAGGGTGATGACAGGGTGATGACAGGGTGATGACAGGGTGATGACAGGGTGATGACAAAGTTTTTAGCTTGTTATAACTTGCCAAATATACATTAGCCCCCAACTCAGAATGTCAAATAAAGATAGAATACGGCCCCTCACCTGTATCGAGGTCATATTTAAATAATATTAAAATAAGATTGTATTGCAACAAAAAGAGAGAAAAGAGATTTCCAACATGTTACTTGAGCGTGCCGATCAAGCTATTTCATCGACTGAACTCCAAAAAAATGCACGTTTATTACTAGATCGTATGGCCGATGGCAGCCAAGATCGTTACGTCGTCATGCGCGATAACCGCCCCACTGCTGTGATGTTACCGACAGCAGTATATGAATCACTGATGACAGAACTGGAAGACTTGCGGATTGAAGCCGCCGCACGCAACCGCTTATCATTAAGTAAACAAACACAATCGTCCCAGCGATCGCAACCACTTTCTCATGCCGATATGCTGGCGCGTTTTGGGGACAATGATTCATGACGTGGACGCTCTCTTATCATCCTGAAGTCGAACAGGATTTAATCAGCCTAGGCCGTGCAGAAAGCAAAGCAATTTTAAAAGTCATTGAAAATAAGTTGACTCAAGGTCAACCAGACAAACTAGGACAACCTCTCGTAAGCGACTTATCAGGATACCAATGCATTCACGTTGGTCCAACCAGAATTATCTATCGAGTCCATAGCGAGCAAATCAATATATTGATGATTGCTGCAGGAGCGCCTCATCGAAATGAATAACCCTATGCCAACTATCTTGATCACCGGTGCTGCCAAACGCGGTGGTGCGGCGATTGCCAGACGCCTGCATCAGCGCGGTTATCGCATCATTGTGCATTGCCATACATCGCTATCGGCTGCACACGCTCTGGCGCTTGAGTTGAACGCCCTACGGGCAAATAGCGCCGTCGTCTGGCAGGCGGAACTCAACCGAACCATAGCCATACCACCGTATCTTCATTCCATCGTCGGTCTGGTTGCCAGTGCTTCTAGCTATCTGCATTCAAACTTAGATGACTTTTCGACATCGCTAGATGCCGATATCGAAAGCCATCTCACTGGTCATTTGACATTAATACAACATTGCAAAACCGCCCTCGCCACCAATCATGGTGCCATCGTCGCTATCACCGACATCCATGTCGAACGCCCCGCAAAAACCCACTTAACCTATCACATTGCCAAAGGCGCATTAGCCACCGCAGTACGCGCGCTAGCCACCGAACTGGCACCACAGATACGCGTCAATGCCGTTGCGCCTGGATCACTAGAATGGCCAGCCAACGATGCGCCCGCCAGCATTTCGCCGGAACGCCAGGTACAAATATTACGCACCACGCCATTAGGCCGAACCGGCACATTTGAAGAGCTCGCCGCAGCCGTAGAATTCTTGTTATGCGATGCGACTTTTACGACTGGCACCACCCTGAACGTCGATGGCGGCAGGTCGATTTTTTTAGAATAAATTGCAATAATTTAAATAAATTTGGAAATTTTATGAATAACTTGAATCAGGCTTCCTCTTCTTCCACCAATGTCACTTCTCGCCCCAAACTCGCCTATGTATCCTTGGAATGTATGGAAGTCGATATCGAAATCGGCGTAGAGCCGCAAGAACATGGCCGCATTCAACGCTTGATTATTGATGTGGAAGTCGGATTCGACGATGCAAGAACACGCATCCCCGATTCCAAAGAAGGTTTATTGGAAGGTTTTGATTACGCCAAAGTCAGAGAATGCGTCAAACAATCCACCAGCAGCAAAACCTATCTGATAGAAACCATCGCCAACCGCATCGCCGATGGCGTCCTAGCCTTGCCCGGCGCACTGACCTGTGCGGTCAAAGTTAGCAAAAAACGCTGCTGGGCAGAAGTGGATAAGACTAGCGTACGTATTTTTAGAGAAGTTTAAGCTGTCCATTCACCCCGTCGTTCCCGCAGGTTTAGGCGGGAACCCAGCGTCTTTCGTTGTTGATTGCTAAAAGCCACTGGGTCCCCGACTAAACACTCGGGGACGACGGATTTAAGTTTTTCCGTATTACCATCGTTCCCGCACAAATGATGTGGACTATTCGACATTCCGCTCTGGCTCATAAGGCACCAACGCCGGCATATCAGCGTATTCCGCATCATCATTCATACCAGTCGCGGCAGTACTCCACCCATAATCACCAACATCACCAAACGATATATAAGAAACAGGTTGGGATGCGTTGTTTGCACCAAAATTCAAAAAAGCGTTATAGGACGCAAATTGATATTCCAGGACATCAATTTCAGGTTTAGGGACATCAAATTCATCCTCGCCAATGTCAAGCTCATCAAATGAAATATATTGAAAATCCGATTTTGTATTGTTTACATTGCTTACATTAAATGGCGTGACATCCGAGCCATATTGAAAATCTTGAAAAGCAAACATGCTAAGCGGGCTTAAGAATGAGTTTGTAATCATCAATCCATCCATTGCTCCGACAAGTCGATTTTGGTTGCTGGCATAAACGAGGAGTTGCAACGCAACCGCACCAAGACCGCTAAAATTAATTGCTGACCTGATACTGGGAACAGGGATATTTGATGTTGTTAGACCTTTAACTGAATCAGTAAATATATTTGTTGTTGGCGTTGCCGAAACCACTTGTTCAAAATGAACATGACGTGACGCATTGGATGTTGGAACCGTTAATGATGTTAATGATGTTGATAACGTTAATGGAACTTCAACTTCTTTTAGATTTTTTGCATTGTGATACGTACCTGTACATGCAATCAATTCAGTACGCAAATCATCATGAGAATCGAGCGCTGCAATCAAATCGGCAGCCAATTTCTGAAAACCATCATTCTTCCAAACACTTTTGTAATACTGGCGAGCTGAGCGTGCACTCAGCTGCGCAAAATCTTGATAACGTTCCACACAAGTATTAGCAATTTCCCGTTTGCGCTCAACCGAAAGATTTTTCAGCAAGGGAAGAACCGACAAAGTCTCTGGCCGATTTTGAAAGGTATCTAGCATCAAAGCAGACTTCGCATGCCATATCTTGTCGCCTGCATCCTCAGTTAACACCACGCCAGTCTCTTTCATTGCCTCAATGATGGCAGGCTCTGTCATCGTGCCGTGTATCCATCCTTTGACTAATTTCCGCTGCACATCAGCATTAGCAAAAAAATGCCGCCGTTCTGCTTGTTCTTCTATTGAAACAGGCCCATGCGTGACTTTAAAAATAGCGTCTGCATGACCCGCTCTTATTTGCGTGGCTAATGCTATTTTTTGCTGAGGAGTCATCTGGTGCAGCAGCGTTTCTGCCGGGCCAGATGAGGCAAACTAAGCTGAAAAATGCGCAATCTTGGCGGAAATAAGAGGAGACATTTTTATACCCATATTGCATTTTTTGCATTCAACTCAAACTGAAATCGTTTGATATCGTCGTTTGGTAGCATCGCTTGGTACCAAGTATTTAATTAACAAAAAGACATAATTAAATATAGCACAAATGACAATTTATTATTAAATAAATAATACAAATATGACGTATCGATAAAATGCTGGGTTAGGTACTACGGGGAAATTACATGATTCAATAAATGGTCAGATAACCTGGTGCGAACAGGGCACCCACAAGGGATGCCCCTACGATGATTTCAGCCATTTTTGATAGAAGCAGGCCTTGTGGGTACCCAGAACGATTGAATGCTTGTGGTTTTGAATTGCCGCGCCGGCTACCACAAGATTTTGGTGATGAATGTAATAAAAGTACGCGAACAACTCAATCCACAATAAAAAGCTTGGCCCCAGTACGCGTATAAGAACGATGCGCTTCGGCGTTATCAGCCACCTGGTAACTGACACCAGGTGTCAGCACAAATTTGCGGCCATCGTCCAACTCGCTTTCTAACTCGCCTTCCAGGCATAACAAAATATGCCCCTTGCGGCACCAGTGATCCGCCAGATAACCCGGGGTGTACTCAACCATACGCACGCGAATGTCACCGAAATTGCAAGTACGCCAGTAAGCGATGCCTATTTCACCTTTGTGTTCTGTCACTGGAATGCTGGACCAATCGGTAATACCAAAAGGAATATTTGCAATATGCATGGATGAGCCTCCCAATAAGATGTGACGTAAATTTTGTAGGGGCACCCCTTGTGGGTGCCCTATTTGCCCTACTTTTCCACTGCCTCAATAGCACGTCCCCACGCCTGCCTTGCCTGTTGCGCATTGGCATACAGAGCTTGCAAACCAGGGCCATCGCCATTCGCCAACAAGGTACGCAGTGTCGCCAGCTGCGCCATATAGGCATCCAGCTCCACCAATAGCGCCGCCTGGTTGGCTAGGCTAATGTCACGCCACATTTCAGGTGACGATCCAGCGATACGGGTGAAATCACGAAACCCGCTAGCGGCGTATTGGAACAACACATCAGCGTGTGGTTTATTAGCAATCTCATCCACCAAGGCATAAGCCAGCAAATGCGGTAAATGGCTGACGGCGGCAAACACACCATCATGCTGCTCTGGCGTGAGTTGATGGATGATGGCGCCACAATGACCCCACGCAGCGCTTACGGTTTCAATAGATTGTGGGGAATTTTCCGGCAAAGGCGTGATGACTGTTTTTTTGCCTTGATATAAATCAGCAAGCGCCGCTTCTGGGCCATGCATTTCACGTCCAGCAATCGGATGGGCGGGTACGAACTGGGTAATTTTTTCGCCCAAAGCTAGCCTGGCGGCGGCGATCACATCGTTTTTGGTACTGCCAGCATCCGTGACGATGGTATGTGGCTGCAAATGCGGTGCAATCGCAGCCAAAATATTGGCGGTTTGCGCCACCGGTGCAGCCAGCAAAATCAAATCGGCATCTTGGATCGCAACAGATATCGAGGTTGAGGTGGCAATGCTATCGATGATGCCTAGTTGCTGCGCTCGTAACAAGGAGCTGCTTGAACGGCCAATCCCCACAACATGCTGCACCACCTGTGCTTTTTTGAGCGCCAGAGCAAATGAGCCACCGATCAGGCCAACACCAAAAATAGCGATTTTTTTGAACATAGAAAATTAGATTAATTTGTCACTGAACTACCCGTCGCTCCTGCAGAAACGATGGTAATACTGAAAAACTTAAACCCGTCGTCCCCGAGTGCTTTAGTCGGGGACCCAGTGGCTTTTAGCAGTCGACAACGAAAGACGCTGGGTTCCCGCCTAAACCCGCGGGAACGACGGTTTGGGTTAAATTAATTCTTTTAAAGCATCAATAAACGCAGCATTCTCATGCGGCAAACCAATCGAAATCCGCAACCATTGCGGCAAACCGTAATTCGCAACTGGGCGCACGATAATGCCTTGTTTGAGCAAAGCCAGATTGACTCTTGCACCGGCCTGCTCATCCTCACCCACTTTCACCATCACAAAATTGCCATGCGAAGGCAAATAAGTCAGTTTCATCGCATCAAACGCCTGCGTCAATTGCGCATAACCCGCCGTATTGCATTGCACGCTTTTTTGCAAAAAATCCGCATCATGCAAAGCCGCAATTGCCGCTGCCTGCGCTAGAGAATTGACATTAAATGGCTGACGAATGCGATTTAGCAAATCCGTAATCGGTGCCTGCGCAATCGCAAAACCAACCCGTACACCCGCTAAACCATAGGCTTTGGAGAACGTGCGCGTGACGATTAAATTGGGGAATTGTTTCACCCACGCTGTCGATTCAAACTGGCATTCTGGTGCCAAAAACTCGTTATACGCCTCATCCAACACAACCACGATATGTTCAGGCACCGCCTTTAAAAACGCTTCAATTTGTGGAGCGGGAATAAACGTGCCAGTTGGATTATTGGGATTAGCAATAAAAATCAATTTGGTATCCGGCGTGATGGCTTGCAACATGGCAGGCAAATCGTGTCCGTATTCTTTAGCCGGCACCACAATCGCACGTGCGCCGACCGCTTGCGTCGCCAAAGCGTACACCAGGAAGGAATATTGCGCATACATCACCGCCTGCCCAGCTTGCACCAAAGCGTGCGCAGCCAATTCCAGCAAATCATTACTGCCATTGCCCAAGGTAATCCACGTTTGTGGTACATGATATTTGGCGCTGATGGCTGCTTTCAAATCAAAACCATTCGCATCGGGATAACGTCCTACATCAGCCGCCGCTTGCAACATGGCTTGTCTGGCGGATTCTGGCGTACCTAATGGGTTTTCATTCGAAGCCAATTTGATGATTTTGCTCACATCCAAATCAAATTCACGCGCGACTTCAGCAATGGGTTTACCGCCCTGGTAAGGAGCAATGGCGCGAATGGCGTCAGAACCAAATAAAGTGGTCATGGGAAAAATAAGTAAATTAAAGGTAATTAAAGGTAATTAAAGATAAGAGAAGAGAATGAAAAAAACTTTATTGCAACGCCAAAGGATAGGAACCCAGGATTTTGAAGAAAGCAGCCTGCTGCTTCAACTCTGCCAATGCCTGCGCCACTTTTTCATCTTGCACATGGCCTTCGATATCCACATAAAAATAGTATTCCCAGCCCCCCATGCGCGCCGGGCGCGACTCAAAACGTGTCATGGAAACACCATACTGTGCTAAGGGAGCAAGCAAGCCATACACGGCACCAGCCTTATTCGGGACCGACAGCACCAGCGAAGTTTTATCTTTGCCACTAGGCATCACCTGCTGCTGGCCGAGCACGACAAAACGAGTACGGTTATGCGCGTCATCCTGAATATGCGACTGCACCACTTGCAATCGATAAGTATGCCCCGCTGCTTCGCTGGCAATCGCCGCCATTGTCGGATCCTCGCCAGCAATACGCGCTGCTTCCGCGTTCGACACCAGTGCTTTGCGTTCGGTATCAGGATAATGTTGATTCAGCCAGTTTTGACATTGCGCCAATGCCTGGGTATGCGCAGCAATGCACGTCACGCCATCCATGCGACCCGATTGACTCATCAAGTTATGCCGTACCAGCAACACCACTTCACCACAAATGGACAAAGTTGTTTGCAATAGCAAATCCAAAGTACGATTGACCACACCTTCGCTCGAATTTTCAGCCGGCACTACGCCAAAATCCGCCGCTCCGGTTTCGGTAGCACGAAACACTTCATCAATCGACGCGCAAGGCAAACCCTGCACAGCATGACCAAATTGCTGATACACCGCTTGCTCACTAAACGTGCCAACTGGACCTAAATAAGCAACCACCACCCGTCTTTCCAAAGCACGGCAAGCGGACATAATTTCCCGAAAAACCGCCTGCACATCCACGTTTTTCATCGGGCCAGGATTACGTTCTGCCACACCCGCCAACACCTGCGCCTCGCGCTCAGGACGAAACACGGGTGCATTCTCAACAGCTTTGACATGACCCACTTGTTGCGCCACACAGGCACGGCGATTTAATAAATCGAGGATTTGTTCATCAATTTGATCAATCTGCGCACGCAAGGGTTTGAGTTTGTCATCCATGTTTATTTAGTGTTAATTCAGTGGAAAAAGCTAAAACTACTTGTTTAATCCCCTCTCCCACATCAGCGGGAGAGCATACAAGGGCTAGGGAGAGGGAGAGGGAGCAAATTAAGCGTTTTTATCCGCAAACTTTCGCATATAAGCCAGCAATGCTTCTATGCCTTCGATTGGCATGGCGTTATAAATCGACGCCCGCATTCCGCCGACCGATTTATGGCCCTTCAATTGCACCAAGCCTGCTTCTTTTGCACCCGCCAAGAAAGCGTCGTTTAACGATTCATCACGCAAGAAAAAAGGAGCGTTCATACGTGAACGACAATCTTTGGCTACGTCATTGCGATAAAAATTGGTCGAATCTAAGTAGTCATACAACAACGCTGCTTTGGCAATATTTTTTTGCTCCATCACCGCCACGCCACCTTGGCGCAACAACCATTGAAATACCAAACCAGCGATATAAATCGCATAAGTCGGCGGCGTGTTGTACATGGAATCGTTGTCTGCCACGATTTTCCAGTCAAACGCAGAAGGACAATATGGCAAAGCGTGGCCGATCAAATCTTCTCGGACAATCACGATGGTAAGACCGGCTGGGCCAATATTCTTTTGGGCACCCGCAAAAATTACACCATAGCGAGAAACATCAATCACACGAGACAAGATATGCGATGACATATCCGCCACCAGGGGCACATCCCCCACATCAGGCGTGAAATGGTACTCAAGCCCGTCTATGGTTTCATTGCTGCAAATATGTAAATAAGCTGCATCTTTGGACAATTGCCACAATGCACGATCTGGAATGGTCTGGAATTTTTGTCCTTCAGAAGAAGCTGCAACATTGACCTTGGCGTATTTAGCTGCTTCTTTGATTGATTTTCCTGACCACGCACCCGTGTGAATAAAATCAATCGTCGCTGGCTGCGGACTCACACGCCCCACTAAATTCATTGGAATGATGGCATTTTCGGCTAACGCTCCACCCTGCATGAAAAGAATTTTGTAATTCGATGGCACATTCAGCAAAGTACGTAAATCTCTTTGCGCACTTTCCAAAATCGACATGAATTCTTTACCACGATGGCTCATTTCCATCACTGACATGCCACTGCCATGCCAATTCACCATTTCTGCTGCCGCTTGTTGCAATACTTCTGGCGGCAAAAGCGCCGGACCAGGAGAAAAATTATAAATAGGTGTTGTCATAGCGCTTACGACTCCAATTGATCTGCAGCAGAATCTACGTCAGCCTCGCTCTCGGATTCCGTATCAGACTCAACATCCGATTCCACCACACGTTGCAAACCACTCAACTTGCTGCCATCCTCGACGGAAATCAAAGTCACACCCTGCGTCGCACGTCCCATTTCACGAATTTCAGAAACACGGGTACGGATCAAGACACCACCAGTTGTAATCAGCATAATTTCATCGGTTGGCTCAACTAAAGTCGCCGCCACCACTTTGCCATTACGTTCACTGGTTTGAATCGCAATCATGCCCTTGGTGCCACGACCATGACGCGTGTATTCCGTAATTGGCGTGCGTTTGCCGTAACCGTTTTCAGTTGCCGTCAAGACTGATTGCTGTTCATTTTCCGCCACCAGCAAGGCAATGACTTGTTGCGTTTCATCCAAGTTCATACCACGCACACCGCGCGCAGTACGGCCCATTGGACGCACGTCATTTTCATCAAAACGCACCGCTTTGCCGGCATCAGAAAACAGCATGACGTCATGCGCGCCATCGGTTAATGCCGCGCCAATCAAGAAATCACCTTCATCCAACGCAACGGCAATGATCCCCGCCTTACGTGGATTGCTAAAGTCTGACAACGGTGTCTTTTTAACAGTACCCAAGCTAGTCGCCATGAAAATATAACGATCATCTGGGAAGCTGCGGTTCTCACCAGAAACCGGCAGAATCACAGTGACTTTTTCATCTTCCTGCAACGGGAACATATTGACGATAGGTTTACCACGCGAATTGCGCGAACCCTGCGGCACTTCCCAGACTTTCAACCAATACACGCGCCCATGATCGGAAAAACACAAAATGTAATCATGTGTGTTGGCAATAAACAAATGATCAATCCAATCATCATCCTTGGTTGCCATCGCTTGCTTGCCACGACCACCACGCTTTTGCGCCCGGTATTCTGAAACGGGTTGCGATTTCATATAACCGGTATGCGACAAGGTCACCACCATGTCTTGCGGCGTAATCAAATCTTCCGTTTCTAAATCGTTGGCATTGAGTTCGATTTGCGAGCGACGTACATCTTTCGAGCCTTCGCCATACTCATTTTTTACTATTGTCAATTCATCAGAAATGATGCGAGTGACGCGCTCTGGCTTGGATAAAATATCCAACAAATCAGCGATTTGCGCCATCACTTCTTTGTATTCATTGACGATCTTGTCTTGTTCCAAACCAGTCAAACGTTGCAAGCGCATTTGCAAAATTTCCTGCGCCTGATCATCAGACAATTTGTACAAACCATCAGGTTGGATACCGTAATGTTTAGGCAAATTTTCAGGGCGGAAAGCCTCAATTCCACCCGCATTATCGGCACTGGTACGCGCCAACATTTCACGCACCATGGAAGAATCCCAGGCGCGCAACATCAATTCTTGTTTCGCAATCGGTGGCGTAGGCGCAGCTTTAATGATCGCAATGAAATCATCGATATTCGCCAATGCAACCGCCAAACCTTCCAACACATGACCACGCTCACGCGCTTTGCGCAACTCAAATACGGTACGACGTGTCACCACTTCACGTCGATGCGACAAAAAGCATTCCAGCATTTGCTTCAAATTCAGCAACTTAGGTTGGCCATTGACCAACGCCACCATATTCATGCCAAACGTATCTTGCAACTGAGTTTGTTTGTAGAGATTATTGAGAACAACATCGGGTACTTCGTTGCGTTTTAACTCAATCACCACGCGCATACCGGATTTATCCGACTCATCTCGAATATCAGAAATACCGTCGAGCTTCTTGTCTCTCACGTTTTCAGCGATGCGTTCCAGCAAGGATTTTTTATTCACTTGATAGGGCAACTCATCGACGATAATGGCGGTACGACCTTCTTTGCCGAATTCTTCAAAATGCGTCTTAGCACGCATCACAATCCGACCACGACCAGTACGATAACCATCACGTACACCAGCAACGCCGTAAATAATGCCGGCAGTCGGGAAATCAGGTGCAGGAATAAGGTCAATCAATTCATCAATCGTGCAATCAACGTTGTGCAATAAATGCAACGCGCCTTGGATGACCTCAGTAATGTTGTGCGGCGGAATATTAGTCGCCATACCAACCGCAATCCCGGAAGAACCGTTGATCAGCAAATTGGGCAGTTTGGTCGGCAATACGGATGGCTCTTTTTCCTTGCCATCATAGTTGGGAACGAAATCGACCGTGTCTTTTTCAATATCTGCCAAAATTTCACTAGCAATTTTGTCCAAACGACACTCTGTGTAACGCATCGCCGCAGCATTATCGCCATCCACCGAACCAAAGTTACCCTGTCCATCCACCAAGGTGTAACGCAAGGAAAAATCCTGCGCCATCCGCACCAAGGTGTCGTAAATCGACTGATCACCATGAGGATGGTATTTACCCATCACTTCACCGACTACACGTGCGCATTTGACGTAAGGGCGATTCCAGACGTTGTTCATTTCATGCATGGCAAAAAGGACGCGGCGATGCACAGGCTTTAAACCATCACGCACGTCTGGCAAAGCACGGCCCACAATCACGCTCATCGCATAATCGAGGTAGCTTTTGCGCATCTCTTCTTCTAAGGAAATGGGGATAGTTTCTTTTGCGAATTGATCCATTGGAGAGCCGACAAATCTTTATTAACGAGGTAAATTGGAAATCAAAACCGCCATTGCAAAATCAACAATAACGGTAGACAAACCCGCTCATTTTAACATGCATGCCTATTAGCTTCGTTGCTGACGCACACTTAAACTTGTGCTTTATAACAACTTGAACTACGTGTTATCATCCTAGGCGGTAGTGTCAAAGAATATCTAACGTGATTTTCCACAAATATTTTTTGTAGATGATCGCTCAACCTAATAGGAAAAATATGAATACAATCGCTAAACTGGTTTTCGCCGCATCTGCGCTCGTTGCTCTGTCTGCTTCTGCACAGGAAATAAAAGATATCAAAGCACCAAGTTCAGCCAATACAAACGCTTACGTCTTGGATAACCGCGGTGTTGTTGCTCGTAATCCAGTAGGAAATTGCTGGCGCACAGGTTTTTGGAATATGGAAGAGGCAATTCCTGGTTGCGATGGCGAACTACCTAAGCCAGCTCCAGTTGTTGCCGCACCAGCGCCAACACCTGCCCCGGCACCTGCCCCGGCACCTGCTCCAGCTCCAGCACCTGCCCCGACACCTGTAGCAAAACCAGCTCCAGCGCCAGTTTCTGAAAAAGTTTCCTTTGCTGCCGACGCATTTTTTGATTTTGATAAATCCGCGTTAAAAACAGAAGGAAAAGCTAAGCTCGATGAAGTTGCTGCGAAATTGCAAGGCATGGATTTAGAAGTCATTGTTGCAGTTGGTCATACCGACTCCGTTGGTTCTGCTAACTACAATCAAAAATTATCCATTCACCGTGCAGAAGCTGTTAAGCAATATTTAGTATCCAAAGGTATAGACGCTAACCGTGTTTACACTGAAGGAAAAGGCGAAAAACAACCTGTTGCTGATAACAAAACTGCTGCTGGCCGTGCAAAAAATCGCCGCGTAGAAGTTGAAGTCATCGGTACTCGCACCAAATAATTGGTCATTACATGCAACAAGCAGGTAATACACAATTAAAAAACCCCGCCTAGCGGGGTTTTTTATTACACATCCTTTACACTGCTTACGTCATTTATTTTGCTATAGCAAAATCACTATCGCTCCTATCACCATCCTTATCATTACTATTCCTATTATGAATGTCGATTCTTTAGAAGTAGAAAAATTCAGCAAGCTTGCGCATCTTTGGTGGGATCCTAATTCGGAATTTCGTCCTCTGCATGAAATCAATCCTCTACGATTAGAATGGATAAATGCTCACGTTGCACTTAGCGGAAAAACCGTGCTAGATGTCGGTTGTGGTGGTGGCATTTTGGCCGAATCTATGGCAAAAAAAGGCGCACATGTGACCGGAATTGATTTGTCAGAAAAAGCACTCAAAATCGCTGACCTGCACAGTCTAGAATCAGGAATACAAATTCATTATGAAATGGTGGCAGCAGAAGAATTAGCCGTACGCCAACCCCATCATTATGATGTAGTGACTTGCATGGAAATGCTGGAGCACGTACCCAACCCCGACGCGATCGTTCAAGCTTGCGCCAGGCTGGTTAAACCTGGAGGCTACGTATTTTTCTCTACGCTTAACCGCAACCCGAAATCCTATCTATTTGCCATTCTTGGCGCCGAATACCTATTAGGCCTGCTACCCAAAGGCACGCATGATTATGCAAAATTTATTACGCCAGCAGAGCTATCCCAATTTACTAGAAACGCTGGTTTGCGCACAACTGCACTAAAAGGAATGACCTACAACCCTTTACTGAAAATATATTCTTTAAATCAAGACACCAGCGTCAATTACATGATGGCATGTCAAAGTAATAACAACGATTGAAAAATTAAAAATATTATGTCTTTTACTCAACTCGGCTTGTCCGAAGCTATCTTGCGCGCCATTGCTGATCATGGCTACACCAGCCCTACTCCGATTCAAGCACAAGCAATACCCACTGTACTAACGGGCAATGATTTGCTTGCCGGCGCCCAAACCGGGACAGGCAAAACAGCGGGATTTACACTGCCTGTTTTGCATCGTTTATCCAACAATACCGCAGTACCAAGCAATAACAAATCAAAGCGCCCCATCCGCGCTTTGATTTTGACACCAACCAGAGAATTAGCCGCACAGGTAGAAGAAAGTGTGCGCATTTATGGCAAATATCTGCCACTGACTTCAGCCGTCATGTTTGGTGGCGTCAGCATCAATCCGCAAATCAAACTGCTGCAACAAGGTGTGGATATTTTAGTAGCCACACCAGGTCGCCTACTTGATCACATGCAGCAAGGTACGGTAAATCTTGATCAAATCGAGATTCTGGTTTTGGATGAGGCCGATCGCATGCTGGACATGGGTTTTATTAGAGATATACGCAAAATTCTCGCGGCCTTACCCAAAAAGCGGCAAAATTTATTGTTCTCAGCCACTTTCTCTGACGAAATCAAAGCCCTCGCCAATGGCTTGTTAAACAATCCCGCCACCATCGAAGTTGCACGTCGCAATTCCACCGTTGAGATTATTGTCCAGAAAATACATCCAGTAGACCGTGATCGTAAGCACCCTATGCTTAGTCATTTGATCAAAACAAAACAATGGTCGCAGGTATTGGTATTTACACGTACCAAACACGGTGCCAACAAACTGGTCGAACAGCTAGCCCGTGACAGCATCGGTGCAATCGCGATTCATGGCAACAAAAGCCAAACTGCACGTACCAAAGCATTGACTGAATTCAAAAACGGGACGTTACAAGTGTTAGTCGCCACCGACATTGCGGCGCGTGGTATCGATATTGATCAATTACCGCATGTCGTGAATTACGATTTACCTAATGTTCCGGAAGATTATGTGCATCGAATTGGCCGTACTGGCCGCGCTGGTGCGAATGGTGAAGCGGTGTCACTAGTCTGCGTCGATGAGCATGAAATGTTGAAAAACATAGAGAAGTTGATCAAACAATCGCTGCCCAAAGAAATCATTCCAGGCTTTGAACCTGATCCTCATGCACGTGCGCAACCCATACAACTTCGTAGCGGAAATGGTCACCATCGCAATCCACGCCCACCCACAGGCGGCGTAGTCAAAGTTGCCAATTCACGATCTGCGGGACCAAGGGGTGGTTCAGGATCAAAAACCGCAAAATTTTCTCCACGCTCAAATGCCACGCATCGCTCGGGTGGGAGAGGCAAGTAGTTTTAATCTAGTTGCCAGCGCAGGCAAATACGCTTTTCAGCCTCAAGATCAGACGTTTTATCATGATTACAATACTGGCTATTCATCCCAATACCAGCAGCAAACAATAAGCGATCTTGGCTAGACACAATAGGCAAACGGCTGCGCATCCAGGGTGGAACGCCCAAGGCTTGATAATGATGTTTCAAATTCTTGCCTGGTCGATTCCACGCCAATTTTAATCGCTCACCACCCTGGCGATAGGCAATGCTCAAATGTTGATTGCGTAACCAATCAACATCAAGACCCACATCTGCCACATCAAAATGCAGCACCCCGCCATACTCAGCAAAAGCAATCTGAGCTTCTCCTTGCCAACGAAACGCAAGTGACTGCTTGCTATTCAGCACTTCTGAATCTTGTTCAGTGGTCAAAAATATACGATTGCGATAACGCCGAATCTGCCCATCAGGATGCGAAATACAAATTTGTGCATCCGCCTTGGCCCCCAACAATTGACTCCGCATTTCCGCCAACCATGCCGTCGACGGCATACGCCAACCATGCAAGCCCAACCAATAACGCAGCAGGTTATCCATCCTGTCGCTGCTATTCACCGCGCTCAATTGCGTGAGTTGTTCAATATCCAGACAGCCATCTTTTTGGCAAATCTGCAAATCCTGCTGCGCCAATTCATCCAACAAACGCTGCGCCGATTGCGCATGCTGAGCTGTGCGAACAAGGCGTTCCTGAAAGCCAGGAAAACAACTTGCGACAGAAGGCATGACTTGATGACGCAAGGCATTACGTGCGAAACGTGGATCGTTATTCGACTCATCCTGAACGTAAGAAATTTCCTGACCAGCAATGAAACCTTCCAATTGCGCACGCGACAAAGAGAGCAACGGTCTAGCCATGAATAAATCCGCATGCTGCAATAAATTCGGTGCACGATTAAGGGCATCCATACCAGACAAACCCGCTACGCCAGAACCACGCAACAATTGCAGCAACACTGTTTCAGCCTGATCATCTTGATGATGTGCCGTTAACAACAAAGACACCTGATGACGCTGACACAAGGCGCCCAAAGCAGCGTAACGCCCCACACGCGCCGCTTCTTCTACACCCGTTTTATTTTTCTGACTCAGTACAATTTTCTGCTGATTAAACGTAATGCCAAGCTGTTCGCACACCTGTTGACTATGTGCCAACCACACATCGGCATGTGGGCTTAGCCCGTGGTGAATGTGAAAAGCGAATAACTTAATCGCATATTTGGCGGCATATTGCATGCCATTCGTACTGTGACGACGCACGTAATCTTGCATCAATAACAACAAAGCCAAAGAATCCAAGCCACCGCTATAAGCCACAGCAATCGTGATTTCTTGTGCTTTTAATGAAAATGATGACGCAGTATCACCACCATTTTTCGCCATAAAAAAACGCGCTAGGATTTCCTCTAGCGCGCATTCAAAAACATTGACTACAGACAATGCCGGTTTACTTTCCACGACCTACTCCAAACTCAATAGCCAATAAAAAATAACAAATCGACGTCTTATTCCGAAGGAGGCATATCCTTGTATTTTCCATAACTCATTAATTTTTCATGGCGATTCGCCAATAAGTCTTTCACTTTTACACCATGCAATTGGCGCAAAGCATCGGCCAAAGCGCGTTTTAGTAACTCTGCCATCTGCTTGACATCACGATGTGCGCCACCCAATGGCTCGTTAACAATCTTATCAACCAACCCCATCGCTTTCAGACGATGCGCTGTCAATCCCAAGGCTTCCGCAGCATCAGAAGCACGCTCAGCCGTTTTCCAAAGAATCGAAGCACAACCTTCAGGCGAAATCACCGAATAAGTGGCATGCTGCAACATCAACACCGCATCACCAACTGCAATCGCAAGCGCGCCGCCAGAACCACCTTCGCCAATAATGGTGGCGATCAGAGGCACTTTCAGCTCCGCCATGACATATAAATTATGACCAATCGCCTCAGATTGCCCACGCTCTTCGGCGTCAATACCAGGAAACGCGCCTGGTGTATCGATAAAAGTAAAAATTGGCAAATTGAATTTCTCAGCCAACTTCATCAAACGCATTGCCTTACGATACCCCTCTGGCTTAGGCATACCAAAATTGCGCAAAGCACGCTCTTTAGTATCACGCCCTTTTTGATGACCGATTACCATACATGCCTGACCATTAAAACGCGCCAAACCACCGACAATAGACAAATCATCCGCATAAGTACGATCACCATGCAATTCATGAAAATCAGTAAAAATATGCTGCACATAATCCATGGTGTATGGCCGCTGCGGATGACGTGCAATTTGCGATATCTGCCAAGGTGTTAATTTGGCGTAAATATCTTTCGTCAATTGCTGACTTTTTTTCGCAAGACGATCAATTTCCTCTGAAATATCAACCGCAGAATCATCTTGCACAAAGCGTAAATCTTCAATTTTTGATTCCAGCTCTGCAATAGGTTGCTCAAACTGAAGAAAAGTCGTTTTAGTCATCGTATTCTCAAAATTATTATTTATTAATATTTTATGTACTTATTATGTATTTAATCAGTCGCAGTTGAGGCTGAAGATGAGATAGAAACAGGATCAAGACTACGCCACAAATACCAAGTAGCGACAGTACGCCAAGGCTCCCAATTAGCCGACAGTTCGCGCATATCACTGCGCGAAACCGGCTCCCCAGCAAAATAATTGAGGCTAATCCCCTTAAGTAATCCAAGATCATCTAAAGGCATAATATTAGGGCGGTGCAGATTAAATATCAAAAACATCTCAGCTGTCCAGCGCCCAATACCACGAATTTGAACCAATTCTGCAATCACATCCTCATCAGCCATTTCCCCCCATTTATCTGCATGGACACGCTTGGCCTTGAAATGACTTGCTAAGTCAATAATGTATTCCGTTTTACGCTTGGATAAACCGCAGCTTGCAAGACGTTCCTGCCCTATTTTCAATACTTGTGTCGGCGTGCATCTGGGACAAATAGCTAGGAGATTTTGCCACACAGTTTCAGCCGCCTTGGTTGAAATTTGCTGGCCAATAATGGAACGCGCCAACGTCATAAACGGTTCTCTAGGCGCGGGTAAATGCATATGCTCAAACTGCGGAATCAGCTTATTCAAAATACGATCACGCTGCATGAGCGCTGCTGCAGCTTCTTCCCAATAATCAGGCTTCACGCCTTTCCTCACTGGCGCTTTAGTATTTTTAGTATTCATACACAACGCCATTCTGTACAACCGCCGGATTTATCTTCCAATACAATCCCTTTTGCCAACAACTCACTCCGAATACGATCGGCCAATACAAAATCTTTGGATTTTTTGGCTTCAAGCCTGGCTTGTATCAAAGCAGCAATTTCTTCTTGATCAATTTGCACGCTTCCAAAATGGATAGAGTCTTTCGTCACAGCTTGTACCGTCCCCTGCAAATAATCCTTAGGATCACGTTGCAATAAACCTATGGTAGCGGCTAACGCCTTCAATTGACGTGCCAATACAGGGGATTGGGTTTTATTCACAGCACTAGCCAAATCAAACAAAGCGGCTAAAGCAAGAGGTGTATTAAAATCATCATTCATAGCCTCTGCAAAACGTGCAGCATGCGATTCAGACCAGTCTAAAGCAGCAACATCCAATTCAATGTCTTTTAACGCCGTGTACAAACGCGCCAACGCCACTTTGGCATCATCCAAATGCGCATCAGAATAATTCAGTGCGCTGCGATAATGCGCTCGCAACATAAAAAATCGCAATACTTCAGGATCGTATTTTTTCAACACATCGCGAATAGTGAAAAAATTACCCAACGATTTGGACATCTTTTCATTATCCAAACGCACAAATCCGTTATGCATCCAATAATTAACGAAGCGATGCTGGCAAGCACCTTCTGACTGCGCGATTTCATTTTCATGATGGGGAAATTGCAAATCCGCGCCGCCTCCATGAATATCAAAATGCTCTCCCAACAATTCGCAAGCCATAGCAGAACATTCGATATGCCAACCAGGACGACCACTACCCCACTTGGAAGGCCATTTTACTTCTTCTGGTTCGGATGGCTTGGAGGATTTCCAAAGCACAAAATCCAATGGATCACGCTTATCCACACTCACATCAACACGTTCACCAGCACGCAAATCATCTAAAGATTTTCCAGATAACTGACCATAACCAGGAAAATCGCGCACTGAATAATTGACATCACCATCGCTAGCTTGATAGGCCAATCCATTTTTTTCCAACTTTTCGATCAAGCGCAACATCTGTGGCACATAATCCGTTGCATGTGGCTCATGATCAGGTGGCAGAATACCAATAGCAGCCGTATCTTCGTGCATATAAGCAGTAAAGCGAGCCGTCAACTCCCCAATTGACTCACCATTTTCAAGTGCGCGTTTTATAATTTTGTCATCAATATCGGTAATGTTTCGCACGTAAATGACTTCAAATCCTAACGTTTTCAACCAGCGATAAACGACATCAAATGCCATCATCATCCTGGCATGTCCAATATGACAATAATCGTATATAGTCATCCCACAGACGTACATTTTCACTTTGCCTGGGGTAATCGGCACAAATGTTTGTTTATTACGTGTCAACGTGTTATAAATTTTTAAATTATTCATAAGTCAATAATCAGAAATCAGTCAGAGTTATATTCGAAATTATTTGAAATTCCAAATAACGAATTAAATAACAACCAACAATAACCGCTAATAACTGTTTATTTAACTATTCACCCGGAATAGTTAAATAGTTAAAATGAACGGTTAAAATGGTTGATTTTAAGTTAATTTAAATTAGTATTTTTTGTATAAATGACTTCAAAGAGTTTCAAACAATTTTGAATGACCAACTCAGGCAACAACAAAATTCTCCGCACGCTTTTTTTTTAGCATTTATTTGATAGAATAAGGGTCTTTCCAGAAAGTATAACATTGATGAAATCTATGCTCCCATCATCCAACTCCACTTTGAATCGACGCGTACGCAACACTTCTCGTAATATTTTGACAGCATTTAGCCTGTTCGCAGCGCTTTCATCAGCGCCAGCAATAGCTGACAATTTTAGCGATGTCAGCAAGCTGATCCGTGCCGGCCAATTTTCTGAAGCCTTGACCAAAGTCGATGCAGCGCTGGCAACAAAACCACAAGATGCACAAATGCGGTTTCTAAAGGGCTTGATATTAACCGAACAAAACAAGTCAGCAGAGGCGATCGCTCTTTTTACTAAATTGACGGAAGACTTCCCAGATCTGCCAGAGCCATACAATAATTTGGCTGTATTGTTTGCATCTAATGCACAATATGACAAGGCTCGTGCAGCTTTGGAGATGGCAATTCGTACCAACCCAACTTACGCGACAGCACATGAAAACCTAGGCGATGTGTATGCCAAACTCGCAAGTCAAGCGTATGACAAAGCATTACAATTGGATTCCAGCAACCCTACTGCCAAATCAAAATTGACAATGGTTCGTACGCTAGTAGGTAATACAACTGGCGGAACTGTTCCAAAAACTGCCACAGCATCCGCCACAAAATCTTCTGGATCGACGACTCCTGCCACAACGCCTACTGTTGTAGCCAAGGCAGAGAACAAGCCTGAGACAAAACCTGTAGCCAAACCTTCTGCTAAAGATGATGAGCAAGAAGAAGTCTTGAAATCTGTCAATAAGTGGGCGAAAGCATGGAGCGGTAAGGATGTGAAGACTTACCTCAGTGTCTATAGCAGTGATTTCCAAACACCAAAAGGTATGTCAAATAAGGCATGGGCTGAGGAACGTCGCTCCCGCATTGAAGGCAAAGGACACATTAACGTCCAAATTGAGTCGCCACAAGTCAGTGTCGATGGCAATACCGCCACTGTCAAATTCCGTCAAATTTACGTCTCTGATCGCTTAACTGCCAACAGCAGAAAAGTCTTGACACTTGTCAAGCAAGCTGGAAGTTGGAAAATCAAGCAGGAACATTCAGGTAATTAATGTACTACCGAGTATCGAACATGCGCCTAAGGAAGGCCTCCCTTAGGCGCGTTTTATTTTTGAAGGCAATTTCACTACTTATTGCAAGTAGTTGGATGATATCCTCGTCTTCGTTGGCAAAAAAAGCACCAACACCCCCAGCATCAAGACCCGATCCAGACACCATGCTGATTCAGGTTTACAAAGACCTTGCTGCCAACAATTTAAGCCAAGCGGAAGCAAAGATTGATGCATTGCTTGAGGCCTATCCTAATTTTCACTTGGCACATTTGATTCGTGGCGATTTGTTGCTGATGCATACACGCCCCGTCACCACTTTGGGGGCGATTGAGAAAGCTCCAGCAGACAGGCTGAAAGACTTGCGTGACGAAGCGATGGTTCGTCTAAAATCGCTACGCCAACGTCCCGATCCCGACTTGGTTCCTCGAGCCATATTGCAATTACGCGATGATCAAAAATATGCTTTGATCGTTGATACAAAACAATCTCGCTTGTACGTCTATCATAATCAGGCTGGTCAACTTAAATTGATGACTGATTATTACGTTTCACAAGGTAAGCTGGGAATTAATAAGGTCAAAGAAGGAGACCAGAAAACACCCGTTGGCGTCTATCACATCACCAGCCATCTATCGCGTAAAACGCTGCCAGATTTTTATGGTTCAGGCGCATTGCCAATCAACTATCCTAATGAATGGGACAAGATAAATGGACGTAGTGGCTCAGGCATTTGGTTACACGGTACGCCGTCGAATGTATACAGCCGCCCTCCATTAGCATCAGATGGATGTGTTGTATTAACTAACCCCGATTTTGAAAAGCTCCAATCATCGATAGAAATTGGGAAAACCCCAGTCATCATTACCGAACAAGCTGAATTTATTAATAAAGCAAAATGGAATGGTGAGCGTACTATCGCAACAAAAATGATAGATGGCTGGCGACGCGATATGGAGAGTATGAATAACACCCGCATACTGGCTAACTATTCACAGAAATTCAAGTCAGTATTGGGTGAAGATTCACGGACTTGGCTAAACAAAAATAAACTACCACAGCATGCTACAAATGACATTTCTATCAAAGTACGGGATATGTCATTGTTCCGCTATCCTGGTCAAAATGACATGCTAGTCAGCGTTTTCATGCAAGATACTGCCGTCGGCAAGAAAAAAGTCAGTGTGCGCAAACGCCAGTATTGGGCGAAAGAAGGTATGCAATGGAAAATCATTGCGGAAAATAATATTTAAAAAATTTTATTCAATACCCATGAAACAATTTTTCTTTCGTCACCATAGTCGCAGTTTTATCAAACCACTTATTGCATTATTGACCAAGTTTCTGGCTAGTACGGTGTTAGTAGGTCTTCTCACCCATTGTGCTGTTGTCAATAAGGCACCACGTGTGGAGATGCACACCACAATGGGAACGATAGTCTTGGAACTCTATCCTGACAAAGCACCAAAGACTGTTACAAATTTCCTGCAATATGCAAAAGAAGGTCAATACGACGGCACCATTTTTCACCGCGTCATTGATGGCTTCATGATTCAAGGTGGTGGATTTGATCAAAACATGCAGCAAAAATCGACTCATGAACCAATAGAAAATGAAGCCAAAAATGGCCTGAAAAATACACCTTATACGATTGCCATGGCACGTACGGGTGAACCTCATTCAGCAACATCACAATTTTTTATCAACGTCGAAAACAACCAGGCGCTGGATTATCCCGGACAAGATGGCTGGGGTTATTGTGTCTTTGGCAAAGTGATCGAAGGGATGGAAGTCGTTGATAAAATTAAACGCGTTAACACTAGTTCTCGAATGATGCATCAAAATGTGCCCATCAAAACTATTGTGATCAACTCTGTTTCTATCGTTCAATAATAAATAATTCATTTCATTCCAAAATAAAGGCATCTATGAGCGTCATTCTCACCACCAATCACGGTAATATCACGATCGAACTCTACGCTGACAAAGCACCAAAAAGCGTTGAAAACTTCCTCGCTTATGTCAATGCTGGTCATTACAATGGCACGATTTTTCATCGAATTATCAATGGCTTCATGATTCAAGGTGGTGGTTTTGAACCTGGTATGAAGCAAAAATCCAGCAATGCACCAATAGAAAATGAAGCCAAAAATGGCCTCAAAAATGATGCTTACACTATCGCTATGGCTAGAACATCTGATCCACACTCCGCTTCTACCCAATTTTTTATCAACGTTGCTGACAATTCTTTCCTGAATTTTCCAGGCCAAGATGGCTGGGGTTACTGTGTATTTGGCAAAGTGATTGCTGGTACCGAAGTCGTTGATAAAATCAAAGCTGTCAAAACCGGCCGTAGCGGTATGTTTGCCGATGTACCAGTTGAAGATGTTGTTATTCAAAAAGCAGAAGTTGTCGCTTAAATAGCGTTATCGATATTTTGTAGTAGGGCGGGTTATTAACCCGCCCTACTACATCCTCCCCATCATGCCTTTAACAGGACTCACATGCTGGCACTCTTCATTTCCGATTTACACCTACAGCAGTCCCATCCCAAAACAACCCAGGCTTTTCTCGATTTTTTGCAGCAACAAGCAATCCACGCCAAGCAGCTGTATCTCTTAGGAGATTTGTTTGAATACTGGGCGGGTGATGATGATATGGCGACTCCCTATCATCAACAAATCATTCAGGCACTTAGTGCAGTCCGCAAAACAGGCGTCGAATTATTCTGGATTGCAGGTAATCGTGACTTTCTAGTTGGTACCGAATTTGCCAAAACGATAGGCGCAACGCTCTTACCTGATCCATTTGTCGCAACCATAGGAAAATTGCACGTCACGCTGTCGCATGGTGATACCTTGTGTACCGATGATGTTGCTTACATGGCTTTTCGGGCACAAGTGCGTGATTCGAACTGGCAACGTCATTTTCTTTCTTTACCACTGGCCGAACGGAAAGCCATCATTAGAAATTTACGTCAGAACAGCCAGCAAGCACAGCGCATGAAATCCGCTGAAATCATGGACGTTCATCCTAATGCTGTCGCTGCGTTATGGAGTGAAACGGGCACTTCTTTGATGATACATGGCCACACCCACCGCCCTGCTCGGCATGAAACCCAGCAGGGAAAGTCAACTTATGTGCGTTATGTTTTGCCAGATTGGGAGTATGACGCGAACATATTTCCTCCGCGTGGTGGTTGGATTGGGATTGAGGATGATGGCACCATCAAACGATTTGGGTTTGATGGTGAGTTGATAACTAGCGTTAACTAACGAGCTTATTCAACTGTTCAGGATCTAATTTATCCAACCCAGAACAACCCTCACACACGATGCCGGCAGATTTCAATGTAGCGAGAATTTTGCTAATTTGTTGCTCTTGTATCGCCGCATTATCAATCAAGGCAAGCAAGGCTTTTGATACCGGATCATCTCCATTTGGGATGACGCCATAAGCCGAAAACAAATGATCACGCGATTTTTTGGCATCTTTTTCTATGATGCGAGCAGGATTGCCCACTGCGGTAGCGCCAGCAGGTACTTCTTTAACAACAACGGCATTGGACCCAACTTTGGCATATTCGCCCACCGTAAAACCACCCAAGACTTTTGCACCTGCGCCAACAATGACGCCACGTTCTAGTGTGGGATGACGTTTTTCTCCCTTGCTCAAGGATGTGCCACCCAGCGTAACGCCTTGGTAAATCGTGCAGTCATCGCCAATTTCTGCTGTTTCTCCCACCACAACGCCAAAGCCGTGGTCAATAAAAACACGTCGTCCTATGGTGGCGCCAGGGTGTAATTCGATACCAGTGAAAATACGTGCCAGATAAGAAATAAAACGCCCCAACCACCGCATGTGGTGTGTCCAACACCAATGTGAACAGCGATACAACATGATGGCATGAAACCCAGGATAACAAGTCAATACTTCCCAAGTATTACGGGCAGCTGGATCACGTTCAATAATGCTGCGGATATCGTCACGAAGTTGCGTAAACATAAAACTCTCTAAGCATTATGAGCAAGACGTTGACGACGTGCTTCATACAAACACACGCCAGCAGCGACGGACACATTCAAACTTTCCACGGCACCAAACATCGGCACACTCACCAATACATCACATGTTTCACGCGTTAAGCGACGCATGCCCTCGCCCTCAGAGCCCATGATCAAGGCGACTGGTCCGGAAAAATCGGCTTGATAAAGATTTTTCTCCGCATCATCTGTCGTACCGACTAGCAACACATCACGCTCTTTCAACTCACGCAAAGTGCGTGCGAGATTGGTGACGGTGATGTAAGGCACGGTTTCAGCCGCACCGCTGGCCACCTTGGCTGCCGTCGCATTCAAGCCTACCGCCCTATCCTTAGGCACGATCACAGCATGCGCGCCGACACCATCTGCAACGCGCAAGCACGCGCCTAAATTATGTGGATCGGTAATGCCATCCAAGACCAGCAATAAAGGTGGGCCGTCAATTCCATCCAGCAATTCATCCAAATTGCGTGCCAAAGAAACAGCACCCGCTACCGCAACCACGCCCTGATGGCGGCGTGTGCCGACCATATTATTCAGGCGCTGATCATCGACCAGAATCACACGCACATTGGCCGCTTTGGCTGCGTGTAATAACTCCTGCATACGTCTGTCGACGCGATTGGAATCCACGTAAATTTCTTCTACAGATGAGGCCTCATGGCGCAAACGTGCTGTTACAGCGTGGAAGCCAAAAATCATTTTATTTTTCATTGTTATCGCTTTTTCTTACTAGATTTAACACCAGATTTAGGGACAGATTTAGCACCGGCTTTACGCGTAGAACGAGGCACGGATACAGTGAGTACCTGTGATTTTTTCGTTTTAACCGCCTTACCAGTTTTGCTTGTTTTTGCCACTCTGCTTGTTTTGGTCGATTTCGTAGTTTGTGTTGATTCGGCTGATTGTTTTGTTTTTGTTGAGTTACTTGAACCAGGTGCGCTCACCAAACGCAAATCAATCTTTCTTGCTTCTAAATCCACCCGACTGACTTGTACTTTGATGCGATTGGTCAATTGGTAACGCACGCCAGTACGTTCACCAAACAATTCGTGCCGCGCATCGTCGTACTGGAAATAATCAGCTCCTAAATCTGTCACATGCACCAAACCTTCAATAAACAGCGTATCCAGTTGCACAAAAATACCGAATGGCGTCACGCTCGAAATCGTTCCGGTAAATTCCTCGCCCAACTTGTCGCGGATGAAATAGCACTTCAACCAAGCTTCAACATCACGCGATGCTTCGTCGGCACGGCGCTCATTGGCGGAGCAATGTATGCCCAAGGCATCCCAAATGGTGGCGCTGGCTTCCGGTTTTTGTTTGCCTTCCGCCTTATCCAACGCATTCTGCTTGCGCATCGCATTTGAGATCGTCGTGTTTAACAAACTGTTATCGATTCCTTTAGGCTCGTACTTTTTACCTTGCAAAATCGCCTTGATCGCACGGTGGGTCAACAAATCGGGATAACGACGAATCGGGCTCGTAAAGTGTGCATAAGCCTCATAAGCCAAACCAAAATGACCGATGTTATCGGGGCTATACACCGCTTGCTGCATGGAACGCAACAACATGGTTTGCAGCAAAGATGCATCGGGTCGCAGTTTGATTTTTTGCATCAAAGTGGCGTAATCCGCTGCCACTGGCTTGTCGCCACCGCCTAATTGCAGTCCAACTTGTTTCAGAAAAGTTCTGACTTGATTGAGTTTCTCCTTGGTTGGACCGGCATGAATCCGATACACGCCAGGATGCTTGTGACGCGTTAATAAATCGGCAGCGCAAACGTTTGCTGCCAACATACATTCTTCAATCACTTTGTGCGCATCGTTACGGGTGCGCGGGATGATTTTTTCGATTTTGCCGAGGGAATTCGCAACGATATAAGTTTCCGTTGTTTCAAAATCAATCGCGCCACGCCGTTGTCTTTCCCCCAACAAAGCGTGATAGACACCATATAAATTCAACAAATGCGGCACCAGCGCACCATGCTTGGCCGCTTCAGTGCCTTTAGGATTGCTTAATATTTCCGCTACGGTGGTGTAAGTAAACCGCGCTGCAGAATGGATAACCGCTGGATAAAACTGATACGCCTTAATCTCACCCTCAGCAGTAATCACGGCATCACAAACCAAAGTCAATCTATCGACGGCAGGATTGAGCGAGCAAAGCCCGTTCGACAATTTTTCCGGCAACATCGGAATCACCCGACGTGGGAAATACACCGATGTACTACGCTTCAAAGCCTCTACATCCAGCGCATCATTTGGTTTGACGTAATGGCTGACATCGGCAATCGCCACAATCAGACGGAAACCTTTGCTACGCCCAATTTTGACCGGCTCGCAATACACAGCATCATCAAAATCACGCGCATCTTCGCCATCAATCGTAACCAAAGGAACGTCACGTAAATCGACGCGATCATTCAAATCAATCGCACGCACTTCAGCGGGTAATTTTTCAGCCAATTTTGTCGCTGCATCTGAAAAAATATGCGGCACGCCAAATTTACGCACCGCAATTTCAATTTCCATCCCGGGATCATCGATTTCACCCAAGACTTCAACAATCTTGCCAGCTGGTTTGCTGTAACGTGAAGGTTGCTCGATGAGTTCGACACTCACAATTTGTCCGACTTTTGCCTTGCCCGGCGAACCAGCAAGCACAATATCCTGGCCGATACGTTTGTCTTCCGGCGAGACAATCCAACCGCCATTTTCATTCAGCAAACGACCAATCACATGCGTGTTGGCACGGCTGACGATTTCAACAATACTGCCTTCAAGCCGACCACGTTTGTCCATGCCGACGATGCGTGCTTTTACACGATCGCCGTGCAAGACTTTTTGCATTTCTCTTTCTGGGAGGAAAAGATCATCGCTGCCATCATCAGGAATCAAAAAACCAAAGCCATCGCGATGACTGCTGACATGACCAACAATAAAATTGCCATCGTCCGCCAACTGATAAGCGCCCGCAGAATTTTGTTTGATCTGACCGTCACGCTCCATGGCATGCAAGCGACGCGTCAAACCTTCCATCTGTTCTTCTGTCACGTGCAGATTGATGGCGATGGATTGCGCCTTTTGCGGTTTTGTCGCATTACGTAGGAAGCCGAGTATGTCCTCGCGGCTAGGAATGGAGTAAGGAAATGGATTCAAAAGGATAGAGATAACTTAAAAAAGTAAAAAATATAAGAAATATAAAGAAGTTTATTTAAACTGAGATGCTCAATTATCTCCATCGTTCCCGCGGGTTTAGGCAGGAACCCAGCGTCTTTCATTGTTTACGACTAAAAGCCACTGGGTCCCCGACTAAAGCACTCGGGGACGACGGTTTTAAATTTTTTCGCATTACGGTTGTTCTCATGGGAACGACGGAGGTTAATGAGTAATCTCGCTTTAAAGAAACTTCGCTAAACGCGCCAATACAATTTCACGCCCAAACAAAGCCAATACCGCATCAATCGCTGGCGTTTGCAATTGTCCAGTGACGATCAAGCGCAAAGGCATTGCCAGTTGTGGCATTTTCAATTGATGTGCTGCCAATACTTCTTTTAACAAGACGGACAATGTTTCTTTTTTCCATTCTGTCGATTGCAAGGCCTGGCACAATTCTGCATATTGCCTCAAAGCTGGCTTAACAGCATCCGTGACATGTTGCGCCAATAATGCGGCGTCAGGTGCAGGTTGGCGATAAAACAGCATAGCAGCATCCGCCAATTCATTAATGGTATTGGCACGCTCTTTCATTAAAGCGATGACAGCTGACAAATCAGGGGCCTGCTCAAACTGCGCCCCTTCCAATAACATGCGCGGCTTGGCTAACTCTGCAAGACGCACGTTGTCGGCCAATTTGATGTAGTGATTGTTAATCCATGCAAGCTTTTCTGGATTAAATTGTGCCGGCGATTTCGACAAATGATCCAAATCAAACCAGGCGCAGAACTGCTCCATGGAAAAAATTTCTTCATCGCCATGACTCCAACCCAAACGCGCCAGATAATTCAACATCGCTTCTGGCAAATACCCTTGTTCTGGATAATCCATCACACTCACCGCGCCATGACGCTTAGATAATTTCTCGCCATCTGCGCCCAAAATCATCGGAACGTGCCCATACAAAGGCAACGTTGCGCCCAAAGCTTGCAAAATATTGATCTGGCGCGGCGTGTTATTGACATGATCATCACCACGGATCACATGCGTAATTTGCATATCCCAATCATCCACCACCACGCAAAAATTGTAAGTCGGCGTGCCATCTGGCCGTGCAATGATTAAATCATCCAATTCACGATTAGCAATCGTGATTTTGCCTTTGACAACATCATCCCAACTCACCTCGCCATCCAAAGGATTTTTAAAACGCACCACTGGTTTACGCCCAGCTGGAATCGCCGGCAAGGTCTTGCCAGGCTCAGGACGCCAAGTCCCGTCATAACGCGGCTTCTGCCCCGCAGCACGCTGCGCCTCACGCATCGCTTCGACTTCTTCTGGCGAGGAATAACAAAGATACGCCGACCCCGCCTCCAACATTTGCGCAATCACCGCTCGATAACGCTCCATGCGTTGCATCTGGAAAAACGGCCCCTCATCATGCCCCAAGCCTAACCACGCCATACCATCAACAATCGCCTGCACCGCTTCGGGTGTAGAACGCTCCAAATCCGTGTCCTCAATCCGCAACACAAAAGTGCCGCCAAAATGGCGCGCATAAGCCCAAGAAAAAAGCGCAGTGCGAGCACCGCCCAAATGTAAATAACCAGTGGGACTAGGAGCAAAACGGGTACGAACGGTCATGGTAAAAATACAGCGATGAGAGGCACGCTGCCTTAAATGAATTAAAACGGCATTTTACCGTGTTACAAAGTAGCTAGCATGTTTCTGATTATCCATGACTCACAAACAGTCCGCCGACTGAAGAAAGCAATGTGCAAATTTTGCACATTGCCGTTTCGGATAAACCGGTCAAATTCTACAATCTCGACGCCATCATTTCTGTCGGGTATCGCGTCAACTCCAAGCGAGGTACGCAGTTTCGCCAATGAGCGACTGGCGTTTTGCACGACCATTTGATGCAAGGCTGAACTCTGGATCGCGCCCGATTCAAGCACAATGCCACCGAACTGGAAGCAGCGCTGGCACTAGTCAGGAAGGCTGCGCAATCCCCTGAGCTGATTGCTGAAACTGGTAGAGGGTTGGTAGAAATCGTCAGCCGCTATACCCAAACCTTCTTGCTGCTGCAACGCTACGACGAAGGATTGCTGACCGATCCCAACGGGAGCCTAGGTGGTGTGATGCCTTCTCTTGACGAGGTAAGACACTCCATCGCCAGTTTGAAAGCCGATCTCATGTCTCGTGGCGAGGCCAGCGATCTTTTCGGATTAGAACGTGGTGATGCACTTGCAGCCATACTTGGCAACCTCGACCAATCCGTGTTCGGTGAGCCAGCTTATCCAACGATTGAGCGGAAAGCGGCGCATTTGCTGTATTTCGTCATCAAAAATCATCCTCTTTCTGATGGCAACAAACGTACTGGCGCTTTCCTATTCGTCGATTTCCTGAATCGTAACAACGCACTCATGCGAAATGAGCAGCCAATCATCAACGATATTGGACTCGCGGCATTGGCACTCTTGGTAGCTGAATCAGCGCCAACGCAAAAGGAAACGATGATCCGCTTGATTGAAAACATGCTGGTCGGCGTGCGATAGATATGAACGGACAGTGCATTCGATCAGACGCCGAACAAAAACCCCTAAAACGCCGTCCGCACCCCCACTACAAAATTACGCCCAGGCAATGGAGCAACATCCTTCAACACCGAGGTTGATAGACGAATATCCTGGTTAAGCATGTTTTTAGCCAACACAAACCACGTGACTTGTTGTGTGCCATAACGTTGGGTGTAGGACAAGTTGGCGTCTAGCAACGTATAGGCTGGTGTGATGGTTTCAAACGCAGCTAAGCGATCTTGTTGTTTGGCGTGGGTGATGGTCACGCCGCTGCGCCATTGGTTTTGTTTGTAGCCGACGTCGACGCCAAAACGGGTGCTTGGTTGCAGGGGGAGATTGCCGGCATCGTCCAGGGTGGCGCGTGATGTATCGGCGAAACCGCGCAACGACAGCCCTTCACCGCGCAGGTTGTGGCTGATTTCTACTTCTGCACCACGGATGGTGGCGTCGGCTTGGCTGAAGACACGTTCTTTCAAATCTCCACCTGGATTGCCTTCGTCATCCAGTTGGTTGCCGGTGAGTTGGCCGTAAATGAAGTTTTTGGCGCGATTTTGGAACACATTGGCTTTCCAACGCAGCAAGCCTGTTGTTTTTTGTAGGCTTAGCTCGATGTTGCGTGAGGTTTCTTTTTCAAAATTGGGATTGCCTTTATCAAACGTCGCCGTCGCATCATGTGGTCCGCCGGAGTACAACTCTTCCGTCGACGACGCGCGCTGGGCGATGGATAAGGTGGAACCCACCGCATACCCTGGTGTGAAAGTCCATAAACCACCTAGCGAGTAGGAGGCCAGATGGAAAGAACGTTCTGCTGCGGATACAGGTTCTCGTTGGACGGATTCCAAACGCAAACCGGCGTTGACATGTACGGGGCCGAAATCTCGTTCTTCGACCAGGAAACCTGCAACTGATGTGGATTTGGTCACTGGCACTGTATCGGGGCCGCCGGTGCCTGCGCTCAGGGCGGAAAATTTACTCTCTTCCGTTTGTATGCCAAGCGTGCCATGCCAAGCCGCTATCGGGTTATGCGTCAATTCCCAACGACTTTCTAATGCACGGTTGGCAAAATTGGTTTGCGGCACGTCGGTCAAATCCAATTCACTGTGTTTGTAATCGGTATAGCCAAGCTTGAATTTAAACGATTCCCAGCCATTCCACGGCTGCTTGACCAAGGCTTGCACGTCGTAACGCGTTTGCGATTGATCGATTTGAGAACCTTCTGCGGTCGGGATGCCGTAACGATTATTGAGATTGGCGACGGATGCGCCGATATATCCCCAATCTTGGATGGTCGACATACCCAAGCCTACACTGTCTCCACGCGTATACGACCAAGGCAATGTGCTGTTTGTGGTAGGAATTTTGTAATCGTCAGTACGGCGGATATTGCCGTCCAGATGTAATCCAATCGAACCAGCCGAGCCATCTACAGAAAATGCGCCGCTGTTGCCCTTATCGACTGTGCTGTAACGGTATTCCATTTCACCCGTCGGCTTGGGCTCAAGTACGGTAGGAATGCGATCGTTGACCACATTCACCAAACCGCCAATCGCGCCGGAACCGTATAACAAGGCAGAAGGGCCGCGCAGAATTTCAACTTGGCGGGCTGTTGCTACCTCAGTCGCTACTGCATGATCGTTGGAAATACTCGACACGTCAGCCACTGACATGCCGTTTTGCAGGATTTTGACGCGCGATCCTTCCATGCCACGAATAATCGGACGAGAAGCACCAGCGCCAAAAGCGGAGGAAGAAACACCCAATTCATGCGACAGCATATCGCCCAGGGAATTTGCTAATTTATTGTGCAGCTCATCGCCAGACAAAATTTTGGCCGGCGCCAAAATTTGCGCTCCTTCATTGGTATTAAAAGGCGTGGCGGTAACGACGATTTCCGACAATGTTTTATCGTCTACGTTCGTTTCTGTGGTTTGTGCGTAAGAAAAGGAAGGGTTAGCTAGTGTTAAAAATGTAGCAAAAGCAGATGAAACAGCGCTAGCCAAACGGCTTAATGGGTAGTATTTGTGCATGATGATCCCTTGAAAAACTCAATATATAAATGTAGACATGCACGAACCCGCTTATCAAAAGCGAGGGTTCATGCAAAATCAAATAGTGAATACAGAGAAAATCAAGGAGCAGGTGGAGCGCGAGAACTAAAATGCGGGACGAAACGGACAACCCGGGAGATATAAGAAACCCACAACTGCACCATGCGCACAGTGGGTAACAGCAAGGGCAAATAAGGTGGCGTATGCACCGTCGCTGCCAGAGTGAATGCATCAAATAAAGTACAAGAGTGAGAAACCGTACTACCGTCACTACTTTGCTTATTTTTAATGCTATCCACATAAAAATCAGACAACCTGCTAGCAGGGACATACGAATCCGACCAGCCAGCATGCACCACGCTGTGCACCAAACCCGCCCATTGCGTGAATAACAAAGCCGCCACCAACAATACCGTCCATACGATAGTGTTGGTGTTGTTAGCTTTGTTAAGCTTGCTTAATTGCAATGGCGAGCGAATAGTCATTGATTGATTAATTAACCTATCCAACGACGCGCATTGCGGAACATACGCATCCAAGGACTATCTTCGCCCCATGATTCAGGATGCCATGATTGTTGTACCGAACGGAACACGCGTTCAGCATGCGGCATCATGACGGTGAAACGACCATCCGGCGTCGTCACTGATGTAATGCCCTGCGGCGAACCATTGGGATTGTAGGGATATGTTTCCGTCGCCACACCAGCGTTATCTGTGAAGCGCATCGCCACGATGGCCTTGTTGATATCGCCCGTTTGTGAGAAATCGGCAAACCCCTCTCCATGCGCTACAGCGATTGGACTTTGCATACCCGCCATGTCTTGGAAGAAGATCGATGGTGATGCCGCCACTTC
Organism: Oxalobacteraceae bacterium; assembly: GCA_021151485.1. GTDB lineage: Bacteria > Pseudomonadota > Gammaproteobacteria > Burkholderiales > Burkholderiaceae_D > JAGKXB01. The sequence continues at coordinate 18,618 of JAGKXB010000006.1, read as the reverse complement.
TACCATGGCAAAACGTGCCTCCAAACGCTCGGATTTGTTACGTGTAAATTTAGGCCAAGCCTCGGCGCCAGGAATGATGGATTTCAAATTACTCATCATTTGACAACCATTACAAATACCCAGCCCAAAGGTGTCCTTACGCTGGAAGAATGCGGTAAATTGCTCAGCCAAACTGGCGTTGAACAAAATCGTTTTCGCCCAACCCTCACCTGCGCCCAATACGTCGCCGTAAGAAAATCCGCCCACTGCGATCACGCCGTGGAAATCGGAGAGTTTGGTGCGACCAGCAATCAAATCGCTCATGTGTACATCCACCGCAGTAAAGCCGGATTGATGCATCACATAAGCCGTTTCGACATGAGAATTGACACCCTGCTCACGCAAAATAGCGACCCGTGGTCGCACACCCGTGGCAATGAAAGGTGCGGCAATATCTTGCTGCAGATCAAATCCAACGACTGGCGTAATACCGCGATCGCTGCTATCCAAAATACGGTCGTATTCTGCATCGGCGCAAGCTGGATTGTCGCGCAGGCGGGAAATTTGCCAGCTGGTTTCACTCCATAACCGTTGCAAACTGGTGCGCGGCTGGCTGTAAATCGATTTGGCATCACGCATGAATTCGATCACATCGCTGGCATTCGGTTTGCCGATGATATGGCTAGCAGCGCCCAGATTGTGCTGACGCAAGACTTGCATCACAGCCGATTTATCCTCAGCACGCACTTGAATCACCGCGCCCAACTCTTCATTGAACAAAGCGCGCAAAGTCATTTCATTGCGACGTTCTGATACCTGGCTCGCCCAATTTTTGGCATCGCCCCAATCGGCGTCATGTTCGCTTCCGAGCACCAACATATCCAAATTAATGGACACACCACAATGCCCTGCAAAGGCCATTTCGCACAAGCTGGCAAACAAACCGCCATCGGATCGATCGTGATAAGCCAGCAATTTACCGTTTTGATTAAGTTGTTGAATCGCAGCAAAAAACCCTTTGAGATCGTCTGCACTGTCCACATCCGGGGTTTCATTACCCAATTGCTGCATCACTTGCGCCAAAGCCGATGCGCCCATGCGATTTTTATTGCGGCCCAAATCAATCAATATCAACACCGTATCGCCGGCATCCATGCGTAATTGCGGTGTCAATGAACGCCGCACATCCTGCACTGGCGCAAAGGCGGTGACGATCAAGGAAACGGGTGAAGTGACAGCTTTGTCCGTACCCTCATCCTTCCAGGTCGTACGCATGGATAAGGAATCCTTACCAACAGGAATGCTGATCCCCAGCGCTGGGCAAAGTTCCATGCCAACTGCCTGAACAGTATCGAACAACGCCGCATCCTGCCCAGGCTGACCACACGCCGCCATCCAGTTAGCAGAGAGTTTGATATCTGAAATATCGGCAATCGCTGCGGCAGCAATATTCGTCACTGCCTCCCCAATTGCCATACGACCTGCAGCAGCAGGATGAATCACCGCCAGTGGCGTGCGCTCACCCATCGCCATGGCTTCGCCCAAATAACCTTCAAAACTCATGGAAGTCACCGCACAATCTGCGACAGGAACTTGCCATGGCCCGACCATTTGATCACGCACCGTCAAACCACCCACGGTGCGATCACCGATCGTAATCAAAAAGGATTTGTCCGCCACGCTAGGCAAACGCAATACGCGCTGTGACACTTCCAGCAAATCCATGCCCGTCAAATCAATCGCAGGCAAATCGGGCTGAACACGCGCCACATCCCGTTGCATTCTGGGTGGTTTGCCCAACAACACTTCCATCGGCATATCGACTGGATGATTATCATGCACCGGATCGCTGACTCTTAAATGTCGCTCTTCTGTCGCCACCCCGACGACAGCATACAAACAACGCTCACGTTCACACAGCGCTTGAAATGCGGGCAAAGAATCCGGTGCAATTGCTAGCACATAACGCTCTTGCGATTCATTACTCCAAATTTCTTTTGGTGCCATGCCACTTTCTTCCAGCAAAATCGCACGCAAATCAAAGTTAGCACCACGCTTGGCATCATTACTTAATTCAGGAAACGCATTCGACAAACCACCCGCGCCGACATCATGGATAGACAAAATCGGATTCTGTTCACCCATGGCCCAACAAGCATTGATCACTTCCTGCGCCCGACGTTGCATTTCCGGGTTACCTCGCTGCACGGAATCAAAATCCAAATCCGCTGTATTGGCGCCGGTACTCATGGATGAAGCTGCACTGCCTCCCATCCCAATCCGCATACCAGGGCCACCTAACTGAATCAGCAAACTGCCCGCTGGAAAGGCTATTTTGTGTGTGTGCTGATCCGTGATATTCCCCATACCACCCGCAATCATGATGGGTTTGTGGTAGCCAAACACCGAACCCGCTACATTCTGCTCATACGTACGGAAATAGCCAGCCAAATTAGGACGACCAAATTCATTATTGAAAGCCGCTCCGCCTATCGGCCCTTCGATCATGATTTGTAGAGGGGAAGCGATGCGATCCGGCTTACCGTATTGCGTAACATTGGTATCGGACGTCGCGCGCTGACCAACCGGTGCGATGACATCCTGCACATTTTCCCAAGGTTGAATGGCATCAGGCAATTGCAAATTCGACACCGTAAATCCACACAAACCCGCCTTTGGTTTGGATCCACGACCAGTCGCACCTTCGTCACGAATCTCACCGCCCGCACCCGTCGATGCCCCAGGAAATGGCGCAATCGCTGTCGGATGGTTGTGTGTTTCCACTTTCATCAAGGTATGCGTCAATTCTTTGGAGGCTGCATACACATGCCCTGCTTGCTCACCACGAGGATAAAAACGCGTAACCTCGGCACCCGCCATGATGGATGAATTGTCGCTATACGCAACAATCGTACCTTTGGGCTGCAATTGATGGGTATTTTTAATCATGGCGAAGAGCGATTTGTCCTGCTTTTCGCCATCAATGGTCCATTCGGCATTGAATATTTTGTGACGGCAATGCTCACTATTGGCTTGCGCAAACATCATCAATTCGACATCGGTGGGATTACGCCGCACTTGTGGAGCCGTAAACGCATCCAATAAATAATCGATTTCATCCTCAGAAAGCGCCAAACCCAGCTCGGCATTTGCTTTCTCTAACGCTGCTCTGCCACCAGATAAAATATCGACATACTCCAATGGTTTTGCTTCCAGTTCTTGGAATAAACCCGCTGCATCCTGCACATCACGCAACACGGTTTCGGTCATTCTGTCATGCAACAAATCCGCCACAGCGTTAATGGCAGCATCAGATAGTTTTTTATTCTGACCAAGCAAACCTGCTTTGAGTTGGATCGAATACGCAATCCCACGCTCTATCCGTTTAATCTGAGGCAAATCGCAATGATGCGCAATCTCAGTCGCCTTCGACGCCCAAGGTGAAATTGTGCCAAAACGTGGAATCACAACGAATGCCTCGCCATCAGCACTGCTTTCAAATGGATCGCCATACGTCAACAAAGCCTGCAAGCGCGTCATCTCAGCGTCAGACAAAGGTTTGGCTGCATCAATCAAATGCAAAAAGCGCGCTGTCACGCCTACAATCGCGGAATCGACAACACGTAGTTGAGATAAAAGACCCTGGGTACGAAATACAGATAGGGCATTAGAACCCGACAAAATCAACATGATGAAAAAGTGGTTGATGCAGCATCGCTGCGAGTTAGAGGTAATTTCCGGATTAAATCTTCAAGGAAGGCACAACGAATTTTCTGCCGTTTTAAATTGGAATTTCCAACTTTTTAAGTTTATAAATTTAATTTAAAACAGCAGAGAAATTATTTACAGGCTTTATAGGCTCCATTTTCCATTTGCCTACTTAAATGCAAATATCAATGAATCAGATGAGTACGGAATTCGTCACCTTCGCTGCTTTCGTCATCTTCATCATCCATGTCATCATGAGCATGATGATGTCCATTTGGACCATGCACATGCTCATGCACGATTTCTTCATCGGTAGCAGCACGCACTTCTGTCACATTTAACGAAAAACGCAAGGCAATACCAGCAAGCGGATGATTACCATCCAACACCACCTTATCATCAGCAATATCCGTCACTGTAAAAATCAAAGCCTCTTCATCGCTATCGACATCATCTGGCGTCCCTTCAAATTGCATACCAATCTCTAAAGGTGCAGGTAAACGATTACGTGGCTCGATTTTGACCAAACTAGGGTCATACTCACCAAACGCATCTTGAGGCTCAACTTGAATCATGGTTTCATAACCTGCCTCTTTGCCATCCAAAGCTTCTTCTATTTTTGGCAAGGTATTTTCATAGCCACCATGTAAATAGACCATGGGCTCGCGACCATCTTCAATCAGATTGCCTTGCGCATCTGATAGCTTGTATTTCACGGTCACCACCGTATTTTTAGCAATTTTCATAGTGAATTCTTTCATTTAATATACAAACAACATAGCGGCAATTATACTCATATGATCGAAACTAGTCAGTTTCAAACAACAGCAAGCACAAGCAAATATCTGTAAACATTAACGTGCAATCCCTCATTCCCCTACCTTTATTTGATCATTAATGAAAAACTTATCCATTCTGGGCGAACTCAGCCACGCAGAATTTATGCGTGATTATTGGCAAAAAAAACCTTTATTAATTCGCCAAGCCATTCCCAATTTCACACCTTTGGTCAGCCGCCCATCTTTGTTTGAATTAGCCGGCAAAAACGATGTCGATGCACGTCTCATCACCCATGAAGATCAACAATGGGACATGCAACATGGCCCCTTTAACACTTTGCCTGCCATCACCAAAAAAGGCTGGACACTGTTAGTACAAGGCGTCAATTTGCAAGATGAATCCGTCGACGCCCTACTGCGTCAATTTCGCTTTATTTCCGATACGCGGCTTGATGATTTAATGATTAGTTACGCCACAGATACGGGTGGCGTAGGGCCACATTTTGATTCGTATGATGTTTTTTTACTACAAGCACATGGACAACGACGTTGGCGGATTAGCGCGCAAAAAGATTTAACCTTGGTACCAGATTTGCCCCTAAAAATTTTAAATAATTTTCAGGTAGAAGAAGAATTTATCCTAGAACCTGGCGACATGCTCTATCTGCCCCCACATTACGCCCATGATGGCATTGCCGTAGGAGAATGCATGACTTACTCAATAGGATTTCGCATACCTTCTTATCAAGAATTGGGGGATGCATTTTTACAATTTATGGCTGATTCAATTGATTTGCCAGGGCGCTATACCGATCCTGAACGCAAACCAACCAAACATCCTGCCAAAATTGATAACTCAATGATTTCTCATATTTCAACAGAATTAAACAAAGTAAAATTCACCAAAGACGACATCACTATTTTTCTTGGAGAGCATTTATCAGAGCCGGCGCATAGTGTCATTTTTCGGACACCAGTTAAACCATTAACACCGGCTTCTTTTGAAAAAACAGCACGCAAACAAGGTGTCTTATTATCAATCAAATCACGAATGCTGTATTGCGGAGAACATTTATTCATCAACGGCATGTCGTTCGCTATAAACGACGATGATAAAACCATACTCACAATATTGGCCGATACGCGAAAACTGGATAGCGCCATCTTAGCAAATGCATCTACCGATATTTGGGAAGCCTTGTATACATGGTATCAAGATGGATGGCTTACGCTAAGTTAATCAAAACCAAATTGACTAATTGAGCCCAATTCCACATACAAAAGTATCAAAAAAATAACAAAAAACAACATTTGTGGTAATTCTGCAATGCTCTGCAAAAAAACATCATTGCTTCTATTGCATAGAACAAAAAATCGCTATAATCGCGGGTTAGGAATATTTCGTTGTTTGGAAAACACCATTTTTCAAGAAACTTCGGAAACGACCTAACCTATAGAGCGATAATTACCGGTAATTATTCATCGAAAAATTTTGGTTTATTTGTTTATTTGTTTATTTGTTTATTTATTAAGGGAACACCATGAAAAAATCTCTGTTGATCATCTCCTTGTTGGCGATCGCTTTGGCTGCTTGCAGCAAAAAAGAAGAAGCTCCAGCAGCAGCTCCTGCTCCTGCAGCTGAAGTATCAGCACCAGCTGCTGCTCCAGCTGCTCCAGCTATTCCAGGCGCAGCAGCTTCTGCTGAAGCTCCTGCTGCTATGGCACCTGCTGCATCCGCAGAAGCTGCTGCTCCAGCCGCTGCTTCAGCTGCTGCCGGCGCATCTGCTGACGCTGCTAAAGCTGCATCTGCAAAATCCAAGTAATCAACAGATTTCTTGAAAAAAGCCGACCTTAAGGTCGGCTTTTTTGTGCCCAACGTTATTTCAGCTGCTCATTTAATAATGACAAAATTCTATCAACATTCGATGACGATTCAATTTTACCCTCACCATTGAGTACAATAACTTTAGTCACAGCATTAGCCACATCATTCGCATTAGTTACATCAGTCTTCTTAACCAAAACACGATAACGTTGAACAGCCTTCATTTTGTCATTGGAAGAATCACCAGAAAATAATTTAGAAAAGAAACCCTTTTCACTCGCTGTTTTGGCTTTTTCATCTTGCTCTTGCCCAATATATCGAACAAAATAAACACCTTGAGCACGATCACGATCCTCTACAGTAAAACCAGCACGATCCAAAGCCAGACCAACACGACGCCATGCGCGCTCAAAACTTTCATCGACACTCACATAGCTACCCGTAGCATCTTTGCCCAATTTTGCACGCTCTGGTTGAACAAACGCCTGAGCAACAGCATTCTTTGCACGCTCCCCATCTGCACCTAAACGTACCATCAGGCGCGACAAAAATTCAGCCTCCAACTGCGGATCAGTAGGACGTGCAGTCCACGTTGTAGTCTCTTTATTAGCTCCAACGAATACTTCTTCAGTACCGCGATGGCTAATATAAATTTCGGTTGCACCATTCCCAGTCGACTCTAAGCGAGTACGGAACTTATCACGCTCCCCAGTAGAATAAAGTGAGTCAACTATTTTCCCCAAAGTCTTGCGTAACAAATCTTGAGGAATTTTTGCACGATTTTCAGCCCAATCGGTTTCCATCACACCAGTCGCAAAAGATTCTGTATTAATCACGAAACCAGAATCCTGCCAAAAATCCTTAATCTGCGGCCACAATACTTCTGCTGGTTTTTTAACAACCAACCAACGTTGATTCCCCTCTCGCTCCACACGAATAACATCAGACTCCTTGGTTTGTACATTCGCAACCACCAATGGCGCAGCAACAACTGATCCGGCACGCTCACCTTGCTGGGCACCATAAGCAGAAGCATTCACCACCCCATTATTCACAACAGGCAAGGTGTAACGACTCTCCCGTTGTAACTGTGTTAGATCTGGTGGAACCTCTAACGATACCGTTGATTTAGCTGCACTTTTATAATCTAAACGATTAGATTCGAACGTTGAAGTAATTGAACTACAGCCTGTTAAACCAATCATTACCGCACTCAATATCGCACTGTTTTGTAAAACACGGCACGAATCTGTCTTTGAGTTAAAAATGTCAAAACTTTTACCAATAATCATATTGTTTAAACTCGGGATAAAAAGAGTAAATTAATGTCCGGTTAATGCTCTTCAATTTCTAAAAAATAATTAAAAATTCAAAATCTAAAAGCTAAAGAATTCACAACAAACCAGCTTCCAACAACGAGGCACGAACGATCTCTTGATTCTCTGTAGCCAATGTCAACAAAGGCAAACGCAAACCAGATTCAATCAATCCCATTTCTAGCATGGCCCATTTTACCGGCACAGGATTTGCCTCTATGAAAAGTTTTTGATGTAATGCGAAAAGCCTGTTATTGATTGCAACCGCCTTAGTAATATCACCATCGATTGCAGCAAGACACATTTCATGCATAGCACGTGGGGCAATGTTAGCAGTTACTGAAATATTTCCCTTAGCACCACAAAACATCAGCGCCATTGCTGTCGCATCATCCCCAGAATAAACAGCAAATGTACTAGGAGCCAACCTTATTAAATCGATCCCACGCGCCACATTACCCGTTGCATCCTTCACACCAACAATTCCTGGAACTTGGGCCAAGCGTAAAATAGTTTCATTCGACATATCAGCGACAGTACGTCCTGGCACGTTGTACAGAATAATTGGCAAATCAACTTTTTCCGCGATTGTTTTGAAATGCTTATACATCCCCTCTTGAGCTGGACGATTGTAATATGGCACAACCAACAAAGACGCATCTGCCCCTACCTCTTTAGCATATTGCGTTAACTCAATAGTTTCCGAAGTGGAATTACCGCCAGTACCCGCAATAATAGGAATACGTTTATTCGCATGCCCAACCGCAGCCTTGATCAAGGCACAATGTTCCTCAACACTCACCGTCGGAGATTCACCCGTTGTACCAACAATCACAATACCGTCAGTACCCTCAGAAACATGCCAATCGATAAGACGATGCAATGCGGGAAAATCCAAACTGCCATCCACCTGCATAGGGGTGACGATTGCTACTATACTGCCCTTGATCATGGTCATTTGATTAGTAATTAACAATTAGAAAAACAAGAAATAAACTTAATAAGCCTATTAGCTATACGACAAACCCATTACTTCACGCACATCTCGCATGGTTTCCTGTGCCAACTTACGGGCTTTATCGCAACCATCCGCCACAATCGCACGCACCAACGATGGATCATCTAGATATTTTTGCGCTCGCTCGCGCATAGGCTCTTGCTCTTTGAGTACACCATCGGCAACAATTTGTTTGCACTCAATACAACCTATACCAGCCGACTTGCATCCTTTTGTTACCCATTCTTTTTTATTCTCATCAGAATAAATTAGATGCAATTGCCATACAGGACATTTTTCCGGATCGCCTGGATCAGTACGATGTATACGCGCAGGATCCGTCAACATCGTACGAATTTTCTTAGTGACGACATCTTTACTTTCACGTAAAGCGATTGTATTACCGTAACTTTTCGACATCTTCCGGCCATCCAAACCAGGCAAGCGTGAAGCAACAGTCAACCGCACCTGAGGCTCGACGAGAATCAGTTTCCTACATCCCTCAAGATAACCAAACAAACGCTCGCGATCAATCATCGATAGATTTTGTGCATCATCCAGCATCGCTTTAGCCTGCTCCAACGCATCGACCTTACCATCTTGCTGAAACTCAACGCGCAACTCGTTATAAATTTTAGCGCGCTTGCTACCAAGCTTCTTCACAGCCTCTTGTGCTTTTTCCTCAAAGTCTTTTTCTTTACCATAAATATGATTAAAACGACGCGCCAATTCACGCATCATTTCCACATGAGGCACTTGATCTGCACCAACCGGAACTTGGCTGGCACGATAAATCAATACATCAGCAGCTTGCAATAAGGGATAACCAAGAAAACCATATGTCGCCAAGTCCTTATTCGCCAATTGTTCGATTTGATCTTTGTAAGTTGGCACGCGCTCCAACCATCCCAATGGCGTCGCCATAGACAATAACAAATGCAATTCAGCATGCTCTGGCACTTTAGACTGAATGAACAAGGTCGATTGCGATGGGTCGATACCCGCAGCCAACCAATCAACCAACATATCCCAAGTACTCGCTTCAATGATGCTAGGATCATCATAATGCGTGGTCAACGCATGCCAATCTGCCACAAAGAATAAGCATGGCAATTCGGCTTGCATTGTGACCCAATTTTTAAGAGCACCATGATAATGACCAAGATGCATGGCACCTGTAGGGCGCATACCAGACACAACACGATCAGCGTACATAATGACTCAATTCAATAAAAATTTTAAGGGAAAAACCATCCATTGCAATGCTGTCTGCGCGATGACAACTACTGGCATTACCCAGAGATAAATCACCTTCAACAACGCTAATGCAATCACGATAAAAAAACCATAAGGCTCAATTTTCGCAAATTTATAGGCATATTGATGCGGTAACATACTAACCACTATGCGACCACCATCTAATGGGGGGATAGGAAGTAAATTAAAGGCCAACAATAACAAATTAACCAAAATACCCGCCTTAGCCATTTGCAGAAAAAATACTTCATCGATCTTCAATGATCTCAGGAGGATAGCAAACACCATCCACATGAATGCCATAACAAAATTAGCCGCCGGCCCAGCCAATGCCACCCACGCCATGTCACGTTTTGGTTGACGTAATCGGCCAAACTCAATCGGCACAGGTTTGGCATATCCAAATAAGAACTGCCCACCCGTACTGAAATACAGGACCAACGGTATTAAGATTGTTCCGATGGGATCAATATGCTTGAGAGGATTTAAACTCATGCGTCCGGCTAAATAAGCCGTGTTATCACCGAAATATTTAGCTGCGTAGGCGTGTGCAGCTTCATGCAAGGTAATAGCAAAAATGAGGGGCAACGCATACACCGTCACCGCTTGGATTAAATCATTCATGAGGAAATTTTACAGGGGGGGGGGACCACGATAATTTGAAGTTGGGCAGCTTACGTTGGCCCTCAAATATAAACCGTCATCGACTTCAAAATCAATCTGTGCTTTTCAAGCGACGCGCACCATTAAAACGATTTTTCCAATACGTCAGGTTCATATTTTCTATACGCACTTGCCCTCCCTCAGAAGACGCATGAATAAACTTATTATCACCAAGATAAATCCCGACGTGAGAAAATGTACGCCTCAAGGTGTTATAGAAAACCAAATCGCCAGATTGAAGATCTTGGGGATCAACAGACTGTCCTACACGACTAATTTCTTCCGCAGTACGCGGCAAATTAGCCCCCCAAGACTCCTTAAAAACGTAACGCACCAGACCGCTACAATCCAACCCACTCTCAGGCGTACTTCCCCCATATTTATAACGAATACCAATCACGCTCATGGCTCGAAAAACCAGTTCCGATGCGCGATCAGCAAAATTTCCCATACTAGAAAATACTTGATTCGATTCAGGAAATCGTGGCTCACTCGCCAATACCTGTGAGCAAAAGCCAACCATCACGATGAAAATTACGTTACTAAAGATTCGCAAGAAATGCGATGAAAATGTCGTCATTCTAAAATACCTTCTTACTGCACCAACCGCAATGTAAAGCATTCTAGAAACACTGTCAAAATTATTGACAAATTCTTGAAATAAAAAGTAGCATGATCGACCACATTTTTTATCATTACCGCTCCCCACATTATAACTCAAGGAAAAACAATGAAATCTAAACAAGTACTAACGTTAGAAGATGTCAAAAAGATTGCAATAGCTGCCGAATTAGAGGCCACTCAAAACAACTGGGCTGTTGTTATTTCTATCGTTGATGATGGTGGGCATTTATTGTGGCTACAGCGCTTGGATGGCGCCAGCCCTATTTCTGCACATATTGCACCCGCAAAAGCCAAAACAGCCGCACTCGGATGTCGCGAAAGCAAAGTATATGAAGATATGATCAACAATGGCCGTTTTTCTTTCATCAGCGCCCCTTACATTGAAGGCATGCTGGAAGGTGGTGTACCGATTATAGTTAACGGCCAATGCGTTGGTGCAGTCGGTGTCTCTGGAGTTAAATCAACAGAAGATGCGCAAATTGCAAAAGCTGGTATTGCTGCATTGAACCTGTAAGAAGAACCGCATGTTTTTCCATGTGAGGCACGTAATGTTTCACATGGTTTTAGCCCTCTTTAAATTTTAAGCCTTAAGCTGATACTTCACCCTCAACTCATCCAAACCATTTAATAACTGATTAAATGCTGCCATCGTTTGTGCAGGATCGCCTTTCACTCCAAGGTCAATATAACTACCGAGTTGCGGGTTATTGATAGTAGGCAAACTAAATATTTTTACCGATGGAAATGCAGTTTCAATGTCATCCATTAATGGCGCCAGCATCGACTCTGTTGAACCCAATACCCATACCGATTTTTCCAATCTTGCAATTTTGTGAAACAAATCTGCATGGTAAGTATCTAATGCCCATTCAATCATAGGCCAGGCCATAACGGGGAACCCAGGAACAAAATAATGCGTACGAACTGAGAAGCCGGGAATTTTATTGAAAGGATTTGGAATAATTTTTGCACCATCCGGAAATTCTCCCATTTTCAGACGATGCAAATTTTGAGGCGCATCAAAATCGGGATCTGAACCAGCCTCACATGCTAAATCAACCATTCGCTCTCGAATTTTTATCGCTGCTTCAGGATGTAGCAATAGGGAAACACCAAGGGCTGCTGCGGCACACTGACGCGTATGATCATCTGGTGTCGCACCAATACCACCACAACTAAAAACAATATCGCCGCTAGCAAAAGTACGCCGTAAGGTTTGCGTAATTCGCGCACGGTCATCACCAATGTATTCAGCCCAAGAGAGTTGTAGCCCTCTATTTGCAAGTATTGCAATCATCTTTTGAAAATGCTGATCAGTGTGCTTACCCGAAAGAATTTCATCGCCAATAATAATCAGCCCTATATTGATAGCCATAAATATCAATTCCTTATCAATCAATGACAATTGCTATTGTAACGCCACGGCTCACGTCCGACAGATCTTTTAGACTACAATTGCTTCTCACATAAATTATCACAGAGGAAACTTAGAATGCCTGCTATAACAACACCATCTGGTTTGCAATACGAAGACATAATGATCGGCTCTGGCGATGAAGCCAAAGCTGGTAAAGAAGTTGCCGTGCATTACACGGGCTATTTACAAAATACAGATGGAAGCCAAGGAAAAAAATTTGATTCCAGTAAGGACAGAAATGCCTCTTTTGAATTCCATCTTGGCGGTGGCCAAGTAATCAAAGGCTGGGATGAAGGCGTGCAAGGTATGAAAATAGGCGGTGTGCGCAAACTGATTATTCCATCCACACTTGGCTATGGTGCCCGTGGTGCTGGTGGCGTAATTCCACCAAATGCGACTTTGTTGTTTGAAGTAGAACTTCTGGCGGTATACAAATAAACTAAAAACTAAGAAATCAAAAAAAGCAACAAGGTTCTTGATTGATTAATCGTTTTGTTTTTTCAAATAACGAAATACAAATCCAGGGTAAGCGAGCACAATAAAAAGGCATATTGTCACTGCATAAAATTCCCAACGCTGCGCAAAAACGTTGCCTATTTTATTCTCGATGAAATAGGCAACCCCTCCTAACAAGAAATAAAGAAGAGTCAATTCAAGCAAACGTATCCACAGGGACTTAATAAATTTAATAGATTTAGTAGATTCAGTACTTTTATTCGTCATGGCGTTTAAGGATATAAAACCCAAAAAACGCTCATTCATAAAAGGCAAGTTAGCCGCCAATAAGGCTAATACGATCAACAGATAACTTGCTATTGATATTGATGTTGTCATTTAAGATGAATTAAGAGGAAAGTGTCTTGGCAATCGCAGTCCAGCACGCACTCATTAATGGTCCTGGCATCAAACCAAGTAGCAATACGGCTACACCATTAATGCTCAAAACAATGCGCATATCACGTCCTACCGTAATTACTGCCGTATCTAATGCTTCATCAAAATACATTAACTTTACGACACGCAAATAGTAGAAGGCGCCGATTAAAGAGAACAGTACCGCAACCACCGCCAACCAGATTTGGCCTGTTCCCAACACTGCTTGCAACACCGAGAACTTGGCATAAAACCCTGCCATAGGTGGAATACCTGCAAGTGAAAACATCAAAATTAACATCACAAAAGCGAACCATGGACTACGCTGATTCAACCCTTTGAAATCTTCCAGGTTTTCAGCTTCAAAGCCAGAACGTGCCAACAACATAATGCCGCCAAACGTGCCCAATGTTGTTAACACATAAGTGATCATGTAGAACATCGCAGAGCTATAAGCACCAACACCAGCAAAAAGATTGCCATTAACCACGCCGGACAAAAGACCCAGCAACACAAAACCCATCTGCGAAATAGTTGAATACGCCAACATCCGCTTCAAGTTGGTTTGTGCAATCGCAGCAATATTCCCTACAGCCATCGACAACACAGCCAGAACCATTAACATTTGCTGCCAATCAATCGCTCTAGGCAACAATCCTTCGACTAACAAACGTATAAAAATAGCAAACGCTGCCAATTTAGGCGCGCCGCCCAACAACAATGTGACAGCCGTTGGCGCACCTTGATACACGTCGGGTACCCACATATGGAATGGCACAACACCCAATTTAAATGCCAATCCCGCTACCAAAAATACGATGCTAAACACCAGGACAATTGTTTTTACCGTACCTGCTGCTGTAACTTTGGCGACTTCTGTCAAATCAAGTGAACCTGTCGCGCCGTATAGTAAGGAGATACCGTAAAGCAGGAAACCAGATGCCAAAGCACCCAAAATAAAATATTTCATCGCAGCTTCTGTGGCAACAGGACGCCCACGTTGCAGGGCAATCAGCGCATACAGGGAAAGGGACATTAACTCAAGACCAAGATAGATAATCAGGAAATTGTTTCCAGAGATCATCACCATTTGACCCAACAGGGTGAATAACGCCAATACGTAGAATTCACCACCAAGATCACCATTGATCATGCCACGTTGCGTTGCATATTGACGGGAATAGATAAGTGTCATCATCACTGCAACGCATGAAAACACTTTTAACAAACTCGACATCGGATCAGACACAAACATATTGTTAAATGTGTAAACCGTTGTACCAAAATAAACATCAATAGCGCTAAGCGCGGCACCTATTGCCAAGGCAGCAATCACGAGCACATACGTTACACAACGTTTTGTATCTGACAAAAACATGTCAACCAACAAGATCGCACATGTCGCAAACAACAAAAAAATTTCAGGATAAAGCGGTATCAAATTCATATTATTTATTTAAGATCGTTGCAAGATCGTCATGCATATCATATTAACAGCATGAAATTTTTAATTATTTCTCAATTACTTTTTAATTAATGAATCTTGGAAATAGAGACATGTTTTAACAAATCAGCGACAGAGGTTTGCATGACATCAGTAAAAGGAGCTGGATAAAGGCCCATCGCCAATACCGCGATCGCCAGTACGCCTAACATGAAAAATTCGCGCTTATTAATATCATAAAGTTGTGCGACATTATTGTTAGCCACTGCGCCAAAAACCACGCGTTTCAACATCCAGAGAGAATAAGCTGCGCCAAATATCAAAGCCGTTGCCGCCAACAAACCTATCCAGAAATTAAATTTAACCGCCCCCAAAATCACCATAAATTCGCCGACAAAACCAGACGTGGCAGGTAATCCGCAATTAGCCATGGAAAATAAAACAAAAAATACGGCAAATTTAGGCATGGTGTTCACGACACCACCATACTCAGCAATCTTACGTGTATGCATACGATCGTATAAAACACCTATGCATAAGAACATTGCAGCAGACACAAACCCGTGCGAAATCATTTGTACGATCGCGCCCTGCACAGCCAAATTATTGAACATGAAAAACCCTAGCGTCACAAAACCCATGTGCGCAATCGAAGAGTACGCAACCAGTTTTTTCATATCAACTTGAACCAAAGCCACCAAACCAATATAAATAACGGCAATCAAGGAAAGCGTAATCATGAAGCTTGATAAATAATGGCTAGCATCTGGCGCGATTGGTAAAGAAAACCGCAAGAAACCATAAGCACCAAGCTTTAACATAATCGCAGCCAACACGACCGAACCGCCTGTAGGCGCCTCAACGTGCGCATCAGGCAACCAAGTATGCACAGGCCACATTGGCACTTTGACAGCAAAGGCCATCAAAAATGCAAAGAACAACATGATCTGCGCATTCAAAGACAAAGGTAGTTGATGCCAGGTGAGGATTTCAAAACTATTACCCGACTTAATATACAAATACAAAATCGCAAGCAAAGTTAACAAGGAACCCAGCAAGGTATAGAGAAAAAACTTGAATGCTGCATAAACGCGATTCGTACCACCCCACACACCAATAATAATAAACATTGGGATGAGCGTCGCTTCAAAGAAGATGTAAAACAGTAAACCGTCTAAAGCACTAAAAACACCAATCATTAAACCGGACATGATGAGAAATGCCGCCATGTATTGGGCCACTCTTTTCTCAATGACTTCCCAGGCAGCAATCACAACAATAATGGTGATAAAAGCAGTCAATACGACAAACCACAATGAAATACCATCAATACCCAAGAAATAATTAACATTAAAACGCTCTATCCACGATCTTTTTTCAACGAATTGCATACCATGCGCTGCTCTATCAAAATAAGCAAGCAAGGGCAGAGTCACAATAAAACTAACGATAGATGCAATCAAAGAAGCGACGCGCACCCGATTTGGATGTTTTTCGCACCCAAACGCCAGAATTAAAATGCCAAACAAAATAGGGCAAAAAATAGCAAGGCTTAAATAAGGAAGCGAAATAAATTGAGGAGTTAACTGCATCATGTTTTTAATTTTTACTATTTTTTAATTTCTAATTTTAATCTTCTAATTTTTGACTATTTTTAGTAAGAAAATGTCAACAAATAAGCAAGATAAAGAACGATGCCAAGAATCATCATAAAAGCGTAATGATAAATAAAGCCGGTTTGCAATAATCGAGAGTACTTAGACAGGAAAGCAACGACCTTAGCACTACCATTCACGATAAAACCATCGATTACCCCCTTATCACTCACAACCCACAAAGTATCGCCCAAGAAACGCGCACCACCAGCAAATACGCGCGCATTCAATTTATCCAGGTAATATTTGTTATCAAGCAAAGTATAAATAGCGCTAAACCTTTGCTTGATCATCTTAGGAATACGAGGATTAACAATGTAAAAATAATAAGAAATAACCACACCTGCCAACGCCAAAAAGAATGGAATAGAGGTTAAACCGTGCACAGCCATGGCAATAGGGCCATGGAAATCTTTAGTCAATTCGTGCATCGCATGATGTGCTTCATTAACAAAAATCACATCTTTAAAGAAGCTACCAAACAACATTGGTTCAATGGCAAAGAATCCAATGCATACCGATGGAATTGCCAACAAAACTAATGGCACTGTCACTACCCAAGGAGATTCATGCGGCTTTTGACCTGGAGCCAATCCATGATGGTGATCATGATGGTCATTATCATCATGAGGAGCATGCGCATGATCATCATGACCAAAACGCTCTTTGCCATGAAATACTAAAAAGTACATTCGGAAAGAATAAAACGCTGTCACAAACACACCCGCCATCACGGCAAACTTTGCAAAACCGGCACCAGCCAAATGGGTGTGCTCTACCGCTTCAATTATGCTGTCTTTGGAATAAAAGCCGGAGAAAAGTGGCGTTCCAATCAGGGCTAATGAGCCAAATAAAGAAGTTAACCAGGTAATCGGCATGTATTTACGCAAACCACCCATATTGCGTATGTCTTGATCATGGTGCATACCAATAATGACTGAACCCGCAGCTAAAAATAAGAGTGCCTTAAAAAAAGCATGCGTCATCAAATGAAATACTGCGACTGAATAAGCCGAAGCACCTAAAGCAACCGTCATATAGCCTAATTGCGACAAAGTCGAATACGCTACGACGCGCTTGATGTCATTTTGTATGATGCCCAGGAATCCCATGAACAGAGCAGTAATCGAACCGATTACTAATATAAATGAGAGTGCAGTGTCGGAAAGTTCAAACAATGGTGACATACGTGCCACCATAAAAATTCCTGCTGTTACCATGGTTGCAGCGTGAATTAACGCGGAAATGGGTGTTGGTCCCTCCATCGAATCCGGCAGCCATACATGCAATGGAAATTGTGCGGATTTACCCATCGCACCGATAAACAAACAAATACAAGCAACTGTTAACAACATCCAATCCGTACCTGGCAACAACAGTTTTGCCAGTGAATCTTTTTGCGCAAAGACCTCCGCGTAATTCATTGAGCCAGAATACGCCAGCAACAAACCAATACCCAAAATAAAACCAAAATCTCCTACACGATTAACCAAAAATGCCTTCATATTCGCAAGAATGGCGGTAGGTTTGGTATACCAAAAACCAATCAACAAATACGACACCAATCCTACAGCTTCCCAACCAAAGAACAATTGTAGAAAGTTATTACTCATCACCAACATCAACATGGCAAAAGTAAATAGAGAAATATAGGAAAAGAAACGGTTGTAACCGTCGTCATCTTTCATGTAAGAAATGGTGTAAATATGTACCATTAAAGAAACAAAAGAAACCACACACATCATCATGGCGGTCAGACTATCAACCAAAAAACCAATCTCCAGCTTCAAACCCGCTACTGTCATCCAGTTATAAATGGTTCCATTGAATCCAGCACCATCTATCACAACAGCTGAAAGCGTGTTGAGTGAAATAAGAAATGCAATCAACACACCCAGTATTGTGACGCCATGGGAAGCGACACGGCCAATTTTATTTCCAAAAAATTTGGTACCAAATAAGCCAGCAACAGCAGCACCCACAAGAGGTGCTAAAGGTACTGCAAGAAGGAGATTAGGGTTAAGTTGCCCCGCCATGATAAACCTTGTCGTTATTATGATTTTTACGAATTAATATAAATT
>JAGKXB010000027.1 GCA_021151485.1 Oxalobacteraceae bacterium | reverse complement strand
CCATTGTCCAAAATTCCCCACTGCTGCCTCCCGTAGGAGTCTGGACCGTGTCTCAGTTCCAGTGTGGCTGGTCGTCCTCTCAGACCAGCTACTGATCGTCGCCTTGGTGAGCTTTTACCTCACCAACTAGCTAATCAGATATCGGCCGACCCTATAGCACGAGGTCCGAAGATCCCCCGCTTTCATCCTTAGATCGTATGCGGTATTAGCTAGTCTTTCGACTAGTTATCCCCCACTACAGGATACGTTCCGATATATTACTCACCCGTTCGCCACTCGCCGCCAGGCCGAAGCCCGCGCTGCCGTTCGACTTGCATGTGTAAGGCATGCCGCCAGCGTTCAATCTGAGCCAGGATCAAACTCTTCAGTTTAATCTCTGTTTGTGGCATTTCTGCCTAGCATTTCTGCTATCGCTCACTCAAAATACTGACAGGTGCTTCTTTCGAAGCACCATTCTTCCTTCTTACTCGCCGCTAAATCGTCTTGTTCAGCAGCAGAGAGGCGAGATTATGAACCACCAAAACCAACTCGTCAACACCTTTTTGCAATTATTTTTAAGTTTTTCGAAATATCTTTACCAATAAGATAAAACGACAAAGTATCCGGCTCGCCATATACTATGAAAATTCTTACCCTTCTATGGTTCGTTATGCCTATGCGATCGATTGCAAAACGCTCACTTGTATTGAGTTTTATTTCTATTTGCTTGCACTTTATAGTAGTCAATTGGGCTGGGACATATCTCCATAAAGTTGGCACATCTCAACCACTAGAAACCACATTATTACAAACTGTTCAAGTAGACATACGTCCTTTGACAACCACGCCACCAGAATCGCGCCAACAAGCAAAACCACCGGCCAAACCAAAAACGGTGCGCAAATCACCGCCGCCAGCAGCGCCCATCATAGAGAAACAAACTGTCGATACACATATCGAGCCAGCCATACCACCGACAACAAACACCGCCACAACCGAATCAAGTGCGCCAAGTTCTGAAAACGTCGCAAGTTCGGATACGCAGGTTGCCGCCACAAACAAGCCGATACCCAATACTGACGCGGACGATGCAGCAGAAAAGGCGACGACCGCTATTCCACATTACAAAGTGCAAGCGCCGCCATCAGTCACGCTGCAATATGATGTACAAGCATGGCGTGGCGAACAAACTTTGTATGGAAGCAGCAAGATGCGGTGGCAAACAGATGGGGCGACTTATCAATTGGATGGCGACACTAGCGTGTTGTTTTTGAATTTTTTGACATTTAAAAGTCAAGGTGTGATTGATGAATATGGCATTTCACCTGTTTTATACAATGAAAAACGCTGGCGCAAAGCGGAAACAAATACGCACTTTCATCGTGAGCGAAACATCATCAGCTTCTCCGCTTCCACAATCACTTATCCACGCCAAGGCGGTGAACAAGATCGTGCTAGCGTAATTTGGCAATTGGCGGGAATTGGTCGTGGTGACGCTGAAAAATTTCAAGCAGGCAAAGAAATCACCATTTTCCTTGCTGGTGTGCGCGATGCAGAAATGTGGAATTTTCGCGTTGTTGGATTGGAGCAAATTGATATTACATCAGGAAAAATCTCTGCCTGGCACATCACACGCACTCCGCGCCCTGGTTCTTATGATCAGGGGCTAGAGATCTGGCTAGCGCCGCAGCAAGAATGGTATCCAGTCAAGTTGCGTTATACAGAAACAAATGGCGACCATTTAGACATGGTCGCCACCAGTATCACGCCGACAAAAGCATCAGCTGGACAATCTCACTAACGCCATATTCATGCTTACTTCTTATTTGCCCATTTGTCGGGTGTGGAATCAGTAGAGTCCTCACCCATGTTAGTGCGACGCCTTTTGAGAGCCTCAGCCAACACCGTCGAGCTCCCCTCACTCGATAATAAAGATTCCAGCCCTGTTTTTTTCTTAGGAGTCTGCGAAACAGGATCTAAAGCTTTACCCGCTCTACTAGCTGCACTTTTTTGTGCGCTTGCTTGCAATTCAGCCAAAAAATTTGGCTTTGCAGGGGCATTCGCGAGCTTAGGAGCCGCAGGCGTACTTGCACTTACTCTTTGCTCCGACGCGCTAACCGGAATAGGTGAACTAGCGTCCGGGTTTTGCCCCCCCTCACCAACCGTCCTACTTTTTAACCGTATGCCCGCTTGTATTCCTGCCAACAGACCCACAGGAGCACGTGGTCTGCCATCACCAACAGCCACATCTGATGACGGGCCATTTTCATTTTTACGTAGCGACGCACCCGCCTTTATTCCAGCCAACAAAGCTGCAGGGGCAGCTGGCCTTTGTCGCTTAGCGTCACCCACATCAGCATCTTCGCTCTCGTTCCTACGTTTACCACCAGCCAGTGTTTCACGCTGCACATCTACATCCATCGCAGTCTGACCTGCAGATACGGAACCACTCACGAACCCCAAACCAGTAAAAGTACGTAGATCCCATGAATAACCATGAACGTTGTCTTTAAATCTTTCCAATTGCTCAAGCGCAGCCCCTCCTGCTGCCATGCCCTTGAATTTTTCTGTAACGATACTCAGTGTTATCTGTTTTTGTATCTCTCTCATTTTGGAATCATTCAACAAGTGCAACTTGGCCCCCGAGAATAATTTCAAATCGACAATAAATATTTTCGTATTCTCTGCCAATTTGTTCAATATTGTCCGATCCTTACCAAAACCCTGATCAAAAACGAACTTTGCCAGGTCATGGAGTGCATTCAAATGTTTATCGAAGGAATTTGTGCTCTCAAGATCAGCAACATTAGTGGCAAATAATGGGAGCTTATCAACCAACATCTGTCGCACCTCAATCGCATCGCCAAATTTACCTTTACACATGGCATCAACAAGCGCCTTCTTCATATCTGGAGAGGCCTGGGGTGCAAACAGCTTCGCAATTTCAGCAAGACGGAACGCAGCAAAAGTTTGCGATATTTGCTCATCTTGCCCCAAACGTCCAAAACGCACAGCTTGAGCAAGCAAATTTAACGTTTCCAAATACGTATGTATCGATCGCTCATTTATGTTATTCGCGCCAAACAGACTCTCCAATTTATTGGTGATTTTTGCCAACAACCTGGGATCATCGCCAAAATGACCATCGTAAATGGCCTGAGCAAGCATTTTTGTGGCATTAGCAGATTGGAATTTCAGCCTTTCAGAACAAATCGCATCGACAAACAACGCTCTTGGACGCGCAAAACTGAACATATTGGCGTTCTCACACACATACTCCGAAAGAAGCTCATCCCTACCCCAACATCCATCCGAAATTTTCTTGGCAAGAAAATTCTGACTTGGATCTGAAGTGCTGTGGAGAAATCTTAAAATAAATGCACGATCGGGCTGATTCTTAACAATATCATCCCAATCAAATCCCATTTGAGTCACTATCTCATCTTGCTGTGCAGGAGTCATGCAAGGGGCAACAGATGCCATTGCGAGATGCACATGCGTATTGAGAGCCTCTGGATTTTTTACATACGCCATTAACACGGCCGACTGAACCGCGTGATCAGAAAACAACAAAGAAGCATGAGGGTACTTTTTGGCATAAAACTCAGCCATAGATTCATGCTCCCCTTTTCTTGAATTAGGTGTTGCATCAAAAACAGAATTGGGAATTTTATTGACATTATTGTCTTTGCTGATTGATGCTGCACATTTTGCTCGCCCCTCAGACGTGCGAAAATTTTCCACATTCCACTTCGCGCTTACACTACCAACATTTCCCGCAACACTTGACGACGGAGCACCTATAAACATTTCTCTTCCTTAAATAATTTGGTTCTATGCAAACCTGTACTAACTACTTTGACTATCGGCTTTAACGTTCAATACATTGAACAAAAAATTGTGACGCAACAAGCGTATATAAAAAACAACATAGCATTATATACAACAATTGCCGTCTATGAAGATTGAGGGCTTGCTTAAAAACCAATAAAAGGAATGCGTGCGGTTTTTTTACCACTTTAGCCATAAATAAAGTACTTAATACCCGCAATAGCCGCCGCACTTACTCCACCCATCATGTCGGAAACCGAATGCCAAGTATTAGGCCCTGCTTGAATTGTGCATAATTTTTCATGCATCGCTGCTTTTTGATCATCAGAAAATAATGAGGGGTGATCATGCAACGCACTTTGAAATAACGAATGAACACCTGCATCATCAATAACATCGGGCAAATTAGTGACCATAGACCCGATTACAGCACGATCACTCAACATCTCATCTTGAATAGCCTGAGCAAAAAATGATTGCACCGACGCCTCAGCCAGCCACTCTTTTGCACCAGCCAATTGGCCTGCAACATGTTGTACAAATTTTTTCTTAGCGTCTGGATTGGTGAATGCTGACAATGCTTGATTCACATTTGCCATGGTTTGGGTACGCACTTCTGACGCATCACTCCCTTGAGCTGTCAGCATCGCTTGTGACAATATCTCATTGGAAACACTTTGCTGAACTTGCGGAGCGAATGTAGTGATATTTTCTGCCAACTCCACAAATCTACTTAACCCTAATTTTCTATCCGCAATCGTTTGCATGATGGATTGCACGATCGTTTCTTGCGCAACCAGATCGGTAAGGCAGGCTACATTTTTAATTGCTGCATCTAGAATTGGAAATTCTGATAAATCTTGAGACGAAACTTGATCAGCACGCCCTCCAATGATCACTGTTGCCGCCTTTTTCAAGTCAATTCGAGCACCCAATGCTTTTACATTCAGCATTTTTACTGCGGTTATTTGCGCCGAGCTATCAGAAAATAGCGATAAATTGTTGGCAAGCTCAAATCTGATACGGCCATTAAATACCGTTGCCCACACTGCTGCCCCATGTTCATCCCAAGCCAGCCCTTTGTAGTCAGCCGCCGTTTTATTTGGCATTGAACCAAACGAGTCCACCAGCTTCTTTTGTCTATCAGACGATAGGCTTGTAAAAAAACGTAGCGCCGTGAGACTGACTACTCGAGATTGCACGCCATCCATCATCCATAAAAATTTTCGATCAAA
Organism: Oxalobacteraceae bacterium; assembly: GCA_021151485.1. GTDB lineage: Bacteria > Pseudomonadota > Gammaproteobacteria > Burkholderiales > Burkholderiaceae_D > JAGKXB01. The sequence continues at coordinate 45,144 of JAGKXB010000027.1, read as the reverse complement.
AAGCTCGTCTTGTTCTTCGGCCGTCATATTTGGCGTACATGTTCTCAATCCGTCAATCAGCCTTTCATCCAGATGGTTGCCCATCATGAGCGCTTTTACCAATTTACGTTGCACAAATGGCTGATCAAAAAAATGTTTTTTTAGGCGAGAATCCACAAGAATAATATTTAACCTATCCCAATCTTTTTTAGTCAGCCGTCCCTCCTTTGCAGCCGTAGCTAAATCAACATACATTTCATGCAAAGTCTGATTGTCCAGCTTTGTTAATGGATGACCCTCTTCAACTTTATTCAATACCATATGCTGCTCAAGTCGCGCAGCTGGTGATACGCCCCCCGCACCAGTCAACCGATGACCAATACTCGCCGCTCTCGAATAAAGTCTATTAGGAGCATCAACAATGGAAGAAAAACCGGACATTTGCCATTCCTTTACTGTTTATTAATTATCTATTTGATATCAAAATAGATGCAAATATAACATAAAGAACAACAAAATGATTAATAAAAAATTAACCAAAAAGGCCAAGCATTACGACCACTCACATGTCCAGCCTATGATCTTAATTACGAGAAATTAGTGCATTGGTTATTTAATCAAACGCCCAGGTGTACAACAAATCCCACGCACTGTTGGCGCCAGTTTGGGCCTGTAGAGAAAGACGCGAACTAAGAAGGTAATGTAGCTTGACCAAACTAGACGCGCTACCAGCACCTTGTTCGTAACTCAAGTACGCACGTGACGAGATGCGTTTGCCTACTGTAAGAACGGTGCTTTCCAAGCCTTTTGCTCGCGACAGGCCAAACTCATCTAAGCCTAATGAATTAGCGATGCGCCCCTGCAAAGCCGCACCACCAAACAACGCTCCGGCAGCGGTGGCTAACAAATCCATTTCCTGCCCACCGACGCCCTGCATGCCATGCCCTAATACTAGCCACGCTAGTTTTTCACTATCTGGCACGACGGGCGTGGAAACCAACTTGGCAATCGGCGCTAACGCGGTACCACGCACTTCTACACCGGCTTCGACTGTGCCATCGGTTCTATCGGGATCCAGTTTTTTACGCAAAGCGAGAATATTCAAACCTGGGTTGTCCCATGGACCGGTGAAGTTGATCAAACCACGATCAATGATTAATTTTTGACCATAAGCAGCATAACTACCTTTGATGACTTGGATGGTGCCACTGGCGCGTGGTATGCGGTTGTCACCTAATTTGACGTGCAAGGAACCACCCAATTGTGCGTCTAAGCCTTTACCTTTTAAATAAAACCGATCACCAAGACCCAAATCCATCTCAATTTGCAAAGGCATTGCCGTTGGTTTAGCGGCAGTGGGCACTACTTTTTTGTTTTTAGTCTTTTTACCCAACACCACTACATCCTCACTAATTGTGGGTGTTTCTTGCTCGGGCAATTCTATGTTGGCACGATCTGCCGTTAATTTCCCATCGACTTGCCAACGTTTTTTCTCCAAATTAATTTGACTTTGCCCACTCAACACCAACAAACGATCGGGACGAGCTAATACTCTTAGTTTGTCCAGTTTTAATTGCAATTGCATAACAGGATCAATATCGGCAAAACGCAACCATCCCTGTGCACTTGCACTGCCTTCTTCTCCCTCAAAACGTACGCTTTGCAACAACAATTGATCCCCTTGCCACTCCGCACGCAATTGACCATTGTGCAACTTCAATCCTTCTTTCAACCACGCGACATTCAATGCATCACCACGCAGCTCGCCACGCAATTGGGGGGCAGCGATGGTGCCGCTACCACTCATATTGAGCGCCATTTTTCCATCCACCGCCACACCGGGTTGACCGGACAAACGAGCCAGCCAAGCCAATGACGGCATGTTGATACTGCCGTTTAAACGCAATGGACTAGTCGCTGCAAGATGCCATTTACCACCTCTCCCACCTGCACCATCATCAATACGCCGGGTCAATTCTGTGGAAGCTTCAACATGGGTGTCGCCAATGCCACTACCATGCAAATCAAATTGTGCACGCACAGCGTTTTGGAGCATATCCAGGCGCAAATCCAGTGCTGACATACCCAACGTCAACGACGATCCTGCTTGGGTTTGGATTTGTGGCAACAAGGAAGAGTCCGGTTGCAAAATCACGTCACCGCGCTCACGAAAAACATGCAGTTTGCCATTTAAGGTTTGCTCGCTATCCAGCTCCCAATTGGCACCTAGAGTCAAGTTACCACGGACATTCGTTTTCAGCGTTGGCACGAATTGCATTAAATATTGCAGCGGCACGCCTGTTGCCGAGCCCTTGGATTGCAGACGCGGGCCATTTTTCTGCAAGGTTTGCAGGGCAATAATGCCATCTGGCAACCTCAATGTGGCATTACTCAAAGAAAACTGATCTTTATGAATGCGCAACAAAGCGGGGGCTTGCAATCCAAACGCATAACGACCCCGATTTTGCAAAGTACGAATGCTACCTTCCCACCCCTGCTCGGCACGCCAACTTCCAGTCACGGTACTTGTTACCTCAACATCATCACTACGTGCATCCAATTGCAAGGTATGTAAAGCACGCGTGCCTTTACCTTGCAGCTGCAAAGCATGTAATTGGACACCAGGCATACTGGCCTCCTTGAGGCGTAATTCCGTTTGCAACTGACTATTTGCACCACTTTGCAAACGCCCGTTGGCATGCAGGCTTTGAATTTTGTACTGTTCGAATAATTTCAACGCACTCACATCTAGTGCGTAATCAAACTGGATATTTTCCCGAATACCGGACAAGGTGCCATTGCCCTGCACCGTGCCAGAAAACTGCCGCCCCAACAATCCTAAATTCGGCGCAGCAATCCGCCATGCCAACTGATCGTTGGGCGCACCAAAACCACCTTGCAAGGTCAATTTGTTTTCCGCCAAATGCACATCCACATCCGCGTCGCTAATCCGACGTGCGTCCATATTCCATTTAGCGCGGCCGGACAACGGCGCATCCAACAAGCTGCTGGGCTCCAATTGCAACTGCAACGCCATACGCCAGTTTTGATCCAATGCCCCATCGGCATTGAAGATACCTTGCAGATTGCTACGTGGATAAGCACCCCAATCGGCAAGATTCAAACGTTTGAATTTTCCCGCTACATTGACCGTACGCCTGCCATTAAGATTGATTTTGCCTTGTACCGATGCTTCGGTCTTACCAAGCCGCACATGAGCGTCATGCACATCAAGCAAACCTGCCATCAAGGATGCATCCAATTCAAGCGCGATATCGGCTTGCTTGAGTGCCGCACGTGCGCGCTGGCTTTCGCCTTGATGAAACAGTACGATTTCGCCCGCGATTTTGCTGGATGGTAGGCGCCCATGCAAAGCATGCAAATCGATGCCAGTGGCACCTGTCGTGCGCAAAGTACTCGCCACTTTTCCATTGGTAATTTTCGCATCACCCAATAATTTTCCTGCTGCGCCCAAATCGATCATCAACTCCTTGATCTGCAAGGCAGTAAACGTACCACCCAACTTGGCATGTACGTTGCGCAATGGCAAACCTTGTTGATCCAATCTGGCTGGTGCGGCTTGATTCAGCAATGACAACGCACCTTGAATGGAATGATCTGCTGCAACTTCGACAGACGCATCCAGATTCAAATCTGCTTGCGGCCAACCATCATCGCTATACGCTGGGTTGATGCCACGTGCATGCACCGTGAAAGAGCGCAACCATACTGTGTCAAAAGGCATCAATTGCAATGTCGCCGTCACAGCGTTTATTTGAACTGGCTTGTTTGTTGGTTGGTTTATTGGTTGGTTAGCTTGTTTGTTGGTTTGCTGGGTTAATTGCTTGACTTGGGGTTGTTGGACGTTCGCATTGACTGCGACTGTCATTTCCGCCAATGTCCCACTGATTTTTGCATCGACCTTGCCAATGCGACTCATCAAGTTAGTCGTGCCTTTGATGGCAAAAGGCGGGTTCGCTGCCAACGATGCGCTGGCACGCCATTTCCCCCACGGTGTATCAATAGCGGCATCCTGTAAACGCAATTGATGCGCGTCTGCCGCCAGACCAAAACGCACGTGATTGAGGACTAGATCGGTGTTAGTTTTAGTGGCCTGATCAGAGTGCTTAGCGTGAGCATCGGCAGTAATAAGAGTAATTTTGTCGAATTCGACGTTATCCAATACGACTTTGACGGGCAATGCCAAGGTATGCGGCAAAATCATTTTTTCGCTACTCGGGGCCAATTCTTTCACTATCAAAGTCGCAACATGCAAACGGTGGATGGCAACACCCTTTGTGAACAATTGCCAGGGTGACCATTGAAGGTCGATTTGCTGAGCGTTGATACTGCGCTGAGGATGACGATAACTAATCTGGTCTATGTGCATGGCGCCATACAAAGAACCCGTGACGCCGGACACATGCACCACCCCACCACTGGCATCGGCAATTTTTTGCACCAAGGTTTGCAAACTTGTCTCGCGCCCCAACCACCAAAATGCGGTGGCTAATACAAACGCCACTAAGGTGATGGCGATCAATACGCCACGGAATAATTTACGCCACATCAGAAACTCAACCCCAAGGAGAAATGCAAACGAAATGTTTTGACCGCCCGACCATAGGCCACATCCATGTTGATCGGCCCGACGGGGCTTTTCCAACGTGCACCTAATCCATAACCTGATTTCAGATTCAAATCGGCCACTCTGTCCGCCGCATTGCCGACGTCATAGAAAATTGCTGTCCCCCAACGCGGGGCCCACCAATGTTGGTATTCGGTACTAGCCGTGGCCAAATAACGACCACCAACCGTGGCATCCCCCTCCTGTACGCCCAACTCCTGGTAGGCATAACCACGCACGGATTGATCGCCGCCAGCGCGAAAAAGATAGGTACTAGGAATGCCAACTCTATCTTTCGCCGCCACCACACCTGCCTCGGCACGCACGATGACAGTGTCTTGCTTGCCAAGCGGGTAATAATGCGTCACTTTACTGCTGGCACGCAAAAAAGATTGATCCGACAATCCCCAAACCGTGCCGCCAATTTGGGCATTCCACACTGTGCCTTTAGTAGGAAAAAGCAAGCTGTCGATATTCCGCACCGTTTTGCTATAGGTCAATGGCAAGCTTTGGGTCTGTGTTTTGCCCACACCGGCCACATTTTTTAACTCGCTCAAATATTCCAACATCACACTATATTCGGACGGTGACGTCCCCCAAGCCCGTTTGGCTGTCAGTGTTGATAAATGCGTCACTTCCCCTTCAATCGCATTTCGCTCAAATGCCGTACCCAGACTGTCTTGATAACCAGAAGCCGTCACAGGAAAAAGTAACTCGCCGCGCGCTGTTTGCCGTTTGGTTTCCAACGTGACGCCGGTTTTTAATTTCACCCCCAAATACGGTACATACAAATCATCATAAGTCAGCTGGGTACGATTACCCGTATTGGTACTATAACCAACACCGACACTCGCTTTTTTTCTTTTATTTTCTTGCAATTTAATGATGATGGGCACGACCGTTCCCGTTGAGTCCAAATTTGCACTGACGTCCACGCTGCTAAAGTAGCCGGTATCCTGTAACTTCCCCTGCAAATCCAACAGAGCAACTTCGCTATACGGCGTACCCGCTTTGATAGGATTAAGATTGGTGATCATGCTGGCTGGATAACGCTGCAAACCTTCTATCTGCAATGCTCCAAATGTCACGACCGAACCGCTGTCGAGCACCATTTTTAACTGTGCCTGGCGTGTATCGGTGTCAACCGTTGCGGCTGTTTCCACCCATTGTGCCCGCGGATAACACGTCATCACTACTTGACGTAATAGATTACTCTTAGCAGCCTCCCAATCCGCCTGACGAAATAATGCTCCCTCTTTCAGACTCCAAACAGGACGAGGACAAGTCACTCCCTTATCCACATCACCGGCAAATCCTTGTAAAACGAGATCGACTTTACCCACCAGTACTGCTGGACCTTGTGTTACCCGCAACAACACAACCAAAGATTCCAGTGAGTTATTTTGAGTAATCTGATTAAGTTGAATATCCACACCCGGCTCGTAATAGCCCTCTGTCGCCACCAATGTTTTCACCTGCTCGGGCACTGCAAGATACAAGCGCTGAAACTGATCACCATCAATCAAGGCATTGCCACGCCAACGCACAATGTCCAGATTTTTTTCCAATAAAGTCTTGAGGTTATCAGGCGCCTCAATCTGTACCTCGTAATTCACCGTCGCAGCATGTGCGTGGGTATATGCAAAGCAGCATAGGATCAACAAAACGAGACGTGTTTTCACAAAATCAACAAAATTAAACGACATAGGAAAACGTATTTTTTAAATGGAATAGGGAACAATACCAAATAATATTACCTAAGACTGCGCTGAACAACGCATTGATTTTTGCGTGTCGCAGGTTTCTAAAATGGCATACGACATCACAATGTTAAAAAATTGGCAATGCATTTAAACAAGTTCTATAATTGACAACATAGTTACTAATATTGCATGTTTATGTTATGCCCAATGGAGTCGACAGCAATGATTTCCACCATCACAAGCTCCTTTCCAGTCACGCATGATTTTGCCAATCATGGTTTGGCAAACGATGTGGGAAATGCAGAGTTGGCACAAGCAATCAAAGAGAATTCTTGCACTCCCATTCAATCAGATCAACTAAAGGACATTCTCTCTTCGTCAGAAAAGAGTGAGCAATTCTTTAATGATCCGATGGTGCAAGAACACTTGGTGAAAGGATTGATAACCGATACCCACATGGATGAAAAGGTTCTTGAGGCACTCCAAACTTGCACTCCTTCTCTATCCACTTCCCAGCAACAAGATCTGTTTGACAATCAATTTTCCTGGCTATCGCACAATCCGCCCACGCCCAAAGCAACCGTCACCTTGAGATTTTTTGCAGACATTCCAGCTGCAGAAGAAATGCGCACCAATCCTAAATTCTCGCCTTATCAATCTGCAAAGCGCTCTAATCAAGCTTTAAACGGTCAAGCAACATTTGAGGATGCCAAACGACCGATTGTCTGCCGACATTTGGCCATAGCAATATTGGATGAGATAGATCCTGACACGCATAAGATTTCCTACGACAAATTTAATAGCGCAGAAAAAATTGCCAAACATATCAAGTCTGATATCGAAACAAGATTTGCGCACATAAGAAGCAGTGCTACCGAAGCTCATCTGATCAAGAATGCAAATTGGGGCCCATTCATCGCCAGTCAATTTGAGCCAATGGATCGTCAGGGAATACCCATCAAAAAAATGTTGGTGACATCCAGTACTCATGCAATGGCTGCCTGGCTTAGGATCAAAGAAAAGGATGGGAAGAAATGTTATGTCATCCATTTTTATGATCCCAACTCAACCACGACCCATGCTCGAGCGAAAGCATATGATCTGGAAAATGTGAAGAGCTGGGCGTTAGGACGGTTTATCAAAATTAATGGAATGCAACAATACTATTATCCAGAAGCACAGGCAGTTTCCATGATCTATGTTGTTCCCAAAACGGATGGATTGCATTCGCAAAATCAAGCGATATTGCCAGGCGGCAGAAAATTGACTAGCTCCGATGTGGATTGGGATGCGATTACGCTCTTTCATTTAATGCAATTAGATTTTGCTGGAACGTTGAGAGACGTCGCTCGTCAAATCAACACATTAGGGCAATCAGGCGCCGATTTGCTGACATTACTGGGCGCTAAGAGTGCAAATGGCCCCCCTGGCCTTTTTATAGCTTTGCTAAAAGGGCGTGCCGATACCATTCGTGCATATGGCGAATTATTAAAAGAAGCGATGGCAGCAAGAAAATTATCACGCGAACATTTGTTGACCTTATTGGGTGCTAGGGATGCAACTGGTACCCCTGGCCTCCTTTTTGCTTTGCTAAGTGGGCATGCCGATGCCATTCGGGCATATGGTGAGTTATTAAAAGAAGCGATGGCAGCAAGAGGATTATCACGCGAGCATTTGTTGACCTTATTGAGTGCTAAGGATGCAACTGGTTGGCCTGGCCTCCTTTTTGCTTTGCAAAAAGGGCATGCTGATGCCATTCGAGCATACGGTGAATTATTAACAACAGCGGGAATATCAGGTGAGAGTTTGGTGACATTACTGAACGCTAAGGGTGCAAATGGCTTCCCTGGCCTTTTTATGGCTTTGAAAAATAGGTATACGGATGCTGTTCTTGCATACTGCGAAATCATCGTAGCAATTGCACCCAAACTGGATAGATATCAAAAAAATCTGCTGTTAACTACGCTAAGAAGAAGCCACAGTCGGGAGACTCTTTTCCACACTGAGAATTATAATTTTTATAATCAAATAAAAAAAGAAGAGCCCAATCTTTATGCGCAATTTAAAGCAACAAAAAACGCATTAAAGCAACGACATTTAATATCCATACCTTAGAATAAATTCAATTGGTCAGTGCTAAGTATTGCATCAATTTTGTGTTGGATAATTTAACCAAACACGCCTGACCGAAATCATTACCCAAACCAACAATTTCATCACATCCCAACTTACTATGACACTCCCTGATCACAGCCACACAGATGGCGCAATAGTTCTTTTCAGCGGCGGCCAAGATTCCACCACCTGCCTGGCATGGGCGTTAAAGCATTACGAAAAAGTCGAAACCTTAGGTTTTGACTACGGTCAACGGCACAAAATAGAACTCGCCATGCGCCCCACTCTGCTGCAAACACTGCGCCAGCAATATCCAGAATGGGATAGCAAATTAGGCATGGATCACATAATCGACTTATCCCTGCTCGGTCAAATGTCCAGCACCGCCTTGACCGAAAATGTCGCCATCACCATGCAGGAAAATGGCTTGCCGAATACATTCGTCCCAGGACGGAATTTACTGTTCATGACCGTAGCCGCCACCCTGGCCTATCGACGTGGTTTGAATGTGCTGGTCGGCGGGATGTGTGAAACCGATTTCTCCGGCTACCCCGATTGCCGTGACGATACGATGAAGGCACTGCAAGTGACGCTTAATCTAGGCATGGCAACCCACTTCAAGCTGGAAACACCGTTGATGTGGATAAATAAATGCCAAACCTGGCAATTGGCGCAAAACTTGGGCGGACAAGCGCTGGTTGATTTAATCCGCACAGAAACGCATACCTGCTACCTAGGCGAACGCGGCGAATTGCACGACTGGGGTTACGGCTGCGGCACGTGTCCGGCATGCCAATTACGGGCGCGTGGGTACCGGGAATTTGTTACCCCCAGGAAACAAAAAGCGTAAAGCATTGCACCGTATGGTGCCTTCGATGAAGGTGTCATGCACTTTGTTTGTTGCAAATAAACAAATAAGCAACTAGAAATTTTTACTCACCGCCCAAAAACATCCCCTGCAAATCATTCAAAAACCGCTTACCCAATTCAGTCGGTTTAATGATTTGATGATCGCAATACAGCAAGCCTTTTTTTTCCGCTTGCTGGAGGTTTTTTTCTATCGCATTCAAGGTCAGGCCAGTGCGTTCGGCGAATAAGGTGGCAGGGAAACCATCGCTTAGCCTCAGCGCATTCAACATGAATTCAAAACCCAACTCATCACGGGCAATTTCTGCTTCTTGTTGAACAAAATTGTTGCGCAATGCTTGTTCCAAATACGTTTTAGGTTGCTTGTAACGCGCTTGTCGCAAGATTCGATGCGGGAAAGAAATTTTGGAATGCGCACCGGCGCCTATGCCTAAATAATCGCCAAAGTTCCAGTAATTCAAATTGTGACGCGCTTGGCGACCAGCTTGCGCGTAGGCCGACACTTCGTAGTGCGCATACGCTGCAGCGGCGGTCAATTCTTGCAACATATCTTGCATTTCGGCACTGGTATCGTCATCAGGAAGGATAGGTGGATATTTGGCGAATACCGTATTCGCTTCCATCGTCAAATGATACAAAGACAAATGCGGTGGCGCCATCTTGATGGCGGTTTGCACATCTTCTCTAGCCTGTTCCAACGTTTGCGATGGCAAGGCGTACATCAAATCCAGATTGAAATTGTCGAAATACGCATGAGCGATTTCTACCGCGGCACGTGCTTCTTTGCCATCATGAATGCGGCCTAAGGCATGCAAATGTTGGGAGTTGAAACTTTGTATCCCTATCGATAAACGATTGACACCGCTGGCTCGGTAAGATTTGAATTTTTCCGCTTCAAACGTGCCGGGATTGGCTTCCATGGTAATTTCAGCCGCGCTATCCAAGGGCAACAAAGTACGCACATCCGATAACAGGCGATCCAAACCCGCCGCAGACAACAAGCTAGGCGTGCCACCGCCGATGAAAACGGTATAAATCTTGCGCCCCCAAATCATCGGTAAGGCTTGCTCTAAATCATTACGCAGAGCATCTAGGTATGCCTCTTCCGGAAAGCTCCTATTTGCGTTTATTTCATGCGAATTGAAATCGCAATAAGGGCATTTTTTGACGCACCAAGGAAAGTGAATATAGAGCGACAAAGGCGGCAATGTTGTCAGCTGCAAAATGCCTGGTTTTAAATAGTCGGCCACCGTCTTGGTGACGAAAGGCAACGCAGCAGATTCTGTTGATTCGGCGGGTTTGATGGGAATCATGACAATTTTTCAAGCAAAAGGCGTAAAGCCTTGCCACGGTGGGACAATTGGTTTTTTTGCTGTGGGTCCAATTCAGCCGCAGTTTTGCCTAATTCAGGCAAGTAAAAATGCGGATCGTAGCCAAATCCACCCTCGCCACGTGGATTAGCAATAATTTCCCCGTGCCACACGCCTTCAGCAATTACGGGTTGCGGATCATCGGCGTGGCGCAAATACACCAACACGCAATAGTAATAAGCCGACTTGTCTTCATGCAGTGCCAAATCGGCGATCAACTGCTGATTGTTGCGCGCATCAGAGACATTCTCTCCGGCATAGCGTGCAGAGCGCACGCCCGGCGCACCACGCAAAGCATGCACGCACAGCCCAGAGTCATCAGCCAACGCCGGCAAGCCAGTCAGTTGCGCCGCGTGGCGTGCTTTGGTCAACGCATTTTCGACAAACGTGCCATACGGTTCTGGCGCTTCAGGCACATTAAGTTCACTTTGGGTAGACAAAGTAAAACCAAGCGGCGCCAGGATAGCGCGGCATTCTTTTAACTTCCCAACGTTATTGGACGCCAACACAATGTTCATACGTTCATAAACCCAAGGTTTTTTTCTGCAAAGCGATTAGATCAACAATCCCTTGTTGCGCCAAATCCAATAAACGATCCATCGCTGCCCGATCAAAAGCCGCGCCTTCCGCCGTTCCTTGAATTTCAATAAAATGCCCCGCCTCGGTCATCACGACATTCATGTCCGTATCACAGGCTGAATCTTCGGCGTAATCCAAATCTAGCACAGGCTGACCTTGATAAATACCGACTGAAATCGCCGCCACAAAATGCTTGATTGGTATCGCTGTAATCACCTTGCGCTCAAGCAAGCAAGAAAATGCGTCGTAGGCCGCCACCATCGCACCCGTAATCGCCGCCGTTCTGGTGCCACCATCCGCCTGGATCACGTCGCAATCCAAATGCAGAGTACGCTCACCAAAGGCTTCCAAATCAAATGCTGCGCGCAATGAACGTCCAATCAAGCGCTGAATTTCCTGCGTACGGCCAGATTGCTTGCCCTTGGCCGCTTCTCTATCCATACGCGTATGCGTTGAGCGCGGCAACATGCCGTATTCCGCCGTCAACCAGCCCTGTCCCTTCCCTTTCAAAAAAGGAGGCACTTTGTCTTCAATGCTGGCAGTGCAAATCAGTTTGGTATCGCCACATTCGACCAAGACCGAACCTTCCGCATGTTTGGTGTAATGCCGGCTAAATCGAATTGGGCGCAGCGCATTCACTGCACGTCCGCTGGGACGGGTTTCGTAAGACATCGGGTTCGTCTCCATTTAAGTAATATAAGTAATGTAAGTAATCAGGTAATATCAGGGGCTGATATAAACGCACGTTTAGTGCACATTTAGCACGTGTTTGCACACAAAAAAACAATCAAAATACCAACAAACCAAGAAAAACGAGGCTCGAATTGACTATTTCCAGCATGACCGGCTACGCAGTAAGTGTCAGTGAAACTTCCGCTGGCACTCTCACGATTGAAGTCAAAAGCGTCAATTCCCGTTTTCTAGACTTGCAATTTCGTATCCACGATGATTTTCGTAGTGTGGAACCCACTCTGCGAGACGTGATCATGAAGCGCGTGACACGCGGGAAAGTCGAATGCCGGCTGCATTTTAGCCGCAAAATCGCTAGCACGACGACGCTCACCTTAAACACAGCACTCTTAACTGAACTGGCTAATGCTGAGCACACGATTCATCAACAATTCACCCAAGCATCCTCATTATCGGTGCACGAATTATTGAAATGGCCAGGCGTACTCAAGGAAGCGGAAGTCAATCAAGACACTTTACAAGCAGAAGTGCTGGCGGCGTTGTCTTTAACGTTAGACGAATTTATTGACACAAAAAAACGTGAAGGCGCCGCACTGCAAACAATGTTGCTCTCCCGCATTGACACCATGGAAAGCATCGTAGAAAAAATCACACCACTAGTTCCTCAAGCGATTGCACATTTTCAAAACAAAGCCATCGAACGCTTACAAGAAACGTTAAATTTAGCAACACAACAAGCGCATACAACCCATACAGAAACCATGGAACGCATCCGCCAAGAAGTGACCTTGTACGGTATTCGCATTGATGTAGCGGAAGAGCTATCGCGCCTGAAGGCACATTTGGCTGAAACGCGCCATATCCTTCAAAAAGGTGGCCAAGTCGGAAAACGCCTGGACTTCATGATGCAAGAATTGAATCGTGAAGCCAATACTTTAGGCTCCAAAGCAACGATCAAAGAATTGGCCGATGCATCAATGGAACTTAAATTATTGATAGAGCAAATTCGTGAACAGGTACAAAATTTAGAATAAAAATTTAAGAAATTTTAGAAAGCATACGTATGTCCCACGTCGATCATTTTTCCGGTAGTTTATTTATGATAATCGCGCCCTCCGGCGCAGGAAAATCGTCTTTAGTTGGCGCCTTGCTAGCGCAGGAACCTGCTATCAAATTATCGATTTCTTATACCACCCGAGCGCCACGCCCTGGAGAACAACACGGGCGGGAATATTATTTCATTACAGAAGCCGACTTTTTGGAAAAACGTGAGCGCGGTGAGTTTCTAGAGTCGGCCAAAGTGCATGGTAATTATTACGGTACATCAAAAATTCGAATCGCAGAACAAATGCAAGCCGGCACGGATGTTTTGCTAGAGATTGACTGGCAAGGTGCACAACAGGTAAAAAAACAATTCCCACAGGCAATGGGTATTTTCATCCTGCCACCGTCTATTACGGAACTGGAACGACGTTTGAAGAACCGCGGACAAGATGACGAAGAAGTAATTAGACGTCGCGTTTTAGCGGCAGAAGGAGAAATCGCTCATGCTTCAGAATTTGAATATGTTATTATCAACGAAGAATTTTCCACCGCCTTATCTGAACTCAACGCAATCGTAAAAGCAACGCGCTGCAAAACAGCACAACAGGCCACACGTCATGCGCTTTTGTTTACCCAATTGGGAATTCATACTTCTTAAATCTTAATTAACTCTTAATTTTCTCCACCCTTTTATATTAAAAAGAATCTAAATTATGGCTCGCATTACCGTCGAAGATTGTCTGAAAGAAGTTCCAAATCGTTTTCAACTCACATTGGCCGCAACTTATCGCGCCCGTCAATTGTTGCAAGGACACACACCTAAAGTTGAAGCAAAAGATAAAGCAACCGTTGTTGCTCTGCGCGAAATTGCGGCTGGCCAAGTTGGCATTGAAATGTTGAAAAAGGTACCTGGCTGAAAGCAATGTACTAAACTGAGGCATTAAGTTGAATAAACCGAATAAGTTCAACTTATTTCCAAACTTATCTGCTAACTTATATTCAATATATTGAAATCATATTTTTGCCATTTTGCATGCTGTGTTGACATTGTGCTGCCATGATTTCTCAAGACCATCCAAATACCGGCGTCGCTTCAGTCGCTTCAGTTTCCCAACTGACTGATACGCTCGCCAATTATCTTTCTCCTTCCGAGTTAAAGAGAGTCAAGGAAGCGTATCGCTTCTCAGATGAAATGCATTTAGGCCAAATGCGCAAATCGGGGGAGCCGTATATTTCTCACCCAATCGCTGTGGCAGAAATCTGCGCTGAATGGAAACTAGACGCGCAAGCTATCATGGCAGCGTTCTTGCATGATGTGATGGAGGATCAGAACGTTCAAAAAGAAGAATTGATTGAACGTTTTGGCGCATCAGTAGCAACTTTGGTTGATGGCCTATCCAAACTAGATAAAATTGAATTTCAAAGTCAGGTTGAAGCACAAGCAGAAAATTTCCGCAAAATGCTACTGGCAATGGCGCGAGATGTGCGCGTTATCCTGATCAAATTAGCTGATCGCTTGCACAACATGCGCACGCTCGGTGCGATGGCACCTAACAAAAAACAACGAATTGCACGCGAAACCATGGAAGTGTATGTGCCCATCGCACATCGCCTTGGTCTGAACAAAATTTATCGCGAATTGCAAGACTTGGCATTTTTGCATTTGTATCCATTGCGCTATCGCACACTAACCAAAGCGGTCAAAGCTGCTCGTGGCAACCGACGTGAAGTGGTCAGCAAAATTCTTGAATCAGTTAAAAGCACGTTGAGCACCGCTGATATTCAGGCAGACGTATATGGGCGAGAGAAATCCTTATTCGGCATTTATCTCAAAATGAAAACGAAACGATTGTCGTTTTCGCAAGTGTTGGACGTGTATGGTTTTCGCGTGGTTGTTGACAGCTTTACACATTGTTATACGACACTAGGAACACTGCATGCGCTGTATAAACCCATGCCGGGCAAGTTTAAAGACTACATCGCCATTCCCAAAATCAATGGTTATCAATCACTTCATACGACACTGATCGGGCCCTACGGTACACCAGTAGAATTCCAAATTCGCACGCAAGACATGCACCGCATCGCTGAATCTGGCGTGGCAGCCCACTGGTTATATAAAAATGGCGAGTCACATTTTAGCGATCTAGAACAGCGTACTCATGCATGGCTGCAATCATTGCTGGATATTCAAAAACAAACTGGAGATTCTGCGGAATTTCTAGAGCATGTTAAGGTCGACCTCTTCCCCGACTCTGTGTATGTTTTCACACCAAAATCAAAAATTATCGCGTTGCCACGTAATGCGACAGCACTTGATTTTGCGTACTCGATTCATACCGATATTGGTGATCAAACCATTGCCACTAGAATCAATCATGAAATGGCGCCTTTGCGCACAGAATTAAAAAATGGGGACATTGTAGAAATCATCACAGCGCCAACTTCACGTCCCAGCCCCAATTGGCTGACGTTTGTACGTACTGGCAAAGCACGTTCCGCCATACGACACCATTTACGTTCGATCAATTTAGATGAGTCCATCGCCATCGGTCAGCGGCTGTTATCCCAAGCCCTAACCAGTTTGAACATCAAGCCCACACTGTTACCCGCGTTTAGTGAGACATTGGTGAGTCGATCCAGCGCCAATTCACTTGATGAAATTTACGCCGATATCGGCATGGGTAAACGCATGGCAGCCTTGGTAGCACGACATATCATGAGCTTGCTGGAAGAGAATCCAAGCACGATTCCATGGATTCATGCCGAGAAAGCGATCAGATCCACCAAAATCGATCCAGTAATTATTTACGGAAGCCAGGGTGTTTCTGCACAATTAGCACCATGTTGCCAACCAATACCGGGAGATGGCGTCATTGGGCAACTAAAGCGAGATCAGGAAATTTTGGTTCATACAACGGATTGTGATCTGGCCAAACGACAACGTATTAAAGAGCCTGATCGTTGGATACCCGTGGCCTGGGGCGCCGAACTAGATCGCCATTTTGATTGCAACATCAGACTATTGATTAAAAATGAGCGCGGCATCCTGGGGCGTGTTGCCGCAGAAATAGGCGAATCAGATGCCAATATTGTTTATGTCGCGATGGAAGAAGACAAAAACCATGACATCATGGAATTACGTTTCACCATACAAGTTGAAGATCGGGTACATCTGGCTCGTTTGATGCGCAATGTACGCCGTGTTGCTGGTGTGACGCGCTTGCTGCGAGAACGCGGTTAAAGAACACGCTCCCCTACACATCACTTTATTGATTACTAATTATTAATCACTCATCACTCATCATTTATCGCCTTATTTGCCATGAATAAAACCCCAGTTAAGCCAATCTCACAACTTCTTACTATCAAGATGTTGGCCATTTTTATTGCTGGCACAGCGCCTTGTTTTCTCGCTCATGCTGAGATTAAAGATACGGCTCCATCTAACCTCGAGAAATTAGAAGAAAGCAATGACACTGGCATTACCATCCGGCAAAAAGAAAGCGAGCGACGAATTACCGAAAAACGTGAAAATGGCAGAGTCACAGAGATCAAAGTCAATAACGGCAACGGTGCACCTGCTTATTATTTGAAACCCAACACCCCCGCTGGCAGCGCACTTCCTGGCGATGTACAAAGCAACTCCATCCGCGCACCACAATGGGAAATCATGGAATTTGGTGGGCCCAAAAATCAAAATACTGATGAGCCAACCAACAATTTTATTCAGGCTAATCCTTTCCCACCAGCACCACCACCTGCAATGCTAGTACCTGCACCAACATCGGCAGACACAAAATAATAGCAACAACCCTGTGTAATTTGTTCAATATTCAATCCTCACTATTTTCCTCATGGCAGTCTTCACTCCAATCACTATGGATGCGCTGGATCATTGGCTGAGCCAGTTTTCTCTCGGAAAACCGCTCGCCATCAAGGGCATCCCCTCTGGCATCGAAAACAGTAATTTTTTCATTACTACCGAAGCAGGAGAGTTTGTTCTCACGATTTTTGAAACCCTGCGCTTTGAACAATTGCCGTTTTACCTAAACCTGATGCGCCATTTGGCAGATCGCAATGTGCTGGTGCCAGCGCCGATTGCCAATAAGCAAGGAGAAATTCTCGGCACATTGCACGACAAACCCGCCACCATCGTCAGCAAACTAGAAGGCAGTAGCGAGATGGCACCGGAAGCCGTGCATTGCGCCGCCGTTGGGGACATGCTGGCACGCATGCACGTAGCTGCGCAGGATTTTCCGTTGCAACAACCCAATTTGCGTGGGCTAGATTGGTGGCGGGCCACCACGCCGGTTGTGCTCCCTTATTTGTCACCTGAGAATCAACAATTATTGAATGCAGAGATGCAGTTTCAGGAATCTGTCGCTGTTTCGGCAAATTACGCGGCGCTACCACGCGGCCCTATCCACGCCGATTTATTCCGTAATAACGTCATGTTTGCTGATACACAATTGACAGGATTTTTTGATTTTTACTTTGCTGGTTGCGATACTTGGTTGTTTGATTTGGCGGTGACAGTCAATGACTGGTGCGTTGATTTAAGCAGTGGTGCGTTGGATCATGAACGTACACATGCCTTGATCGATGCCTATCATGCCAACCGCCCATTAACAGCAGCGGAACAAGCAACATGGCCCGCCATGTTACGCGCTGCGGCATTGCGTTTCTGGCTATCACGTTTATACGATTTTCATTTGCCACGCTCAGCAGAAATGCTGACACCGCATGACCCTAGCCATTTTGAGCGGATTCTGCGGCAACGTATTGAGCAAGCCGCTGCGATAGTGCTCATCTAAACGCCCATTGAATCCCTAAAAAACACATAAAAATACATAAACACATATTCATCATGCAAACATTACCTGCAAAAACTGGCTGGATCTGGTTGAAAGATGGCTGGAAATTATTTCAACAACAAGCAATGGAATTATCCCGATTGTCTGTTGCTTACTTCTTTCTTTTGTTCGCGATTGGCATCATTCCTATCGTTGGACAATGGCTCCCCATCCTTTTGGCACCAATCTTTTCAGTCATCTTTATACAAGCCTGTATACATGTCGAACAAAAAATACCCGTCAAGCTCAATTTAGTACTGCCCGTTATACATTCGCCTGCTTTTAAAACATTACTAAAGCTAGGTTTTTTATATTTAATTGCGACACTATTCATATCCGTTGCATCAAACATGATGAATGGCGACACATTTTTACAAGCAATTAATAACAAGCACGCCATGGGATTCAAAATCGCCAAAACCCCAGGCGCCATGCTGAACACCTTATTTTTCGGTTTATTACATCTCCTGTTAGTGATGGCATTTTGTTATGCCGCACCTTTGATTTTTTGGAATAATATGGGGATTAAAAAAGCCGTTTTTTATAGCTTTTTTGCCGTCTATAAAGCCACCAAAGCGTTTTTAGTCTATTCGTTAGCATGGACTATGTTAATAATCATCCCAATATTCTTCCTTGGCTTTACCGCATTAGCACTCCTATTTAACAAAGGCATCATTGCCATCCTCATCATGATTGCGGTACCGTTATTCGTCGTATTAACCAGCCTGATGTATTGCTCGTTTTACGCCTCTTACGTAACGCTGTTTGGTAAGCCTGAATGAGAAAAATATAGTCCAACCTGTAAGGCGTCAATAAGCGAAACGCATTGCGCGCCTGTCTTTGAGTCTTACTTAAACAATCCCAAAAAAGCTCGCGCTACAACTTGCGGATCTTCCGCCATATAAATACTACTAATCACCGCCACCATATCCGCCCCAACGGCCACCAGTGGCACGGCATTTTGCTGCGTCATGCCGCCAATGACAACGCTGGGTAAGGGGATTGTTGCCTTGGCTTGCGTAATGATGTCCGGCGCGGTGGTGACAGGATATTTTTTGACTCGAGACGGATAAAAACCACCAAATGCAATGTAACTAGCGCCCTCATGCCAAGCTTGATGTGCCAGTTCCAAGCTGCCGTAACAGGATGCGCCGATGATTTTGCTTGGGCCTAAGCGGGTACGCAAATTCAATACGCTGTCATCCGTTCCACCAACATGAATGCCATCTGCGTCTAGCGCTTCGCATAAATCCACGTGATCGTTGATGATGAATGGGCGTTGATAACGACGGCATAATGCCAACAAACGCTCTGCCTGCTTTCGGCGCAAATCGGGGCTGGCTGTTTTGTGACGGTATTGCACCAAAGCAGCACCACCTAGCAATGCTTGTTCCGTCACGTCGACTAACTTTTGCGTGTCATCCCAATCGGGGGTGACGATGTATAAGCCTTTCATTGGGATCCTTCAAGAAATATGGGAACGGTTGGGCATAGCCTGCCCATCAGCAATCATGAAAGCGCTGCCCAACGCTTGCTGACAATATGCTTGCGCTGACTGCATAGCTGCTTCCATCATATAGCCCTGCGCTAACAAAGCAGCAATTGCGGATGCCAAGGTACAACCACTACCATGAAAAGCCCCTGACAAACGCAACCAACGCCAGCTACGAGTCATTCCATTTTGGTTAAACCAGTGATTTTCCACCTCGGTACCACTGCCATGACCACCTTTGATTAATACATTCTGGCAGCCTTGATCCAACAAGGATTGCGCTTGTTTTTCCAATGGAAGATTGTTGCCACACAAAGCCATCGCTTCTGGCAAATTGGGCGTGATCACGGTCGCTAATGGCAACAGTGGCGTTAATACCTGAATGGCATTTTCTAACGCCAAAGCATCGCCATGACCGCTAGCTAGAACAGGATCCAATACCACCGGCAAATCAAGCTGTTTTGCCCGCAGCTGGCGTATGCAATCCGCAATCACCCGCGCATTATGAAGCGTACCGACGATGCCGATTTTGATGGCGGCGATACCTGGAATAGGGACCTTGTCGATTAAGACTTGCGCTTGCTGCTGCAAAATGAGCGGCGAGACTGGATGTAATCCAAATACCCGATCATTATCCTGCACCGTCAACACCGTCACCAACGGCAAAGGATGACTGCCCAATGCCGTAATCGCTTGAATATCTGCTTGCAAACCCGCGCCACCGCTGGGATCAAGACCGGAAAATACCAATACGCAAGAGCGTGTTTGCATAAAAACTATACGATCCGCCCCGCCATTGGCGAGGATGGTGCAGCAGAAAAACGCTTGGGCATACGCCCCGCCAAAAATGCCGCACGGCCAGCCTGTACAGCTAAACGCATTGCATACGCCATACGTACAGGATCTTGCGCACCAGCGATGGCTGTGTTCATCAACACACCATCGCAACCCAACTCCATGGCAATCGCCGCATCCGACGCCGTGCCCACACCTGCATCGACCAATACTGGCACTTTGGATTGCTCAATGATGAGTGACAAATTCCAGGGATTGAGAATGCCCATGCCAGAGCCGATCAAAGAAGCCAGCGGCATGATGGCGACGCAGCCCATTTGCTCCAACAATTTGGCTTGAATCGGATCATCGCTGCAATACACCATGACATCAAAGCCATCTTTGACCAGCATTTCTGCGGCTTTCAGGGTTTCTGGCATATTGGGGAATAAAGTCTTTTCATCCCCCAATACTTCCAACTTAACCAGCTTGTGACCTTGTAATAATTCTCGCCCTAATTGCAGGGTATACACTGCATCCTGCGCGGTATAACAACCAGCCGAATTCGGCAAGATGGTGTAGCGCGATGGCGGCACGACGTCCAACAAACTGGGCGTATTCGGATCCTGGCCGATATTCACCCGCCGTATCGCTACAGTGATGATGTCTGCGCCAGATGCTTCTGTTGCTGCCCGTGTTTGCTCCAAATCGCGATATTTGCCACTGCCCACTAATAAGCGGGAGGCATAGGTTTTACCTGCGATGGTTAGGCCATTTTGATCATTTGTATCGTTTACAACCTGCATCAACCACCTCCAATTGCACGCACAATATCGACTGCATCCTGCGGCTGCAATATGCAATCCTGCCACTGCTGACGCGGCACCACAGTGCGATTGACTGCCGCCGCCATAGCTTGATTTGGCAACTCAAGAGAAGTGATCAAATCCTGCAAGGAAGACGGACCGACAAGGCTATGTGGCGCGCCGTTTAATGTAATTTCTATCGTTGTCATCGTGGTTAAGTTATTGCTT
Source organism: Oxalobacteraceae bacterium (assembly GCA_021151485.1). Taxonomy (GTDB): domain Bacteria; phylum Pseudomonadota; class Gammaproteobacteria; order Burkholderiales; family Burkholderiaceae_D; genus JAGKXB01. Next base: position 24,014 of record JAGKXB010000027.1, on the reverse strand, counting down.
ACGATAAATTTCCGCGCCAGTTTTCACAAACTCCACCGCCTTCACCTCCATCCCTTGCTTCAATGCCTGGATTTCTGAAATCCCCTGCTTGACAGCGTAGTCACGCACCTCCTGCGTGATTTTCATGGAGCAAAAATGTGGTCCACACATGGAACAAAAATGTGCGACTTTGGCAGAATCCTTAGGCAAAGTTTCATCGTGAAATTCTCTCGCCTTGTCAGGATCCAAACCCAAATTAAACTGATCTTCCCACCGGAATTCAAAACGCGCTTTGGATAAAGCATTGTCACGAATTTGTGCACCCGGATGGCCTTTTGCCAAATCTGCAGCATGGGCGGCAATCTTGTAAGTAATGATGCCGTCTTTGACGTCGACCTTATTCGGCAAGCCCAGATGCTCTTTCGGCGTGACGTAACACAACATCGCCGTGCCATACCAACCGATCATCGCCGCACCGATGCCAGAAGTAATGTGATCGTAACCTGGTGCAATGTCGGTCGTCAGCGGCCCCAAGGTATAAAACGGTGCTTCGCTGCATTGATCAAGCTGCAAGTCCATGTTTTCTTTAATCAAATGCATAGGCACGTGACCTGGGCCTTCGATCATGACTTGGACGTCATGCTTCCACGCAATTTGGGTCAACTCACCCAAGGTTTTCAATTCACTCAATTGCGCTTCATCATTGGCGTCGTAAATTGAGCCTGGACGCAAACCATCGCCCAAAGAAAATGACACATCGTAAGCCTTCATGATGGCGCAGATTTCTTCAAAATGCGTGTACAAAAAAGATTCTTGATGATGCGCCAAACACCATTTCGCCATGATCGAACCACCGCGCGAGACAATACCGGTCAAGCGTTTAGCCGTCATGGGGACGTAACGCAGCAAGACGCCAGCATGAATAGTGAAATAATCCACACCTTGCTCGGCTTGCTCAATCAGCGTATCTCTGAAAATTTCCCAGGTTAAATCTTCAGCCTTGCCATTGACCTTTTCCAAAGCTTGGTAAATTGGCACCGTGCCAATCGGTACGGGAGAGTTGCGAATAATCCATTCGCGCGTTTCATGGATATGTTTGCCGGTCGAGAGATCCATCACATTGTCGCCACCCCAACGGATCGCCCAAGTCATTTTTTCGACTTCTTCACCAATGCTGGAAGTGACAGCGGAATTGCCGATATTGGCATTAATCTTGACCAAAAAATTGCGCCCGATAATCATGGGTTCAACTTCAGGATGATTGATATTGGCGGGGATAATGGCGCGTCCGCAGGCGATTTCCTGACGCACAAATTCGGGCGTGATTTCAGCCGGAATCGCGGCACCAAACGACTGCCCTGGATGCTGGCGCCCCATCAAATCCGCCATCTTGCTACCCAGCGGGCCAGACGCCTGCAACTCTTTCAAATATTCCGCCCGACGCATGTTTTCACGAATCGCAACAAATTCCATTTCCGGCGTGATGATGCCTTGGCGCGCATAGTGCATTTGCGTCACATTGCCACCGGCCTTGGCGCGACGTGGTAAGCGGTGCAGGTTGAAGCGCAATTGCGCCAAAGTCGGATCGTTTAAACGCTCGACACCATATTGTGAGCTTGGGCCAGACAATTCTTCCGTATCGTTTCGCTCCAAGATCCATGGCAAACGCGGCGTCGGCAAGCCGGAACGGATGTCGATTTTTACGTTCGGATCGGTATACGGGCCAGAAGTATCGTAAACATAAATCGGTGGATTTTTTTCTACTCCGCCCGCGCTAAATGAAGCTGGCGTATCGGATTGGCTGATTTCGCGCATCGGCACTTGAATGTCTGGGCGACTACCTTGCACATAAATCTTGCGGGAATTAGGCAGTGGCGCAATAGCAGCGGCATCGACTGTGGCAGTAGCAGACAAAAACTTGGGATTGGCGTTCATGGTACTCCTTGCGTGTAATTAAAATCCAGCAAAGGAGCGAAGAACAAGGCGGCAGGCCAACATCTCTACGGCTTCCCTACGCTGGCATTATCCAAATCAGGTAAAGGGTATTTCTCACCCGGCTGCAAAATTGGAAAAAACATACTCGTCGCCGTTTTCACTTTAATGATCAGTGGGCATGTTTTAGCAGGTGGTATTGAAGCCTGTCCTACAAACAAAGTGGATAAATGCTCAGATGTAAAGACACAAGATGCCTGCAACGCTAGTTATACCCTCTTCAAACCTCTATTCAGTACCAAACAACCATTTAACTGCATTTGGTATCACGGCAGTTGCACAGAAAAACACAAATGCGATCTTGACAAATAAGCAACCAACCTTAACTTCATCAGGTTTGCTTAAACCGTGATCTCAAAACAAAGGAAAAATCATGAAAAACATACTCGTCGCCGTTTTCGCTTTAATAATCAGTGGTCATGTTTTAGCAGGTGGCATTGAAGCCTGCCCTACAAACAAAGTGGATAAATGCTCAGACGTAAAGACACAAGATGCCTGCAACGCCAGCTACGACGTGAATAAATCCCTTAATGCCGCCATTAGGGTGCCTGGCAATACTTTTAGTTGCATTTGGAATCGCGGCAGTTGCACAGAAAAACATGCGTGCGAAATTAAGTAATAGTAATGAATTGCAATATGGACTCTTGTTTAATTGCGCAATAAAACTTGCGAAGTAACATCAATTTATGTTGTCTCTGCAAACAACTCACGCCCAATTAGCATACGGCGTATCTCACTAGTGCCGACGCCAATCTCATAGAGTTTGGCGTCGCGTCACAAACAGCCAGCGTTAATATAGTCGCTACCACGCTAACGCCTGAATGACTTAACTTTTTTCAGCCAAACAAAGAATTTCATCGACCACATCCTCGCAACACATATAGACCGCCTGTTGTGTTTTGACCCAATACGAATCCACGCCCAACATGAGGCCCCCAACACTTGAGTTTACGCTGCAGCGCACAAAATTTACTTGACGCAGCAAAAAAAACGAATAGAATAGTACTTATTGCGGTGCAGCATTTTGATTCCAAATTTACTGTTTTTGCACCCTTCAACATACTCTACCATTCTGAACAAGGAGTTTTTCTCATGTTTTCATTTCAAGAACAGTTTTCTGCCGCGACCAAAGCACATGTTGAAGCGCAAATCGCAATGATGAATACGTTGACGGACAAAACGCTCGAAAATATCGAAAAAGTCATCAAGTTGAATGTGGCCGCCGCAAAGACTTCATTGGAAGAATCCAGTGCCGCCGTCAAACAGTTGGTTGCAGCGAAAGATGCGCAAGAATTTTTCTCGCTAGCTGCCGCACAAGCGCAACCCACCACAGAAAAGACACTGGCTTATGGCCGTAATCTGGCAAGCATCGCATCAGGTGCGCAAGCAGATTTTTCTAAAATTGCCGAAACACAAATTAATGAAACTAGCAATCAAGTCCTGGCATTAGTCGATGAAATCAGCAAGCATGCACCAGCTGGCTCTGAAAGCACTATCGCCATCATCAAATCCAGCGTAGGCAATGTCAGTGCTGGTTATGCGCAATTGACCAAAGCGACCAAACAAGCAGCAGAAATACTGGAAAGCAATATCTCGCAAGTTGCCAACCAACTTTCACAAGTAGCAGAAAAAACAACACAACGCTCCAGCAAAAAATCTTAATACTGCATTTGTTTCTATCCATCTTTTAAGCTTGACTGCGCTTGATTTGACTGTATCTGGCCTTATCTAGTGAAGATTGATAGACATGGTTCACGATCAACTCCCCTTACGGACCGCACGCGGTCCGTTTTTTTATTCATATTAATTCGCTGTTATTTACTTTTATTCACTCTTACTCAAGGGAAACCATCATGAATGAAGTTGTCATTGTTGCGGCAAAACGAACTGCAGTCGGAAAATTTGGTGGCGCTTTAGCAAAAATAGCGGCAGCTGATTTAGGCGCGCATGTGATCAAAGGCTTGCTGGCACAAACTGGCATACAAGGGGAATTAGTCAATGAAATCATTTTGGGACAAGTCTTGACCGCCGGTTGCGGCCAAAATCCAGCGCGTCAAGCCACCATCCATGCAGGATTACCGGTCACCGTACCCGCATTTACGGTAGGCAAAGTCTGCGGCAGTGGCTTAAAAGCCGTACAACTCGCCACCCAAGCCATCAAATGCGGAGATGCCGATATCGTGATCGCTGGCGGACAAGAAAACATGAGCGCTTCGCCGCACTTACTCAACAACTCACGCGATGGTTTTCGCATGGGTGATACCAAACTGGTCGACAGCATGATCGTGGATGGTTTGTGGGATGTTTACAACCAATATCACATGGGCGTGACGGCTGAAAACATCGCTAAAAAATATAATATTTCGCGCCAACAGCAAGATGAATTCGCCATGGCGTCGCAAAACAAAGCCGAAGCCGCGCAAAAAGCGGGCAAATTCAAAGATGAAATTTTGCCACTAGAAATCCCACAGAAAAAAGGCAGCATCATCTTTGATAGCGATGAATACATCAAACATGGCGTCACGCTTGAATCGCTATCTGGCTTGCGCCCAGCCTTCGCCAAAGATGGGTCTGTCACCGCAGGCAATGCTTCCGGCCTGAACGATGGCGCTGCGGCTGTCATGTTGATGTCGGCGCAAAAAGCAAAAGAATTAGGTCTGAGTCCGCTGGCGAAAATCAAAGCGTATTCATCAACCGGCATCGACCCCACCATCATGGGCATGGGCCCTGTTTCCGCCGCGCAATCCTGCTTGAAAAAAGCCGGCTGGACCCATCAAGATTTAGATCTAATGGAAATCAACGAAGCCTTCGCCGCCCAATCCATAGGCGTGCATCAAGAAATGGGATGGGATACCAGCAAAATCAACGTCAATGGCGGCGCAATTGCGATTGGACATCCGATTGGTGCCTCCGGTTGCCGTATTTTGGTGACCTTGTTACATGAAATGACCAGACGTGACGCGAAGCGTGGCTTGGCCAGTTTGTGCATTGGGGGCGGTATGGGAGTTGCGTTGGCGCTTGAGCGGTAAAAAGACTCTCTCTAGCGATAAAAAATTTACCATCATTCCCGAGTGATTTAGTCGGGGACCCAGTGTCGTTAAAACAACGAAAAGCCACTGGATTCCCGCCTAAAACCGCGGGAACGACGAGTGATAAAAAATTGCAGTAAATGATTTGAATCTGATTGGCACACGTTACTTTTCATTCCAAGGCGCAATTTTGGGCAACATCATCATGCCCGGCAAAGCCAGCGCAAAACAAATCAGAAAAAAAGTAAACCAGCCAGTTTGATCCACGATATAACCAACCGAGGCATTCACAAACGTGCGTGGCACAGCGGACAAACTGGTGAATAGGGCTAATTGCGTCGCGCTGTAACGGGCATCGGTGGTTTTCGCAATGTAGGCCACAAACGCTGCTGTCCCCAAGCCCACGCCAAACGCTTCAAAACCAATCACACCAGCAAGCAACCATTGATTGGCGCCCACTTTTGCCAACCAAGCAAAACCCAATATCGCCACTGCCTGGACGACGCCAAAAATCCACAACCCACGATTAATCCCCAACTTGACCATCCATACACCGCCGACAATGCCGCCGGCGATACTGGCCCAAAATCCGGTGGTTTTCGCAATCACGCCAATTTGCGTCATAGAAAATCCCAGATCGAGATAAAACTTGGTCGCCAAGGCGGTCGCCATGCTATCGCCTAATTTATACAAAAATATAAAACTCAACACCCACAACGCCCCTTGCCATCCATCACGGGCAATAAATTCACGAAACGGCAAGAAAACGGCTTCTTTTAAATTTTTGGGCGGTGGCGCGTAAATGACGGGCTCTTTAATCCATAAAGTACAAATCAACCCGGGCAACATGAAAATAGCCGTAATCCAAAATACCGCTTGCCACGACATCAAATCTGCCAAGATTAACGAGAGCGAACCCGGGATCAAACCAGCCAATTTGTAAGCATTGACATGTACAGTTTGGCCCAATCCCTGCTCATTATCAGGCAAAATTTCGCGCCGGTAGGCATCAATCACAATGTCCTGACTCGCAGAAAAAAAGGCTATCAAACATGCAAAAAAGACAATTGGAGTCAGCTGAGTCAGTGGATCCAGCATCCCAAGCACGCCTATCGTGACGAACAAAACGCCTTGCGTCAGCGCCATCCACCCCCGCCTCCGCCCCAGCTTGCCGAGGCTATATCGATCCATCAATGGCGACCAGAGGAATTTCCAGGTGTAAGGAAACATGACCAGCGCAAACAAACCCAGCGCTTTGACGTTTAAGCCAGATTTCGCCAACCAGGCTTGCAGCAAATTCAGCAGAATAAACAGCGGCAAACCTGAGCTGAAACCCAAAAAACAGCAAATCAAAATGCGGCGATTGAAATAGTGATGCCAAGGCCTGGAGGTGTTTTCCATAGAATTTTTATAACCGGATTTTTTTAGAGTTGATGAATTTAACACCGTCGTTCCCGCGGCTTTAGGCGGGAATCCAGTGTCTTAAGCTGTGCGCTTTATTTTTTTCTCAACCGAAACACAGCCAAACTACCACGCCAATTGGGGAAATAAGACACCAACTTGCCATCATGCAAAGCCACACATTCCAGCACTTCCAAACCAACTTGATTGGCTAACTCCGCAAAATCTTCAATCGTGGCGCAACGCAAATTGGGCGTGTCGTACCATTCATACGGCAAGGTTTTAGAAACCGGCATGCGCCCACGCCACAACGCCACCCGATGTGGCCAATAAGCAAAATTGGGAAACGACACGATCACCTCCCGACCAACGCGAGTGATGTCGCGCAAAATACCTTCTACATTTTTCATCATTTGCAACGCAAACAAGCACAGCACAGTATCAAATGCATCATCCGCAAAAATGGCCAGGCCTTTTTCCATATCCTGCTGTATCACATTGATGCCACGTTTGGCACTTTGTAACAACTGGGCATCATCGATTTCAATGCCATAACCAGTACATTGTTTATCTGATTGCAAATAATCCAACATCACACCATCGCCGCAGCCCAAATCCAACACATGCGATTGCGGACGCACCCAATCGGCGATAAAGGCCAAATCGGGACGCAAATGATTTAATTCCTGGAAATTCATATCGCCACCCGTTCATAGTAAGTCCGCACCAAATTCAAATAACGCGCATCGTCCAGCAAAAATGCATCATGCCCATGCGGCGCATCAATTTCAGCATACGTGACATTGCGCTTGTTGTTGACCAAGGCTTGCACGATTTCATGACTGCGATCCGGTGCAAAACGCCAATCGGTGGAAAAAGACGCCAGCAAGAACTGTGCTTTTGTATTCGCCAATGCCTTGGTCAAATCACCACCAAATTGACGCGCAGGATCAAAATAATCCAGCGCTTTGGTAATCAATAAATAGGTATTAGCATCAAAATATTCAGAAAACTTATCCCCTTGGTAACGCAGATACGATTCAATTTCAAAATCCACCCCAAAGCCAAATTGATACTCACCAGTATGCGCAACATCACGCAATTTGCGACCGAATTTAAACGCCATATCATCATCGGATAAATAGGTGATATGCCCGATCATACGTGCCACACGTAAGCCTCTTTTTGGCACCACGCCATGCGCATAGTAGTCACCGCCGTGATAATCCGGATCCGTCAAAATAGCCTGCCGCGCTACATCATTAAATGCGATATTTTGTGCCGACAACTTAGCAGTAGAGGCAATCACCACACAATGACGCAGCCGCTCGGGATACATCATGCTCCAGGATAATGCCTGCATGCCACCGAGCGACCCGCCCATGACAGCCGCAAATTGCTGAATCCCCAACGCATCCGCCAAACGCGCTTGCGAGCGCACCCAATCTTCCACCGTAACAACAGGAAAAGACGCGCCATACGCTACGCCAGTTGCCGGATTGATATGCATAGGACCAGTTGAGCCAAAGCACGATCCCAAATTATTGACACCAATGACAAAAAAACGCTCCGTATCCAACGGCTTGCCCGGCCCCACCATATTGTTCCACCAACCCAGATTATTCGGCTGATCAGCGTACACCCCAGCAACATGATGAGAAGCGTTCAAAGCATGACAAACCAACACCGCATTCGACCGATCCGCATTCAACGTGCCATAGGTTTCATACACCAAGGTGTAATCGCTGATCACAGCACCGCTTTGCAAAGGCAAAGCTTGTGCAAAATGCATGGATTGGGGAGTGGCAATGAGTGTGGATGTCATGGGTTGGCGTGATTGAGCTGCTGATTGGAATACTGATTGAAATACAGCGATTAAGTGGCGGATTTTACCTTAAGTGGAGGTGAAAGAATTCTCGTCGGAGGCAGAAAGAAATGAATTGTTTTTATGATATTTACGTGAATAAGAACTATATTTTTCCCTCAAAATTATTAATGCTAGTGCGGCAATAAATCTTGACTTTTACATGCGCCTCTAGCACAAACGAGTGACCCTGGCATCTATTCTTGGCGCTGCACCATTCACCCTGCTGCTGCCAGATGTTGGGCTGCACCTAACAGCAATCCTCTCGGTGACCATAGGACTCAACCAGGTTTGCGCTTGTTTGCCGCTGATTGGGTTATTGACGGTTTTTTTACCTTCGATTAAAACGGTTTAACCCAAAATCCACATAATCAAATGGGAAAAACTATGCCAAAAAAATATCAATCCATTGATACAACGCAAAAGTACGCCTTCTATCTGAGCGTATTACTACTATTTTTTTGCTTCCGTGTCTTCGCGCAACTAATACAAAAATATTTTCCTACGTCGCTCCTCCCATCATTTTCAGCTTGGTATAGCGGCGCACTCGCTTATTCTTGGCTGCTGCTTGCGCAGGGAATCATTATTCTTTTGTTCAGCTGGGTGATTGACGGATTTTTATCAAACAAAACAAAACCACGATATCGCTTAGGCTGTTTTTTATTGGCGATTGGGAGTCTATATTTTTGTTTAATGACAAGTAGATTGATCGCAGGACTGACTTTTGCAAAAAACCATCCTTGGTGGGGTGCGACGATTCCCGCTTTTTTTCATTTGGTGCTTGCTGCTTTCTTACTGATATGGGGGCATTATCATTGGAAACACGGTAGGACTGAGACTCGATAACGGTACATATCAAGCAATATGAAATTGACTCATTACCTATCAATCGCTCTTACCTGCGTCCTATCGTCATTTTGCTTTGTGAATGACTCGTTTGCGCTGCCATTGCCTGATTTTGTGGTGGATAAATTTATTTTCCCGGGCAAAAACATACGCCCGGCCAATTATCAGGTGATGACAGAAAAAATGGCATTCAACACTACGGATGGTACGAGCTTGTCATCAGATATCTATCATCCGCGCGGATTACCAAAAACACCAACTCTTCTAGTTCGCATTCCCTTCAGCGACACATTTAGCAATCGATTGCGCTCGGACGTGATTGCACGTTATTGGGCAGGCCGTGGTTATACCGTTGTGATTCAAGGCACAAGGGGAAGATACCGATCGGAAGGACAATTTTATCCTCTCATGCATGAACGGCAAGACGGCATTGATACCTTTCAGTGGATTACGAAGCAACCCTGGTACGACGGGCGCTTGGGAATGTGGGGAGGGTCTGCATTTGGTCATACACAATGGGCAGTTGCAGATCAAACAACACCGGGGCCGCAGGCATTGTTCATTCATATTGCTAGCACCAATTTTCACGACATGTTTTATCCCGGTAATGCACTGTCCTTGGAAAGCGCATTGTATTGGGCTATCAGAAGCCGAGGCATTGAAGATCGAGAGGTCGAAATGGATGATCTAGACAAAGGAGTCAATCATTTACCCATTATAGAAGCCGACGATGTTGCGATTGGCGATACAGATTTTTTTAACGATTGGTTACTTAACCAAAACAACGCCACTTATTGGCAAAAAGTAGATGGGAAAAATAGAGCAGCGACTTTGCAAGCGCCGGTACTGCTGATGGGAGGATGGTTCGATCCTTTTTTACCGACACAAATCCAGGACTTTATCAATATCCGCACACATGCAAAGTCAAACGTCGCTGCCGAAACGCGTTTGATCATTGGTCCTTGGGGGCACGCTAAGGAAATTAAATTACCTGGCTCAAAGCAAACAGTTGCATACCGCCCGGCTTCAGTCGTGCCCAGTATTCCCTGGTTTGATTATGTATTGGGGGTCAACACAACACCTTTATCGATGCCACGCGTAAAAATATTTGTCATGGGTGAAAATCGTTGGCGGGACGAAAATGAATGGCCATTGGCACGCACCCAATACACCTCCTTCTATTTACACAGCAACGGCAATGCCAACACGCTTGACGGTGATGGGAGGTTGTCGGATCAAAAACCAACTAACACACAAAACTATCCTGATCGTTATATCTACCGTCCCTCGGACCCTGTTCCAACCAAAGGAGGTGCGCTGCTGAGCAATAGAGCCGGTATTCAAATACAAAATGCCATTGAGTTACGTAAAGACGTGCTGGTCTACACCACACCAATATTGTCGCAACCTATAGAAACTACAGGACCAATAATGGCTATTTTGTACGTTGCGACCGATGCCTCATCCACAGATTTCACCGCAAAACTGGTAGATGTTCATCCAAACGGAAATGTATATAACGTGTCAGATGGAATATTGCGTAGAAATTACGTAAAAACAGCGAACAATGCACCCATCCGTATCGAAATTCAATTGTGGCCAACAAGTCATGTGTTTCTTAAAGGCCATCAAATCCGTCTGGAAATATCCAGCAGCAATTTTCCTCGTTACGATAGAAATCCCAATACAGGCGCCTTCCCCCCCACTGCGACAACGATGCAGGATGCGAAGCAAATGCTGTTTCATAATGCTAACTATCCGTCACAGTTGATCCTGCCGGTCATTCCTCTGGAACCTTAAACATGATGTTCAAAAATATCCGCGCTTACCTTTGGTACCCGCTCTGCATGGTCAGTGCGATCGCACTATTTCAAACAATGCTCTCGGCTAAGTTACCACTTATCGCCGCGACTTATTTACCCATTATTGGGAGCGGGCTAATCGTTATTGGATTGGAACGCTTTTTCCCTGCTCGCGCAGATTGGCAACCGCGACGCGCCGATATCAAAGCCGATATTGCCTTCATGGCGACTATTCAAATCGTATGGCCACGCCTATTGATGTTGGTGTGTGTGCTGCTATTTTCCGACTGGATGCATATGCATGCACAAAGCGGCCTCTGGCCACACGATTGGCCACTTGCGGCTCAGATTATTGCGATGCTACTTGCAGTGGATTTCATGCGTTATTGGCTACATCGGGCATGCCACCGGTACACACTGTTATGGCGCTTACATGAGGTGCATCATTCTCCGGACATTCTTTACATACTGAATGTGGCGCGTTTTCATCCACTGGAAAAAACCCTGCACTTTGCGCTGGATACGCTTCCATTTTTATTGCTGGGTGTCACACCTGAAGTGATTGCTGGTTACTTTTTGCTCTATTCGGTGAATGGTTTTTTTCAGCATAGCAATCTGCATCTGAACTATGGCTGGCTCAATTATGTAGTCGGCAGCGCCCAAACGCATCGCTGGCATCATGCACGTGATCCGAAAATAGCGTCCTGCAATTTTGGCAATACCGTCATCGTTTGGGATCTCTTATTCGGCACCTGGTATTTACCCAGAAAATCTACGGTAGCGAATATCGGCATCATGGATCGTACTTATCCGAAAGAATTTCGTACCCAAATGCTAACGCCCTTCCGTCGCGCTGATGGTCGACCACGACGACGTTTTATTACGTGGCTAGCCGATATATTGATGACTGCGTACCTGTGCTGGATACGTTTTGTAGAGCAGCATCGGATTAAACAACTAGCGCGTGACCCGATGAAAAAACAACATGCCTTGCTTGCTCGTCTTCTGCACGAAAATCGAAACACCACATTTGGTAAACGCCATGGTTTTACGCACATCAACGACTACCAAGCATTTGCTGCGCAGATACCTGTCAACGAATATGAAGATCTGCGGCCTTTCATCAATGCAGAAATCCAGCAAGAAAAAGCCGTATTGACTGCTGACACACCGTTTCATTACGTTCGCACAAGCGGCACGACTGGGCAATCCAAAGATCTTCCATTGACACGCGCCCATTTAACTGCGTTGCGGCGACTTCATCACCGAGCGCTGGCATTTCAATATCGCACCTGTCCCGAGGCGTTTTCAGGCAGCATCCTCACTTTTGTCAGCCCCAGTTCCGAAGGCATACTGGCCAATGGAAAATCTTTTGGTTCCGCATCGGGCATTGTGGCAAGCGATACACCCTTCCTGCTAAAAAAGAAATTTGTTGTACCCGCTATCGTCACAACAATTAGTGATAGCAAACTGAAATACCTGCTTATTTTGCGACTCGCACTTGTGCGTTGCGATCTCAGTTACATCGGTACAGCAAACCCAAGCACCTTGCTGAACCTCATACAGCTTTACCATCAACATGCAGCAACACTGATTGACGATATCGGTCACGGAAAATTCTTTTTATCGGATCAACTGCCGGATGCGGTTTTGATTGCGATTCAACATCAGCTTCATGCCAATCCGAAACGTGCCGATGAATTAGCACGTCTTCATGCCGCAGATAAACCCGTGCATATTTCAGATCTGTGGCCAGCGTTGCGCCTCATCGTATGTTGGACTTGCGCAAGTGCGCGTATTGCAGCAAATGCGTTGCGAAAAGAATTAACGCCGTCCACTCACGTGATGGAGCTGGGTTACATCGCCAGCGAATTACGTGGAACGATTACGCTAGGGAAAAATGCGGGCACAGGTCTACCTACATTAGATACGCATTTTTTTGAATTCATCGAACGTGAAAAATGGGATAACGCCAGCCAAAGCGATAAACGCGCATTGACATTGTTGATGCTGGATTCGTTACGCAAAGGGGTGGATTATTACCTGATCGTCACTACGCCATCAGGCCTTTATCGTTACTTTATGAACGACCTGGTGCGTGTGAGCGGCTTCTTGCATAAAACGCCGTTGCTCAAATTTATTCAAAAAGGAAAAGGCGTCACCAATATCACCGGCGAAAAACTTTACGAAGCCCAAGTGCTTGATGCAATGCATACTGCTCAGACCAAACATGGATTGAGCACGCACTTTTTCATCATGCTGGCCGATGAAGAAAAGCGCGTTTATCGCTTGTACATAGAACCTGATAACGGTAACAAATTCAGTACCGTACTATTTGCTGCTACGGTCGATCAAGAACTCGCCAAAGGCAATATCGAATATCAGGCAAAACGGGAAAGCCAGCGTCTTGACATGCTCAAGGTGTATTGTCTAGCTGCCGGCACAGGAGAAAAATACAAGCAATCCTGCGTGCAACAAGGTCAGCGTGAAGGGCAATTCAAGATGGTGACGCTACTTTATCAGCAGGATTTCCATTTCGACCTTGAGGAACATTTTGAACAGGAAAGCACAAATGGCGTTTAAATCTTTAGAAGCCAGCGTATTAGCCATCCCCTTTAAAGTCGCCTTCAAACACGCGTCAGCTGAACGAAAATTGACCGAAACTTTATGGGTGAAAGCACAGGGACACACAGGTTTATACGGTTATGGTGAAGGATGTCCACGCGAATATGTAACTCGGGAGAACCTTGCCAGCACACAAGCATTCGTTGCAGCGCACCGAGCCGACTGGCTCAGTAACATCAATGATGTACACTCCTTGGCCGCTTGGGTGAACTCTCATCATACCGAAATCGACCAAAACCCTGCCGCCTGGACATCTGTTGAACTAGCGCTACTGGATCTATTCTGCAAGGAACAAGAAAAATCCGTGGAAGCAACGCTTGGTCTAATTACACCCACAGGACGCTTTACCTATACAGCGGTATTAGGCGATGCGGATCCACAATCAATGGAAGCGCAGCTCGCTCATTACCAAAAGGCGGGTTTTGGTGATTTCAAAATCAAGCTATCTGGCGACAGAGAGCGCGATCTTGCCAAGGTATCGATATTGACCGCGGCAGGAATTAGCCCGCAGAAAGTCCGAGCTGATGCGAATAATTTTTGGCACGATACTAATACAGCACTTGCGCATTTGCAGGCATTGGATTATCCGTTCTGGGCCATTGAAGAACCGCTACAACCCGGCGATATCGCAGGTATGCAGCGCATTAGTTCAGAACTGAATACAAAAATCATTCTTGATGAAAGCTTGCTGCGATCTAAACAATTGAGGCTGTTCCACGAAATGCCACAACGCTGGATCGCCAATCTGCGCGTTTCCAAAATGGGCGGACTGTTGCGTTCACTCGAATTTCTACAGAAAACCAAACAATGTGGCGTAGCCATCATCGTTGGTGCACACGTCGGTGAAACCAGTCTTTTGACCCGTGTGGCGCTAACCATTGCGGCCAATGCACGTGACCATTTACTTGCTCAAGAAGGTGCCTTTGGAACGCATTTGTTGGCCTATGATGCGGTTCAACCTTCACTGATGTTTGGCGCAGCTGGAGTACTAGATGCGGATGCATTAGATTTGAGCACCCACGCCGGTTGGGGATTAAAAATTAACTCACAAATTCACAAATCAACATGAATACAGAAATTCGCACGGCAGTTCGGTTAAAACACCCTCGTTCTACCCATGAAGAAAATATAGTTCAAGATTTATCGCATCAGGATACTCCCCAACATAGTCGCCAATATGTATTGATTACAGGAGGGACAGGCTTCATTAGTGAAGCATTGGTGAAACAATTACTGAATGCTGGGCACACGTACAACAAATAACTGGTCTACAACACTCCAATGTTGGCGATTCATCCCCCTAACGCAACCATCCCCATAGCAGAGCCATACCGTTATAATGGAAAATTGTATTTTTGATTAACGCAATCGGCCAACCGACACTTCGCGCATGACCTCTTCTCATTCTGCTGACGACATTTCCCCCAAAACATCCTCTTCCCACCAACCTCGCCGCTTCCCCATGCGTGTTGTATGGGGGGTGATGGGTGTGCTAGCTGGCCTGGCTTTAATTGGCGCCTTACTGGTTGGATATACCATGACCATGATTTATCCCAACTTGCCAGAACTGAGCGCATTGACCGACTACCGCCCCAAAATGCCATTGCGTATTTATTCTGCCGACAACGTCTTGCTAGGCGAGTTTGGTGAGGAACGACGCAGTCTGGTCCGCTTTAAAGAAATTCCAGACATCATGAAAAAAGCAGTGCTGGCAATTGAAGATGATCGTTTTTACACACACGGTGGAGTGGATTATTGGGGAATTATCCGTGCTGCATTACACAATTTGACTGG
Organism: Oxalobacteraceae bacterium; assembly: GCA_021151485.1. Lineage (GTDB taxonomy): Bacteria > Pseudomonadota > Gammaproteobacteria > Burkholderiales > Burkholderiaceae_D > JAGKXB01. Next base: position 8,682 of record JAGKXB010000027.1, on the reverse strand, counting down.
AGGCGCCAGGCAGGGTGCATCAACGATTACGCAACAAGTCGCACGTAATTTCTTTTTATCTAGTGAAACCACGCTAAAACGCAAAGCGTACGAAGTTCTGCTAGCCTGGAAAATTGAAGAAAACCTGAGCAAGGATCAGATTCTTGAGGTGTATATGAATCAGATTTATCTAGGCCAAAGAGCATTTGGCTTTGCTTCTGCGGCACAAATTTATTTTGGCAAAAAGCTACAAAACATCACCATCGCAGAAGCGGCCATGCTGGCCGGCTTACCCAAAGCCCCCTCCAGTTACAACCCAGTCGTCAATCGCAAACGGGCGACAGTACGTCAACAGTACATTTTGCAACGCATGCATCAGCTTGGTTATATCAATGACACGGAATACGCCAATGCTAAAACAGAACATTTAGTCATAAAAAACGATAGTTCTGATTTTGGCGTACACGCTGAATACGTCACTGAAATGGCACGCCAGCTGGTATACGAACAATTTAAGGAAGACATCTACACACGTGGCTTAAACGTCTATACCACCATCACCAAGGCCGATCAAGATGCTGCCTATATTGCTCTTCGTAATGGGGTTATGGATTACGAAAAACGACATGGCTATCGTGGGCCAGAGGGATATGTTGAACTTCCCACATCAAAAGAAGAAACAGAGGATGTAATTGAAAGAGCGTTGGCCGAGCACCCTGACAGTGACAAACTGGTTGCAGCTGTAGTGCTTAGTGCGACTCCCCAACAAATTCATGCCACGTTGGCATCTGGCAAAGAAATTATCTTACAAGGAAGTGGATTGACCTTTGCTAACAGCTGGTTATCGCCACAGGCAGCGCCTAATCATCGTATTAAGACGGGCGCAATTATTCGTGTAATGGAAGAAAACGATAAATGGAACATCACGCAAATGCCGGCGGTCGAATCTGCTTTTGTTGCCGCCGATACTAGTGATGGTGCGATTCGTGCCTTAGTAGGTGGTTTCGACTTCAATCGAAATAAATTTAATCACGTCACCCAAGCTTGGCGCCAACCAGGTTCGTCGTTTAAACCCTTTATTTATTCAGCATCATTAGAAAAAGGCTTGTCACCTGCCACGATGTTGAATGATGCCCCACTCTCATTCGATGCGGGACAAACCGGTGGCCAAGCTTGGGAACCGAAAAACTATGATGGAAAATACGAAGGCACAATGTCGATGCGCAAAGGGCTGACTAAATCCAAAAACATGATTTCCATCCGTATTTTGCACCGTATAGGCGCTCAATATGGCCAGGAATACAGTACGCGGTTTGGCTTTGATGCAGATAAAAATCCACCTTATCTCACATTAGCGTTGGGCGCCGGAGCAGTTACCCCACTGCAAATGGCCGGCGCATATGCTGTTTTCGCCAATGGTGGCTACAAAATCAACCCCTATCTGATTACCAAAATTACAGACAGCAAAGGAAAAATATTATCCAAAGCACAACCTGACCTAGCTAATGATGAAGCGCATCGGGTCATTGATCAACGCAATGCATTTCTCATGGACAGTATGTTGAAAGACGTTGTCAAATTCGGCACGGCCACTAAAGCACTAGTCTTGAAACGCCCAGATATTGCCGGCAAAACGGGGACAACTAACGACTCATTCGATGCGTGGTTTGCAGGCTACCACCCCAAATTGGTAGGCGTGGCGTGGATAGGATTTGATCAACCAAAAAATCTAGGAAATAAAGAAACTGGCGGTGGTCTGGCACTACCAATTTGGATTTCTTATATGCAAAAAGCATTGAAAAATTTACCGATAGAAGAACGCCCAGTGCCAGAGGGTATCGTACAAACCAACGGTGATTATTATTACGCCGAGAATTCATCAGGCAATAATCTCACTGCCCAAGATTTCGAGGATGGAGCAGTGCCAGAAACGGGCAGAGGCCAGTAAAAAATTACTTTCAACTTGCAAGAGCGGATTTACGCTATCAAAGCAAAATCCGCTCTGATTCGCAACATGACGCCAGCCTGCTCACTCATCATTGCTGAAAGCGATGAAAACAATTCGGAACCATCACGTGTATTGATCCAAGAGCGACCATCGTATTTGTAATGAAAACCACCTGACCTAGCAGCAACCCATAGTTCCTGAATAAACGCCTGACTATTGATAATGATTTTGGAGCCATTTTCAACAAACTCCAGTTCCAGTACATTGCCACTGCGACTGTACTCAATATCAATATCACCACGATCAGATAACCGATCTACTCCACTCTCAATCATCGTCAACGTCGACTCTACCAATGCCAGAAATTGTGATTCGCTCATGCTACACTCCCAATCTTCTTAATAAATCATCATTTTAATCGTGAGAATCATCAATATGCTTGATGCGCTCGTATTGGGCTGCCTCTTATTGCTGACGGCTTGTGGCCAAAAAGGGCCGCTGTATTTACCTACCTTACCAGCCCACTCCACACCAACCACATCAATAACGAAAACAACGGATACAAAAAGTACAAAAAGTACGAACAGTGCTGTACCGACCAGTTCTGTCAGCATTTCTGCTGTCAACCCCACTGCCCCTGTTACCTCTCACACTTCAAATCCTTAATTTTCATGTCTTTCTTTTCTTATCAAAACGGCGAATTATGCGCTGAAAATATCCCATTAAGCAAAATCGCTGCGCAATTTGGCACGCCAACCTATGTTTATTCCAAAGCAGCATTGCTAGAAAATTTTTCTGCTTACGCAAATGCATGCCAAGGTCATGACGCATTAATTTGCTATGCAATGAAAGCGAACTCCAACCTTGCTGTATTAAATTTACTAGCACAACAAGGGGCTGGCTTTGATTTAGTTTCAGGTGGTGAATTGCTGCGCGTAATCGCGGCGGGTGGCGATCCGCAAAAATGCCTGTTTTCCGGCGTAGGAAAAACACGGGATGAAATACGTCTTGCTCTATCACACAACATCTTGTGCTTTAACGTTGAATCGATTGCTGAACTCTACAGCCTCAATACCATCGCCGGCGAAATGGGAAAAAAAGCACCCATCTCATTACGCGTGAATCCTAATGTCGATGCCAAAACGCATCCGTACATTGCGACCGGCTTAAAAGACAACAAATTCGGCATCGCCTTTGAAGATGCACTTGCCACTTATCAAGCCGCAGCGCAATTACCACATTTGCACATCGTTGGCATTGATTGCCACATTGGCTCGCAACTACTCGACGATGCGCCCCTTTTGGCCGCATTAGACAAATTAATTGAATTAATTGATCAGTTAGCCGAACAAGGCATCACATTGCATCACCTAGATTTAGGTGGTGGTATTGGTATTACTTATGCGGATGAAAGACCTGTTGCAGTCGCAGACTATCTAGGCCGAGTATTTGCCAGAATAGCATCTTGGCGTGCATCCAAATCTGGCAGCCAACATACAAGCATAAAAGTCATTTTCGAACCAGGCCGCTCCATCGTTGGCAACGCTGGCGTGTTACTCACCAAGGTTGAATTCCTGAAACCAGGCGCCGAAAAGAATTTCTGCATCGTGGATGCCGCCATGAACGATCTAATGCGCCCAGCGATGTACCAAGCGTGGATGGATGTCAAAGCCGTCAACAACGCCGCTGCCGTTGAACCCAGCACCTATGACGTAGTTGGCCCAATTTGCGAATCAGGTGATTGGCTCGCTCGTAATCGTGCGCTGGCCGTACAAACAGGCGATTTGTTAGCCATCATGTCGGCCGGTGCCTATGGCATGACTATGGCATCCAATTACAACACCCGTGGGCGACCAGCCGAAGTCATGGTAGCGGATGGCCATACGCACTTGATCCGGCAACGCGAAACGATAGAAAGTTTATTTGCACTGGAATCGATTTTGTTGAAATAACACACTAGAACGCAAGCTTTTCTTGTCATTCAACATGTCCATCGAACACGACATTGAAACAAGTCGAACATCTATCCAGGTCATCCAGCGCATGGTGGCTTTGCTGGATGCAATCGCGGATTACCCGGATCCGGTTAGCCTGAAGGAGCTTGCGCACGCCACTGGCTTGCACTCCTCAACAGCACACCGCATCTTGAACGATATGGTGACCGCTCGCTATATCGACCGCGTTGAACCTGGCACTTATCGCCTCGGTTTGCGCTTATTGGAGCTTGGCAATATTGTCAAAAGCCGTTTAAACGTTCGCGATGCAGCACTTGAGTTTATGCGCTCGCTCCATAAGAAAACGCAACAAACTATTAACCTGTCTGTGCGTCAGGGCGATGAAATTGTATACGTCGAGCGCGCCTTCTCAGAACGATCCGGCATGCAAGTCGTACGCGCTATCGGCGGACGTGGTCCACTACACCTCACTTCGACAGGCAAGCTCTTTCTTTCGATTGAAGAACAAGCCGCAATCCATGCCTACGCGATGCGTACCAACCTAATAGGTCACAACAAAAACTCGATTACGGAAGTCGCTCAATTAGAGCAAGAACTAATGCTGGTACGAACAAAGGGTTATGCCCGTGACAATGAAGAATTAGAACTAGGTGTACGCTGCATGGCAGCTGGTATCTATGATGACTCAGGAAAATTGATTGCCGGCCTATCGATCTCAGCACCTGCAGACCGGCTAAAAGAAGAATGGTTAATCGATCTAATTAATACAGCGAATCAAATCTCCGCGGCTTTGGGTTACGTCACGCCCAAACGTATTGACCATAACAAATAAAGAAATAAAAAAAGCCAAACAAGAAAGAAATCAGGCCTGAGATTTCTGACTCTCTAACCATTTACGCACTCGGCTTGCATCAGCTAAACGGGAATACTTACCCTTTGAATCCAAAAACACCATCACAACCCTGCGGCCCTCAATTTTTGCTTGCATAACCAAACAACGACCGGCTTCAGAAATGTAACCCGTCTTTTGTAAGCCAATATCCCAACCAGGATTCGTCACCAGACGATTCGTATTGGCATATTGCAATGGATGGCCACCTGGATCAACGACATATTTCGAATCGGTTGAATATTGGCAAATAATCGGATGACGCTGTGCAGCAACAACAAGCTTAGCCAAATCGCGCGCACTGGCAACATTTTGACTGGACAACCCGTTAGCATCAACATAACGTGTATCGTTCATTCCTAATGCTTTTGCCTTAGCATTCATTGCCGCCACAAAAGCGGGTAAACCACCAGGGTAGTTGCGTCCAAGTGCGGATGCGGCACGATTCTCTGAACTCATCAAGGCAAGATGCAACATGTTCGCGCGCGTCAACTGCGTACCAACCCGCAGGCGCGAACCACTATTCTTCTCTCTATCGACATCGCTAGAAGTAATTTCTAGCACTTCGTTCATATCTTGACGTGCCTCAACCACAATGAGACTAGTCATCAATTTAGTAATGGACGCAATCGGTAATGCAACATTAGCATTTTTCTCAAACAATACCTGAGAATTTGACTGATCAATAACAAAAGCAACATTTGATTGCAAAGCCAAAGGATCATGCGTCATATGCAATCCCGCCAAATCACCGGCAGTCAATGCAGCAGGCGCGAATGCAACCCGTTGAGCATGGCGATGTTTTTTAGCTGATTTAGCAATTTTCCTCGAAGATTTTCCTGACACATCGCGTTTCAATGTCACGCGATGTTTAATAGCATGTGCCTTTTTCTTAGTCTTAGCACCCAAGTGTTTTTTCTTTACGACATGGCCAGACACCACCTCAGCCGAAGTAACAGAAGGTGCAAAAACAAATAGAAACGAAAAAAATACAGCCAACACAGACTTAATCATTAGCTGCGCTCCCTTATTCATACATATAATTAATCCCGCTGCAGTGTAGCAAAATTACGCATAATCATCAAAGAGTTATGTGTAAAGATTGACATCACTTCCCGCAGAGAGCATTCATTCGAAATATATTACACCGCACAAAAACTACGCAAAAATTACAACCTCTCGCTACTTATGCCACTCAATCCTTTTGGCAAAGGAAAAGTCACATTTTCTTCAACGCCTGGCAAATTGCGCACACTTTTTGCCCCGCACTCTTTCAAACGATCAATTACCGCCTGAACCAATACTTCTGGCGCAGAAGCACCAGCCGTCACTCCGACACGACTCACACCCTCCAACCAAACTGGATCAATTTGCGACGCATTATCTATCATATAAGCCGCCGTTTTCATTTTCTCAGCAACTTCACGCAAGCGGTTTGAGTTCGAACTATTTGGACTACCCACCACAATAACCACATCCACTTGTGGCGCCATAAACTTGACAGCCTCTTGCCGATTGGTCGTGGCATAACAAATGTCACCTTTCTTAGGCTCAACAATCTTAGGAAATTTACGCTTTAATGCAGTAATGACACTTGCAGTATCATCAATCGAGAGAGTCGTTTGTGTCACATAAGCCAGTAAATCAGGATTCGTTACCTGCAACTTTTCGACATCTTCAGGTGTTTCCACTAGATACATTCCCTGCATTACTTGTCCCATCGTGCCCTCCACCTCAGGATGGCCATCATGACCGATCATGATGACCTCTCGCCCCTCACGACGCATTTTGTCAACTTCAACGTGAACTTTTGTGACCAAAGGGCAAGTCGCATCAAATATTGTCAGTTCACGCCTTGCAGCCTCAGCACGCACCGCTTTAGAAACGCCATGCGCAGAAAAAATGACAGTATTACCTGAGGGTACATCTGCTAATTTCTCAATAAAAATTGCCCCTTTTTTACGCAAATCATCGACTACATAGGCGTTATGAACAATTTCATGTCGCACATAGATAGGTGCACCAAACTGAACCAAAGCTCGCTCGACAATATCAATAGCACGATCAACGCCAGCACAAAAACCTCGCGGTTGGGCCAATAATATTTCTTTACTCATGCAAAACACCAATAATTTTCACTTCAAACCTCAAACTCTTACCAGCTAAGGGATGATTAAAATCAAAAAGCATTTTTTCAGCGTTCATTTCACACAACAATCCGGCAAAGCTCCCGCCATTGGGTGCATTAAAATTCACTAAATCACCCACTTTATATTCTTCATCAGGATTGGAATTTTGCTCCAATGTGGCACGCGATACCCATTTTATTAATTCTGGATTACGTACACCAAATGCCATTTCAGGTGTGAGATCAAATATCTTATGCTCACCTTCTGATAAATCCATCAAACAATCTTCTAAAAAGGGTGCCAATTGCCCCGCACCACATTGCAATGTTGCGGGATTAGAATGAAACGTTGTCACAATCTCAACCCCATCTATAGAACTTACGCGATAGTGCAAAGTCACATAAGAAGATTGGGTAATTTTTGAAATTAAAGAAGTAGTGTCTTGCGACATAATAAAAACTCGAAATAAATTAACAATTAATATTACAAAAAAGATCTCACACAGAATACAAACCGAATCACTCTACTCATACACATTTATGTCGATAAGCAACTGGCCTATTAATCAACGACCACGCGAAAGACTCATTGAAATGGGTCCACAAGCACTATCTGACTCAGAACTCCTTGCAGTATTTTTACGCGTTGGCGTAAAGGGCAAAAGCGCAGTCGATCTGGGCCGTGACATGATAGGACATTTTGGCTCTCTTAATAAATTATTCACTGCAACACTAGCTGATTTTTCAACCATTAATGGCTTAGGACCAGCAAAATTCGCACAATTACAAGCAGTATTAGAGTTAGCCAAACGTGCACTTGGGGAGGAATTGCGAGCAGGCATTACCCTCAACTCGCCTCAAGCAGTAAAACAATATTTACAATTACTACTAAACAACAAACCCTATGAATCCTTTACCGTCCTTTTTTTGGATGTAAAAAATCGCTTAATTGTTTGCGAAGAATTATTTCGCGGCACGCTCACACATGCCAGCGTCTATCCACGTGAGATCGTCAAAGCTGCGCTCAGTATTAACGCGGCCAGCGTTATCATCGCCCACAACCATCCTTCAGGCACAGCAGAGCCTAGCCTCGCTGATCAAACACTCACACAAACGCTCAAACAGGCATTGACTTTAGTTGACGTGCGTATATTGGATCACTTTATCGTAGCGGGATCGGACACCTACTCATTTACTGAACATGGACATCTTTAAAAAATCAAATAAAAATTAATGCAATAAACGAGAAGATGTTGATGGTGTTGCATTATTAGTAGAAAACCATGCTGACCAAGCCTGTTTCGGCCATTCAGCAGTACCAAACAAACGATACAAAATACTCAGCCATTGACGCAACTCTGTCACATTCAATATCAAACAAGCATTATTTTCAATCCAATTAAAGGTCAGAATATAAGCACCATTCTGGTCACGTGCCAAATCAATGCTATTCAGCAATCTCTCGCCCTGAGCCAAGGTAACATCCACAGCAGAAAATGTAGTGAGTTGCGCTTGTTGTGTTTGCTCCAAAACTCCTTGCTGATCTAAGCTTTGAGAATCAGTGAAAGATTGATTCATCAATACTCCCGAATCCTCACCCAACCACGAAACCAAAATACTCACTAATCGATTGGCTAGACGCTGAGTTAACCACAACAACACTACCTGTTGTTCAACACTCTGCACACTAAAAGAAATACGATCTTGTTCGGAATGATATCGTTGAGTAATTTTTTGGATAATGAGCATATTTTATTTTTTGAGGGGTATGCGAGATGTGTGG
>JAGKXB010000082.1 GCA_021151485.1 Oxalobacteraceae bacterium | reverse complement strand
TTATTAAACGAATTGGATGCGCATGCAGCCAATATGCCCTCAATGAAATAACCAACAGGATGATTACCAAAATCGCCAGACACCAATCCCACGCGCAAACGCTCAATGGGTGTAGACCCTGATTTCTTACGCCAGCTGGTGTAAGGTTGAACTTGCCGCGTTACCACTTCACCAAAACGTTGCGCCGTTTCAAACATGATTTCGGCAGATTGCCCAGACTGATAATGTTGCGTAAAAAGTATGTTGTTGTATGCATCAAGAAGATCTGGCTGGATTGCCAGCCCTCGACGATAGCTGGCAATCCCATCATCAAACTGTCCTAAATCAAGCAATGCATTACCAATATTACAATATATACTCGCGAAATCCGGTTTGATTTCCAGCACCCAACGATAGCTAGTCAATGCCTGCTCAAATTGCCCGAGCTCACGCAAAGCATTACCCAGGTTGCGATATGCCTCAATAAAATCTGGTTGAATCTGTATTGTTTGACGATAGCTATTCGCCGCTTTATCAAACTGCCCGATTTCACGTAATGCATTACCCAGGTTGTAATGCGCTTCGGCGAAATCTGGTTTGATCTTTAATGCATGACGATAACTAGATATAGCGGTATTTACTTGTCCCATACCAAGCAAAGCATTGCCTAAACAGCAATGCGCTTCAGCAAAATTGGGTTTATTTTTCAATACTTGACGATAACTCACTATGGCACTATTAAGTTGTCCAAGTTCAAACAAAAGATGACCTAAGTTATAGTGTGCTTCAAGCAAATCTGGCTTCAGTTTAACTACCCGACGATAACTCAGCACAGCTTCCTGAAGTTTCCCCTGATTTTTGAGATAAATAGCCAAGTTATGATGCGCCTCGACATCCTGTGGCAACAACTCTGCTGCTTTTTGCATTGCACTTAATGGATCTTTCCCCTGCTTTTGTAACGCAACAGCCAATGCTTTCCAAATAAAGCCACTTTGTGGAAAGCGTGTCGTCATCTTCTGAGCCTGATTTATCACCTCAACATATTGACCTTGATTAAATAAAACCATCAATGCATTGATTTCTTGCAAAGTAGGCTCTACTACTGATTTTTTGGGGAAATTGGGTGGTACGTTATCGGCTGGATCAACAATTGATGCATTCTCAACCATACCTTTCAACAACTCAGCCTCTTTTTTCAGTTGCACTGGTGGCTTCTTAATCAACACACCACGAAAAATACGCCCAAAAAAACGACGACAACCCTTGACAAAATATTGCATAAAAATAAATTAATTTAGTTCAGTAAATTCAGTAAAACTCTGATATAAAT
>JAGKXB010000081.1 GCA_021151485.1 Oxalobacteraceae bacterium | reverse complement strand
TTTCAACATCATTAATTAATAATTGTGTGAATTCGACGTAGTCATTCCATTTCTCTTTCGAAAAATGAGCGGCATCTAATAAGTTGGATGTTTTATCGTAAAGCTTCAGCAGCCTGATCTCTTTTGATTTTTCCCACACTAAATCTACCTCGACGGCAAAGTTTGCAAAGGACATATCCTGAATAAGTTGCCGAACCTCGTTGCTCGTATCATTTGGCAGTTCGGCATGGGTATCTTCTAGCACATCGTGCCACATAAGTGCTTGGCACCCTTTTAGTCGCAATGCCTCATCCAGGGTTGTTTCAGTCATGATAGTCATGGCGCACCAAATAGGGTGCACGATATAGGGAGTGGTGCGATCATGAAAACGGATCGCGTCATTCGGGGAGTTTGGAAGGTCGATGTGGGCACGCTTAGCAAAGCTCACGCTATCCACAATCATTTGGGCAATTCGATTTGTATCCATAACTTCCGGCTCACGTTAAAGTTATATGGTAACTATAGATTTTGCAGATCATAAACGGCGAGTGACAGCGCCAACGCATCATGGTCGGCTCGATGATGAGTTAAATTGTTGGCTTGGAATTGCTGTTCCAAATTTTCCTTCCAGCACCATTTATTGTGCTGTGGAATTAATTCTTGAATATCACGGATGTCCAGATTGAAATCACCAAGGTGTGACAACCAGACCCGTTCCCAATAAGGATTGTCAGAATAGATCACATTGTAGGGACCCAGAAGCTTTTTCATTTCAGCGTAAACTTGATCCACATCCATTCCATTATCCACAATGTAAGATCGCTTCATGCCATGAATTGCCTGACTGGTGAGAGACCAATCAATCCAATCGAGTCGAGGTTTGATGAGCCAGTGATTAAGAGTACCGCCAATCCGCAACCCTGCTGAAATCGGATAGCTACAGTCGGATAGGCTACTGGCTTCAAAATCCAGAATAGGTGGTACTGCTTTAAGGTGATCAATTGGGATCATGCAAGTCACGCCAGGCTAAAGTCGAAGAGGTCTTTACCTGAACTAGCTACGGACCTGAGGCTTCGAGTCAGACTGAAGACCTAAAGGTTCTTCCTGTTTGGGAAGTTCGGGGCTTTCAGGTCGAAAGGTTCGAGCTAAATCTTCGGTCGTTGCAAAACGCAAAAGCTTGAAACGTATGGCCGTCTGAGACGACTGAATACGAGCAAAAAGAGCTTCAAACCGCAGATCCATATCAGAAACCATAGGAGTTACTTCATTATTGGCGGCCAGCAATATTTACGTAGGCAACCACTCAGCTGAGCGGCTTTTTTGAGACGCTAAACCCAGTCT
>JAGKXB010000080.1 GCA_021151485.1 Oxalobacteraceae bacterium | reverse complement strand
CAGCGTGGCGCTGTAGCGGAGCACATCGCCGACATCGATGTCGGTAAAGGTATTTGCAGGTGGCGTGTAGCTAAACGGATCGTTCTGCTTGACGCTTTGCGCCAGCAGTGGCGTATTTAAAATGGGCGCATCGTTGACGTTAGTGATGGTCAAATTAAAGATGCTGCTGGCCATTGCGCCTGTCGTATCGGTGGCGATGAGTTTGACACTGAGTATGCCCACATCATCATTGCTTGGCGTACCAGAGAAGGTGCGTGTTACGGCATCAAATTTGAGCCAGCTCGGCAAGGCATGCCCATTGGCCAGCGTGGTGCTGTAGCTAAGCACATCCTCTGTATCGATATCCGTAAACGTTGTATCGGCTACGGTGTAATGAAATGATGCGTTTTGCTGAATGTTGTTATCCGTCAGTGGTGTTGCCAGAACGGGCACATTATTAGTCACAATTGATCATTGTTGGCGCTCCACCATTCAAAATCGCTAATCGTATCGGCACCATCGCCGAGATTGAAGAGATAAGTGTCATCGCCAGCACCACCGTCCAGCGTGTCATCGCCAAGTCCACCGCTCAGCACATCGTTGCCGTCGCCACCGTTCAGTACATCATTGCCTGCACCACCGGTTAAAACATCGTTGCCATTACCGCCATTCAGGGCATCATTACCGGCATCGCCATTTAACTGGTCATTGCCATCGTTGCCATTTAACTGGTCATCACCATCATCGCCATTGAGCGCATCGTTTTTATTGCCACCAAAAAGGATGTCATTACCCGCGCCACCATAAAGACGGTTGGGATCATTGGATAGGCCAACAATATAATCATTGCCCTCTGTTCCATGATAATCATCGATTATTGATCATTGTTGGCGCTCCACCATTCAAAATCGCTAATCGTATCGGCACCATCGCCGAGATTGAAGAGATAAGTGTCATCGCCAGCACCACCGTCCAACGTGTCATCGCCAAGTCCACCGCTCAGCACATCGTTGCCGTCGCCACCGTTCAGGGCATCATCACCGACACCGCCATTTAACACATCATGGCCATCGTTACCATATAGCTGGTCGTTGCCCTCATCCCCACTGAGCACATCGTCCACATTGCCACCGTTGATGACGTCATTACCCGCGCCGCCATTAATCCGATTGCTATACCCATTCACCCCGGCAAGAGTATCGTTGCCATTGGTCCCGTTATAAACCAGCTTGCCCACCGTCGTGGCGTAATCCCACGTGGTGCCATCGGCAAATTGGATTTGCTCAAACACATTGCCGTTGAAAAACCCAATCACGCGCACCGAATCGTTGGCGTTAAACCGCAACACCAAATCCATCACTTCACGGCTGATTTGGGTGCTGTCCGCATACAAGCCCGCACCCAGTTGCAAGGTATCCGTACCCTCATTACCGTTCTCGCTGATGCTGTCCTGCCCGTCGCCGAGGTTGAAGGTGTAAATATCGTTCCCCGCACCCCCCATCAAATAATCATTACCAGTGCCACCAATCAAGCTGTCATTACCGGCATCGCCAAACAACCAGTCATCGCTCACACCGCCATCCAGAATGTCATCCAGATTCTTGCCGTATAAGTGATCATCGCCACCCAAACCCGACAAGCTGTTGTTGCGATTGTCGTTGCCGTAGAGGTTGTTATCGTTTTCATTGCCGAGGGCCAGCATATAGCCGAGTTGCGACAGTTCTAGCGCAAATCCTTGTGCATGCGTATCACCTTGTTGCGTCAGGGTGTTCAACACCTGGACGCCAAAGTCGCCATTGTTTTTGAGGTTCTGGCCAAACTCATGCATCCAGATCGTGCCTGTGGTGGCATTAGCGGTGTACTTGGTTTGCAAAGACGTGACGATGGCGGATACGTCCAAATCAAATGATGACGTGGCGTCATTCCAGACCAAGCCAATGCTGTCATACAGGCTTTTGTACTGCGTTTGCGCCAGCAATTGCGCTGAATACTGTGTTACCAATTGATCAAACGCACCAATCAAAATCGGTGCTGCCTTGCCATGCGGATTGGGATCGCGCTCGCCCCAGCACCAAGTCCCGAGATAACTTTCCCCCAAAAAACACTCCAACGTCGCCAACTTGCGCGCATCGCCAATGACGTTGCCGTAATACTTCGTATCTGTCCGACTATTAGGATCAATGTTCTCCACCCCAGCCCAAGCG
>JAGKXB010000079.1 GCA_021151485.1 Oxalobacteraceae bacterium | reverse complement strand
TGAAGAAGTCACGCTGAACGGGGAAACACAAAAGATCCACTATGTGGGTGATATGGCGTTATTCATCAGCAAGGGTGATAACACCAGCGCAACCTACGGCTATGAATACCTGCACCGCGATCATGTTGGCAGTATTGTGGCGCGCTCTAAAGGCACGGTGAATTCCGCGCTGGATGTCGATTGGCAAGCCAATGGTGCCTGGGGCGAACGCCGTTACCAGCAATGGAACGGCCCGCTGGATAATTTATTAATCCCCAGCTCCACCGCGCGCGGTTTCACCGACCACGAGCATCTGGATGCAGTGGGCTTAATCCACATGAACGGAAGAGTCTACGACCCCGAGTTAGGCCGCTTCCTCAGCGCCGACCCGTTTGTGCAAGCGCCCTATAATACGCAGAGCTACAACCGTTATTCGTATGTGTTTAATAACCCGCTGAGTTTTACGGATCCGAGTGGGTATCAAACTTGTGGTGATCCTGGACCAACGGCGCCAGGTGGTACGACAATGCCTTGTGGTAAAACTGTTGAGGAGCTCAAAAAGGAGCAGCAAGATGCTGAGGATCGAAGGGACGCTATGTGGAATAGCTATGTTGAGACTTTAAAGTTCAATCTAGATCAGTGGCAGAGCAGTTTTAATCAACAGATTAATTCTGGGCTCTTTGATGTAACTAACCAAGCATTCCTAGAGGTAAGGGGATACGGGCTAATTTTGAGTAGTCCGGTACTTGGGGCAACAATTTCATCAGAATACAATGCTACTCGCACTTGCCCAGTTTGCTCTTCTACACATCGTGGGACTGACTACAGCGTGAAGATTGGGACCATCGTGGTTGCCACGTATTCTGGTAGAGTTGTTTTTTCTGGAAAAAATGGAGATTACGGAAAGTTAGTTATTATAAATCATGGGCCAGCCAATAACGGTAAAGGTAATTTATATTCTATGTTAGCTCACGGTAGTGCGTTATCGGTGAAGGCTGGTGACAACATAAAAACTGGCCAGGAAATTATGAAGTCCGGTTCAACAGGAAATAGTACTGCGCCACATGTACACTACGAAATTATTACTTCTAAAAATGGGCCAGATGCTACGAGTGGCTACTTTTCTAGACATGATTCTCGATATTCCCCATCAGAATTTCAAAGTTTGTTGAGTTTATGAATATGAAAATATTAACGGTTTTATTTTTTGCGGTTGTTTCGCAATCTGTGCTCTCCGAACCATACTTGCTTCTACAGCAATGTTTAAAAAATGAAGTTTCGTTGAGCCCAGATAAAAATTCCCATTCGTTATTTGATCCCAAAATGGTTGATCAAATAGAGAGTTATTTGAAAATGGAAAATGTTCATAAAATGTTTGAAGAAAAAGATTTGGCTGTTCTTCCCATAAATAGCGAACACGGTGACGGTGGCCTGAAAAGTTACATTTATAGTAACGG
>JAGKXB010000026.1 GCA_021151485.1 Oxalobacteraceae bacterium | reverse complement strand
GGCGATAAAAAAATTATCGTATGGGATCACAACCGCGATTTAATTACCCATCGCGCCCATACCATTATGAGCGACCCGGAAGCCGCGAAATATGTGTGGGGTATCGGCTTTCACTGGTACGAAACCTGGGCCGGTGGCCAACCTATGTATAACAACGTTGCTGAGGTCGGCAAGGCTTATCCAAACATCAACTTGATGCTCACCGAAGCTACCGTAGAAAAATTTAATCCGGAACGCTACCAATACTGGCCCAACGGCGAACGCTATGGCGATTCATTGATTAACGATTTCAATGCGGGAGCGGTTGCCTGGACTGACTGGAATATTTTGCTGGACGACAAAGGCGGCCCCAACCACGTTGGCAACTTCTGCTTCTCACCCATTCACGCAGACGGTAAAGGAGAATTAATTTACACACCCAGTTATTACTACCTGGGGCACTTCTCCAAATTTATCAAACCAGCTGCCCAGCGTATCAGCGCCATCGCCAGCCGCAGTGTGTTGCAAACCACATCCTTTATCAATGCGGATAACAAACTCGCAACTGTCGTAATGAACAATAGCAACGCAGCTGTAGCCTACCGCTATTACATAGGCACGCAGGAAACCAATGTCACTATTCCGGCGCATGCAATACAGACGCTAGTTTATTAATATTCTATTGGTGGCACGAAAAAAACCGCTGCTGCGGTCTTTTTGTGCCACCTACGGAGTAGATCTCCTAAGCTGCACAGCGCTTCATGCGCATTTTTTTTTCTGCTTCGCCGACTCAATAGCGTTTACTTCACCCTTCCAATTAGCGACCTCCTCTTCATAATCACCAGTAACCTTGCTAAGAGGCACAATCGATAATATCAGCAACCAGGCATCCTTATTGGCAGCGGAGTTTTGCTTTTCTGTCGCAACTGCAAGTTCGGACTGGGCATTTTTCAACTCAGACTCAAGCAGAGAACATTCATGTGTTTGATATTTATCCTGCGGTAAATTAGTTGCCGCAATTTTATCCGGGCGAGTAGCACATGAACAAAGCCCCATAAAAGCTATCAATGGAATAATTTTTACAACTTTAGAAGACAACATACACGCTCCTTATCAAACCTTTGAGAACACAATAATGATTGGCACTAGAAAAGCCGAGGCAGTATACATAAGGCAAGTTGCAGCTCAATTAAAGGCCCCACTTCAGATTAAAAAAAGTCGTCAGAAGTTTCATTCGCCTAGGCAACTTGTCGACTAAATTCAGAACTTACACTCATGTGCGTCAATTTTATTGAGTCAACCAGTTTTGTTAATACGTTGCCGGGCCCCATTTCTTTGAACTCAAACGCACCTTGATCCAACAAATAGTGAATAGTATCCAACCACCGCACTGAGTTTGTAATTTGATCACCAAGGTACAATTTCAGGCTATCACTAGCATGTGGACGTGCAGTTACATTAGAAATTACGGGGACAGTCAATGGACCGAAGGTAAACTTATCCAAAAAAACCTCAAACTCCTTCCTTGCATCGTTCATATACCGTGAGTGAAAGGCGGCACTGACTGGTAACACAATATAACGCGCCTTGTGGCGTTCAAACACTTTAGCGGCCGCGTTAATTTCTGCCAAATCTCCCGACAACACCGTTTGAGTAATTGAATTTAAATTAGCAACATCAATATTTGTAAAATTATTGTCGCGCAGAATGCTGTTAATATCCTGAACGGATATACCCAACACAGCCGCCATACCACCACTGTTTGCTTTTCCCATTAGCTCGCCTCTTTTTTGAACCAGCTTCAAGCCAGTCTCAAAATCAAATGCACCTGCCGCAAACAGCGCACCGTATTCACCCAAGCTATGCCCGGCTAAATAATCAGCTTTCCGGCTGGATTCCTCATACCACTTGAGATAGCTGAGCGCAGAAACAACATAAATAGCCGGTTGAGTAAACTGCGTTTTATTCAGTTGATTCATCGGATCATTCACACAGAGTTCACTGAGGGAATACCCCAGCACTTCATCGGCGATGCCACTCAGCGTTTTAAAATCATCAAACAGATCTGCTCCCATACCTTTAAACTGTGATCCTTGCCCGGGAAATACATAAGTCAACATTTACTAGCTCCTTTAAACGTCATTGTTGGATTAAACTATTTTTACACGCTTCATAATTTTTGAACGTTCTCCCCATGGGAGACATAATTGGAAATATGGTGCGATATGATTGTTCGGGCAAACTATATTTTACAAAGTTAGCCAAGGATCCCGAAGGCCCCAGATCAACATAGATCATATCCCCATCAGGCGCTAACCCCTGCATAGTTTGATAAAACATTATGGGATTCCGCTTAACGCGCCACATATGCAACGCGTTATAGTTATCGCTATTAGTTGTAGACATAGCTGATACAATTTCAGTATGGGGTTCCTTAAACTTCACATTGGAAAATATGCTAATAAACCTTTCCCGCAAAGGTTCCAGGTGAACGCTATGAAAAGGTTGCCGCAGAGGTAGTCGCTCATGAACAACATTATTTGCACGCAATATTTTTTCTGCATTATCCAGCGTTTGGTTTTTTGCTGACACGCAAATTAACTTCGGCATATTAACCGCTGCCAACTCGCAACCCTCAAAGATTTCCTGATTCTCATAAAAATAATCGGCACCTTTGAGAACTGCAATCATTCCACCCGTCGAGCACTCACGCTCCAAAAGGTTACTTTGCTTGATTAAAGTATCGAGCATCTCTTCCGGAGAAACGACTCCACCGACAGCCATGGAAACGCATTCACCAAGACTCAAGCCGATTAATCGGGATGGTCGAATACCATCTGCAATTAGGGCCATAGCAAGGGCGTACTGAATAACAAAGAGTGCAGGATGTGTAAAACGTAGATCATCAAATTGTTCTCCCTCCGATGCACCCTGCCCATACAACTTTTCCACAAGAGAGAAACCTGTCTTCGCTTTAAAAACCTCTTCAAACCAATCGACCTGCTCCTTAAATGCTGGCAACCCCATGTAAAGTTCGCGTCCCATCTGATAGTACTGCGAACCTTGACCAGAAAATAAAAATGTAACCTTTCTACTCATAGCTTCAATAATCCTTCACACTCAATAACTAATTAAACAATGATGTCGCTCAGAGGTAACCTGACTGATTTTTCACACAACTCAGCCTTACCCATTCTGAACACCATCAACAACTCATCCGTATTGGGAATACGAAACAATTCCTTAAACTTACTCGCGTACTCTTGTTGCTCGGACACATAATTAACAGCCTGAATACGATAATCTTGTCGTGTTGCATCAAGGAAAATACGTTCAAATAATTGCCCAGACTGCAACCTTGAGATGTTACTGACATCGCTGGCGGTAATTACCCCCCACAAAGGCGTGGAAGAAAACAGGTTGTTCATCAAGTCAATTTCACCTTGCCTCCCAAACTCGCCCGCCATATCCTCAGGTGATACGCCATACTGAAAATACTGTTTTATCGCTGCAGGCGCGGCCGATGTAAATATTGAAATGCCATCGCGCTTTTTAAGAATTTCTTCGCGCGAGTAGCGCCACCATTTCAAACTATCAAGATACGCAGAGTCATCTTTAGTGAACGACACGCAAGCAGCACTATTAATTTCTGCCATTGATGCAAGATCAGCACTATCGTCAAACCAGCGCAGAGAAACATTTGAAAAATCATTAAGTCCCATCATTGATGACTTGACAATTTCAGGTGTGGGTTCTGCAAGATAAGGTGAACGGGTTGTTTGCCGCTTGAAAATTGAATCGAAAAGGGGATTTCCACCAGGCTGATCTTCTGATACAAGACTTACCTTGGCACATATTCCTGTTTTTTCAAATTCGGCGCCGGGAGCTAGCGAAATATCTGCCCGATATCCCAATTGATTAGCAGCCACTTTAATATTTTCCAGTGCGCATCCAACTGATATCAGAATCATTCTGTGCTGAGCATCTGCACTTCCAAGGCTGCGATTATGGTCGGCAAACACACTAATTTCCTTTTCCTTGATCGAAAACTTCCAAGGCTGGGTATTGTGTGCACTGGGAGCCAATGATCCACACAGAATTAGATAATTCTCCAAATTTAACCCGCCTTGCGTAAATTTATTCCAATACAAATATGCAGGGTCAGAATAATTAACAGCGTCACCTTCCTCACAAAATAGATACAAACCGACAGCGGATGTACCTACACCGGCCAGCGTTAGCTTCAGAAAATTTCTACGATTAATGATATTTCCTTCAGGAGCGTTCATTTTCCCACCTATTTATTTGCCGAAAGCTGAAGTCGATCAGACGATTTGACCAGCATGTTAATCGCCAGAAGCAGCAGCAGAATGATGATTAGACTAAAGATGTGTTTATCACCCAATAAAGACATTAAAACGGATGCTACAAATGGACCAGCGGCGCAACCATAACTAAACGATGCAGTAAACAAAGCGCTGCCCGTCGGCATTTCCGATTTGGATAATTGATTGCCAATCATCGCAAGAGTTACCGGAAAAAAGGTTCCCACACTTAAGCCCAATAAAACTGCGCCCACTGTAATCGCATGAACGTAGTCAATAGTGAGCATAAGAAACAGTGTGCCCATTCCAACGAGCGCAGATACCAGCAATATTTTCCAATGCCCATACTTGTCACCAAAGTAGGACACCGGAATCATTCCCAGGCCAGATGCAATCATAAACAGCGGTAATGGCAAGGAAGATATTTCTACCGGTAAAGATTGATTGATTAAATATACTGGCAGCAAAGTAACAACAATGCCCTCAAGTGCACCGTATATAAACACTCCCGATAAGGCTATTTGCACCTTTTTGAAAACATTTAGGGCATCAAGGTATTTCTCTTCCTGTAGCGTTTTATCTAACGCAAATACAACAAGAATCCCCAAAGAGATAACACAACTTCCAAATACGAATGCATATTCTGGGTAATGTGCATAGAGAAATGACCCTATCAGCGGACTGATAATAAAGCCAACGCCAAAAGCAGCCCCATGTAGAGCCACGATAACACCACGCTTTTTAGAGTTTGCGTATAAATTTAATCCAGTTTGCCCCGCAACCATGTACAGGCAAATCCCCACACCCATCAGAATCCGAAGCAAAAACCAGTTTGTAACCTGATCAGTCAATGGAAACATTGTGGTCGCTATTGCGGTGATAAAAATCCCCGTGAAAATTATCCAATGAATTCCCCAACGACGGATCAATACGCCTGCAAGAGGCGAAAATACTGCGATGGACAAGTAATACGCACTTGCATTGGCACCTATCAATACTTCGTCTACGCCATGCTGTTTCATTAAAATAGATATCAACGGGTTAAAGATACCCATGGAAAATCCAGATAGTAATGAAATGAAATACAAAGCAAACAACGGGCTAGAAAACGTTTTTTCCGAATCCTTTATAATATTCGTAGCCATATTTATCATTTCCTTAAAATGACACTTTCACGCCGATTGCAAACCTGTCCACCTCGTCGTAATCATAATAATAGGCGCCCCTCCTGGCTCCTTCGATTCCACTAAGCGCTATAAAATACTTGATGTCATCATCATAGTTATACGAAACGTCAATTCTGAAAATGTTGGCATTGTCGCTAATAAGATGATTCATCCAAAGTGAAGAGGTAATGTTTCCATTTGAGAAGGTGCGAGAGATATATGTTGATATTTTCCGTTCATACTTCTCCTCCCTTAACATTTCTGTGTGATCTTCTATGTAACTCTCGATGTACTCCAACGAAACCTGAGTATCAGTAAAGCCACTGTATTCAATACCGAGCATACCTTTAACGATGTTCTTTTCTTGAAAAGATATGACTGAGCTCATTGGCTTTGTTTGTAGCTGCGGAACCAAATACTCAATAATTTTAATATCGTGAGGTTTCTTTAACGTTCGCGCAAAATCATATTTCAGCTGCCATGAGCCATCGATTACATTGCCAAAAAATCCATAGGATTTTAGCTGGTTATATTCAGGCTGAAATATCAATTGTTGTGTATCCGCATTTACCCCCTTAAAGAGCAGCAGCGGAAATCCTTCAAATTGTCGGGCGGCAAAGAAGCTGATATCCCCCCAATCATTTGACATAAACAATCTGCTCAGTACTCCCGTGTCATCCAGATCTGAATCAGGTTCATCCGCAGATAAAATCATAAGGCGCTCGCGAAAGGCCAAAAAAGGGTCGAATTCAGAACCTTCCGCCCCCAACTCATCCACTCGAGCCTCATGCACTGCTATAAGGTTATATTCCCAAGAAGTGCTATATACAGTGAACTTTGTCGCCCCGACGGGGAGACGAATATCCTTAACATTTTGTAGACCGAGTTCGCGCAAATCACGCGGGTTACCAATATCGCTTATTTGTTCGCTATTACTTTCACCCCATCCAAAAAACTGGCGCCCAAACCGAACATTCAACCAGGAGTTGACATCTATATCGGTATAAGCCTCATTGATGCGAAAGTCTTTCTCATAGACGTCCAGAGTTTCTTTTGAGAACGTGCTGCGCCCTTCAAATTTATAGGCCGCGTCATAGGTTCCCTGGAGGTTTAACTTAGCGCTCCAGGACGATGAAAAGTAGGCATCTACATTTAAATTTGCTGTAGAACTTATTTTTGACCACTCAAACTCTTCGTGCTGATAGCTGTTACCTACCTCCTCCATTAAAAAGCCACTGTAGGAAAGCGCAGAATCATCTGCGCTAACAAGAGGAACAATTCCATAAAGCAGGGCACCGATTGAAAGATTTTTACCTCGAAAGATCATCTCGCAATGCCTCGCGACATTTTTAATGGCGTAAAATTGGCATCATCAATATCTTCTTCATAGCGAACATTTTCTATTTTTATCACGGTAGAATGTTCAGTCGCTCCGCCTTTAGTAGTGGTAATTTTATTTACCTTCGCAGTCCAAATATCATTGATTTTCTCAACTTCCTTTGCCTCGAAATATTTTATCCTTTTCCCTTTTACAACCCAGAAAGTGCCCTTGACCTTAATGAAGTTATCTTTCCTAACCCAGAGATGAATTTTGTTGTACCCCGTTTCCTTAATGACCTTGTCGTCATTTCCATTTTTTGGAAGCCCCTCAAGAACCCAGCAATCATGTCCATCAACCATTTCGCTGTCTTTAATGATTGAGTAATCCCAATAGTTATTGCGCGACGTCTTTATATCGGCGTAGGTAAAATCACTTCCGAGAAACGGATCTGATTGGTCTGCAGCAGCCAACCGTTTTACCTTTTTAAGCGCCGGCAAATACAACCATGAGTCATCGTCTTTCCCTTCCTCAATCCAATCAAAGCTCAAGTAACTTGTGTCCTTAATATCCTCGGGATAGTTAAAGAAATAAATGGCTTTCTGATCTTTCAGATTTTCGCCAAAATTTTTCCTAATCATACTCATTCGTCTGACGCGCTCTTTTCCATCTGAGTTAATCATAATCATTGTGGAATCAGACCTCTGCGTCTTTCCAATGTACCGATCCTCAGAGGTAGCAACTATCTCATTACCAGACATTTGTTCTGCATGAGCGACATGTTGCCCTGTCATAAAACACATGAATCCCAGCATTCCGCATTTGAATAATTTTTTCATTTCCACGATAGAGACCTTAATTTGTTAATTGTGAAAGCCAATTGCATTCATTTTTTAATCTACTGCGGTAGTCATGGACGCTCTAGCTTCAGCGACCAAGTCACTCAAAATGGACTGATATTGCAGCCCTACTTCTTCCATTGTTTTCAGGGTATAAAAATTGTTGGAATAGGATATTTCAAGATAGGTCACCTTATTTTTCGTATAGAAGAAAAACTCCACCAAACTGGTTCTCTTCTGATCAGCGAAGGATAAACGTTGATTTATTTCCTTTTCATTTACATAGAAATCCTCGCTTTCTCCAGCAGTTATATCACCCAGATAATTTATTCGAATATTCGTGAGGTTACTGTCTGGATATATCTCCGCAGGGAGCGCGCTTGACACCCAGTCATAACTTGCACCGCCCATAGGCATACCAGCAAGGCCGTCCTTAATTGCATTGATAACAACACCAAGCCGATCCTGCTTTTTAATACTGATGTTTAGTGGTGCATTAACGGCAAAATTCCCAACACAATTGAAATAGTTCCTTGTTGGATCTCCAATATTTCTGGCATTCAGCTTGTGGCTAATAACTATCTGGGGACGCTTGAGCAAGTTGGCCATCAACTTGTAAACCGGTGCGCAAAGTAAAGGGTACAAATTACATTCGTAGAATTCACAAGCATTCCGCTGTAGGAAATCCACAACATTTTTCTCCATAGCAATTACAATTCGCGCATCCGAGCTCTCAGTGTTTTCCCCGCGGCGATGGTCATAAGGTATTTCTATACACCTCTTTATTCCCGCCGTCTGTTTCTTCCAATAGCTCACTAGATTTTTATATTCAGAAGACTCAATAGCGAATGCCGATTGAAGCTCTTCTACATAGACAGGATAAGAAGTAGAAGATGAAAATATGGACGGGTCATAGGTTGAGTTGGCAACCAGACCGGCATAGACCAACCACAATTGTCGACTTAACACCTGGCCGGAAACCAGGTCAGACATTAAGTGATGTGCTACCCACAATATCTTGCTTGAACCATCTTGCAGGCTAATTACCGCAAACTTGCACAAAGGCCATTGATCGTACTGCAAACTCTCCGCCATTGCATAGGCGAGCTCCTGGATAGAATCTGATAATTCATCACCGCTTAATGTTGATTGATGATGGATAACCTCAAGTACCGGGCATTGCGCAAGAATTTTCTGTACCCAGGTTCCGCTCTCCCGGCCAAATATCGTGCGCAATTCAGCGTGCTTTTCTACCAATACATTTACTGCTGACTGGAAGCAATCAATATTCAGTGTCTTGCGATAATGAAGCTGACTAATCCCGTACCATTTGTACGGTGCATCGAAATAGGAAAAAATCCATTTTTGTGCAGGACCAACAGGCAGCACTTTATCATCTGCAGGCACTGCTGATTTTGATTCGGACTTTCTTTCTGCATTCACCTGTAATTGGTTTAGCAACACTTTTCGATCAAGCTTTCCATTGCTATTTTTCGGCAAGGCAGCTTCTGACCAAAAGATAAAATGGGGCACCATGTAATCAGGACAACGTTCGTTGATAAACGATTTTATCTCTGCTTCAGCGGTCTGCGTTCCGGCATACCACATAATCAACTTATCTGTGCCGCCCTGATTAACGAGTAACACCGCTGCCTCATTAATATTTTTGTGGCTGGAGGCTATATTTTCTATTTCACCCAGCTCCACCCGGAAGCCCCGAATTTTTACCTGACTGTCAATACGACCATGGTAATTAAAAGAACCATCTTCGTTTTCTGTCGCAAGGTCACCCGTTCTGTACAGAGTGGCGCCGGGAACCGAGCCGAACTTGTTGGCAATAAACGCCTTTGCAGTCAATTGCGGCTCATAGAGATATCCTTTTGCAACCTGGATACCACCAATACATAGCTCGCCCATTTCACCCGGTTTAACTTGATTACCATCCTGATCGATAATAACCAGAGAAACATTGTCAATCGCTTTTCCAATCGGGATAGGAACTGCATCCCCTGGGCGCTCACTAATAACGTGATAAGTGACATCGATAGATGCTTCGGTTGGGCCATATAAATTGCACAAACCCACATCCAATTGATAGGCATCTATCCATTGTTGGACGGTATTGGTAGCTAGAGCTTCGCCAGAGAATGCCAGCCAACGCAAGGATTTAAACCGGTGTTTCTCGGTATCAATGTTGGAAATAAATGCACCAAACATCGACGGAACGAAATGAGCAATGTTGATCGATTCCGCTTCAAGCCAATCCGCAAATTCCCAGGGATTGGATACAGTGTCTTTTTCCACTGCACTTACGATACCGCCGAACATCAGCGGCCAAAATAATTCCCACAAAGACACATCGAAACAGCAGGATGTCTTCTGGGCAACTTTTTCGCCCGGGCGCAATTGGAATAGCTTCTGATGCCATTCAAGACGATTGTTATAACCCTCATGATTCAATACGACGCCCTTGGGATTGCCGGTAGAGCCTGAGGTAAACAGTACTACCATGTTATCCTGCGGATCTATCGATAGCTCTACTCGCTCACCGGACAGAGCGCCCCAGGAAGCTGCAGTTACAACGTTATTGACAATTTTTCCAAAACTTTCGCATTGCCCCTGATTCGCATCACCTAACAATACAATCGATTCAAGTACTGTGCCTTCGGTTCTATTTTCTTTATCCGCTGGAAACAATTCGTCGAGCACATTAATTAGCGCTGGATCTGTCACAAGCGTTTTAATCCGTGCGTGTTTTAAAATGTAATTCATTCTTCCCGCTGGATAGGTTGGATCAATAGGGACATAGGCTGCACCGGATTTTAAAATCGCCAGTATCCCCACCAGCATCAATGGACCACGATTAGAAATAACACCTACAAAATCTGCTGAGCCAATGCCCTGCTCTCTTAGCACGCGAGCGATCTTATTGGATTGAGTATCTAACTCTCGATAAGTGATAGATTGGCCGTATTGGTTAGTCACCGCCACTGCATCCGGCGTTGCTTGCGCCTGATGAACGATGCGCTCGATGGGAGTCAGAAATGAACCGTCAAAATTCACATTCGTTTCTGCAACTGCTACCGACTTACTCGACACAGTAGCAGGCGCTGCTTGCGCACCACCGATAGAAGCGCCGTGTTGAATGGCCGCAATCATTTCGCTTAAGTTACGACACTTGATTAACGCAGAGCGATTGATTGTTTTATTCCAGGTATACAACTGTGTAACCAGTTTGATTTTATCGATGGAATCAAAGCCAAGATCTGCCTCGAGATCCTTATCGACATCGCCGATTGTCAGTGACGCATTAAGTACCTTGTTGGCATGCTCAAGCACAATGGCGATTTGCGGTAACCCATCCACAGGGGCCAACGCTGTTACCGAATCCGCCACAAAATCTTGTGCGATAAATGACTCCAGACTTGCTATATAGTCGGAAACCAAGCTGTTGATTAAGGCAGACGAGAAGAAGCTCGCATCATAGTTTACAAAGATATGTAGCTGCCCATCGAAAATTTCCTGAAGTAAATCAATACTACCCGGAGAATTAGAGGTCCCTGCGGTGTATTGCACTACTTGAATATCACCGTAACAAGATTCAATACCTGTCTGTCCGGTGTAAGGGAAATACAAATTCGATTTAACAGCTCCCAGCATTAAGTCAACCGCATGTTTTGGCAACAGGTTCTGCTCGGTTAACGGCATTTGCTTAACAAGCGCAGTCAAATCCCGAGCTTGCTTTATGTCAACACCATATAAAATCGAGTCATTAATGGTGTTTTGCACAGATTCAAGTCCATGCTGCCGATCTTCAATATTATTACGTGAGAAGCTGAGCGATAGATTCTGTGCAAAACATCCCATGGTATTCGTTAACGATAAATCCGGATAATTCCGTCCACCTGTAGGGATTTGCAAGGTTATGTCCTGGCTGCTCTTGTCGTATTGTGCGATGACTCGAATAAATGCATTTACCAAAAGCGTGTTCATTGAATAACGGGAGCGTTTCGTTAGCTCAAATAACTTCTCGGTTAACGTCGAATCAAGTACATGCTTGGCGCATTCAAATTTTACTTTGCTACGATCGCGAAGATTACCCTCTGGATTAAAGGTGTAACTACCCGCTAACGCCACGGGAATCTCTGCACGGGTTTCACTTTCGGTGTAGCTGTTAATTCGATTGATTAGGTCGACGTATTTTTCCGTTGAGCCATATTCAGCCGCTGGAATTACCGCACCCGTTAGTTCAGCGGTGTAAAGCTGCAAAAACTCCCGCAGCGCCTGCTGGTTACTTAGGCCATCAGAGATAATGTGTTCGTTACTCCAGAACAGAACATATTCGTCGTCGCCTTTTTGGTATAGCGAGAACTCGTGCAGAGGCCACTGTTCCATGTTCCACTGGCGATTTAGCTGTTCGTTGAACGCTTGCAGAATTACCGCATCTTTATCTGATACCGCACGAATATCCGTGCATTGAATGCGGGGCGCAGTGTAATCACGAACAAAATCTACTTTAACATCAGAAAAAGTTGCCGATTTTTTTCCAGGCCATTGAAAGCCGATCTGCAAGACAGGATGACGCTCAATCAGCCTCTTCCAGGCAGCGTTCGCAACATCGAGGTCGAGCGGGCCTTTTAGCTCCACATATGAACACAAAGAGCTGGAATTGGTAATAAAATACGTTGGCAAAAATAGGTATTGCGAATCAAGCAAAGGAACACTTTTGTCTAACACAGTTGCATTTTGCACGGCCAGTGGCGAAACGTGAGTAGTTGCCGAAATAGGCGACGCGCTCGCTTCTGCTTTGATAAAAATGTCGATTAAGCCTGAAATGGTTTGCGCTTGCCCAACAATGCTATTCATTCCAAGATTATTAAAATATTCCAGCTCGGCTTCCGGCCTTGATGAGATAAGCTCATTAATCAAGCTCATCATTTTTATTGAGTCCAATCCAATATCCGCTGCGAGGTGGGCGTCATCAGCAAGCTCAGCAACGCTGACATCAACAAGCTGAGAGACTTTTTCTCTCACCAGTGCAGGGATGGTTGATACGACGTTGGTAGTTACAACTGGCGCAGCCGCTACAAATTGCGCTGGCATTACCGCTGCCAGGGGCGCACTCACTGGTTCAGCAACCATGGTTTCGCTGACGATTACATCTATCCAACAACGCGTTTTAGCAAACGGATAGGTCGGCAGATTGATTTTTTGTGCAGACGCATTGGTATAGAGCAACTGCCAATTGAAGTTAACACCCAGCAGCCACCATTTCGCTAATTGTCTGTAATTACCACTTTGCAAGATATACCCTTGCAAACTGTCATCCAGTAAATCTTGAACCGGTATATGATTGCTTGCCTTGCTGCTTCTGCAATCAATGTGATCCAGTGTACCGGTCAAGTAGGCGCCTAGTTTTTCGCGCAAGTCTTGCCAATTGCTTACCGTAAAAGCCAGCCGCTCATCCATCGGCACTCGACCGACTTGCAAGGTGAAAATAAAATCGCGCAACGAGGTATTTGCGCGCGCGGGAGAATCCACATAAGTAATTAAATTGCGAGCGGACTCATCCAATTGCGCAGACGTTTTTGCAGAAAGCACAAAGAGATATGAACTCTGCTCGATAGAGTGTTGATGTGGGGCAATATATTCTTCCAGCACCAGGTGGGCATTAGTACCGCCAAAACCAAACGAACTTACACCGGCAACCAACGGCAACTCGCGTCCTTCACTATCCAGAGTCCTTACCCAGTCACGCTTTTTATCGACAATATAAAACGGTGAATTCTCTAGTTTTATCAGGGGATTTAAATCGGTGAAATGAAGGTTAGACGGTAGCTCACGCGCCTTCATTGAAAGAATGACTTTGATTACACCGGCAATACCAGCGGCGGGTTCAAGATGACCGATGTTGGATTTAACCGACCCAATACCACAATAATTAAATTTGGAAATCGGCGCGCCGGAAGATGTCGCCAACATTGAAAATGCTGACTTGATGCCTTCGACTTCCACAGGATCGCCAAGATTGGTACCCGTACCGTGCAACTCAATATAGGAAACGCGCTCTGCACCAATACCCGCCTCTGAATAGGCTTTAAACAACAATCGTGCCTGCGCAGCAGGATTAGGGGCGGTGATCGAATTACTACGTCCACCATGGTTTACTGCAGTACCCTTTATTACCGCTAATATATTATCGCCATCTTCAATAGCGGCTTTTAATGGTTTTAACAAAACCGCAGCAACACCTTCACCTTTTACATAACCATTGGCATTCTTATCAAACGTTTTGCAGCGACCATCAGGAGAGTAAATGTTTAACTGGCTGGTTCCGATCATCGTCTTGGGCGAAAGAATAACGCTCACTCCCCCGGCAATCGCCATACGCGACTCGCCCGACTGAATCGATCTAACCGCTCTGTTAATTGCTACCAAGCTGCCTGAACAGGCTGTATCTACCGCTTCACTGGGGCCATTAAAATCAAAATAGTAGGAAACCCTATTGGGAATCATGTTCAGCGAATTACCAATCACCATTTCAGCGTTGTAACGCACCCCATTACGATCCAGATAATCCCTGTAATCGCTAAACTCAACGCCAACAAAAACACCTACATTATTGCCTTTCAATTCCGTTGCGTTGTAGCCCGCAGATTCAATCGTTTTCCAAACAGTTTGCAAGAACAGCCGCTGTTGCGGATCCATATGAATCGCTTCATTGGCAGACAGATCAAAGAAATGATGATCAAAATATTCGATATGAGGCATAAAACCACCCCATTTTGAATTGGATTTGTTGGCCGCGCCGAAAGTGCTTCCATAGTGATCTTGCCAGCGCCAACGCAGTGGTGGTATCTCGCTAATAGGATCAACACATTCACTCAAGTTTTTCCAAAACACATCCAGATTTTCAGCACCTGGAAACATGCCGTCCATTCCAATAATCGCAACCGGCTCGTTGTAGCTGGGCTGTGCAGACTGTTGATAAGTAGACTGGCCCTCTGACGCATTCTGCACGAGAGATGCGCCGCCTCTCTCTTGCGAACCGATGTAACCAGCGCTAACTCCAGACGGAACCAGGACTTTCTGCAGACTGGAAAGGTGCTCAGCCAACAAGTGCTGTTTCATCTTATTCAAAGTATTGGAAGAGAAGAAAACGGCTGGTGATAATTCAATATCCAGCATTGCTTTGAAATTGGCAGCAAACTCGCGCAACACTATCGAATCAAAACCCATATCACCGAACACTTTATTGGGGTCAATTCGATCTTTTGGCAACTGAATTGCTCTGCTGATCATTTCGCGCAGTTTTTCATCGAGCAACTGTGCCAATTGACCGGCGGCACCCGGCACCAAATTCGGTATTGCCGGGGTAACAGCTGCGCTGGTGATTGTTTTTTCGGTTAACGCTGATGGCTCATAAGCATTGTAATGTTGCAGAGTCGTGTTTAGTCGCGTTAATACGCCATGCAGTGGCATTACTTGAGCGAATGAAGACTGCATAATATCGTTAAAAATGGAGAGCCCTTGTGGTTCCGACAAAGGGATAATTCCCACAGACTCTTTCATCGCATTCAGAATGTTTTTTTCTATCTTCATTCCGCCGTCTTCCCAGATTGGCCAATTGATAGAAATACTTTTCCCCGATCGTAATTTTTTATCTTTTAGATTGTTTCGCCAGCGGCAGAGTTCGTCCAGATAAGCGTTACCAAAGGCGTAATCTGTTTGACCAATATTTCCAAGCACTGAACTCACCGAGGAAAACATGACAAAGAAATCCAAAGGCATGGCTGCACTTTCCTGGTCAAGGTTAAAAGCGCCTTTAATTTTTGTATCTATCACGGACTTAAAGTCTGCCCAGTTTTTGCGATTAATCAGGCAATCCTTAATCACACCTGCACTGTGGATAATGCCATTGAGCTTGATGAAACGGCTGGTTATTTTTTCGAACAGCACATGAACATCTGCTTCCGAAGTAATATCACACGAGTAATAGACAACCTCATTATTTTTTTCTCGTAAGGTTTCCAGAAACTGCTTATTGCTCTCCGTAAGCGCTGAACGCCCAGTCAAAGCCAATTTCACTCCACCTACGGAGGCGATCCGCTTGGCAAATACCTTACCCAATCCACCAAGGCCACCAGTAATCAGATAAGTCCCTTTTTGTTTAACCCAATCATTCGAACCAATTTCCGAAGCGGGCTCGATAGAGTCTATCCGCTCAACAGCACGCCGTTGTCCACGATGCTTAACTACAACCGAACCTGACTCGGAATCCGCA
Organism: Oxalobacteraceae bacterium; assembly: GCA_021151485.1. GTDB lineage: Bacteria > Pseudomonadota > Gammaproteobacteria > Burkholderiales > Burkholderiaceae_D > JAGKXB01. The sequence continues at coordinate 14,243 of JAGKXB010000026.1, read as the reverse complement.
AGCTCAGCCGCCAGCGCCCTTAGCTGATACTCCAGCGAATGCTCCTGATTGCCCTCGAAACTCACATGCTTAATATCGAGATCTTTCTGCTCAGCCTTAACAGATTTAACAAATCCGGAATACGCTAAACTTGACAAGTCCGACAGACAGCCACTATCTACAGACCAGACAATCAATTTGGGCAGGGGATTTTTACTGCTATTAATAATTCTCTTTACCAAATTCAGGAGTGGTTGAATTCCTGCGTATAAAGATTCTGCAGTACCGTTTTTTTCATTAGCCTCTATAGCAGAATTTTTCCACGCATAGACAATGGCATCTAAAGGTTTAGCTTTGGAAGCGGCACTTAAAAGCAACTCCATATCTTCCAAATGATCCTGACGAACAGTGAAATTATTTTTTGAGTCGTAACTATACATGTCCCCAAGGGCAACAAAATGGGCCTGACTAAATTGACGTGCTATCGCAGGATAATCGCCCGTATCATTACTGAAAACCAAGACATTGGATAAAGAATTTCCGGCATCATTGTTCTTGAGTGGCTTATCAACCCAGACAGGAGCCAAATACATATCCCCTACATGTTGGGATACTGAAGCAACAGCTGAATGTACCGGAGAAACCTTGGAGTTTTCCTTTGCAAAAGCAACTGATTCGTTGGCATTTACCTCCGCCGGCGTACGAGGCACCCAATAACTTTCTTTCAAGAAAGGATAACCAGGTAAGGATATTCGCTTTGGATGAAAATCTTTTAACAATGCGATCGGTTTTTTAACTTCGCCAATCACCCATTTCCTGGCAAAACTAATTAACTCCTCACTCTTATAGGCAGTGAATGCAAACTCCTGCTTACTATCAGGTGTTTCTGCTGTACCCTCAAAAAGGTTTTCGATATTGCGATCACCGCGCATGAATCCATGCAATTTTTCCAACAGCTCATCAATATTGTTGGCAACCATTGCGAGTCGCACAGCCATATCCTGGCGGCCGTCAAGCAGTGTATGAGAAACATTTACAAGGTTAAAATGTTTGGTTGCCTTATTCCTTTCAATCCACATAATTAAAGACTGCACGTAGGTGGGCAACTGTTGTTTATGGGAAACTGATACCGGAATTACGCAAGGTATCTCGGCATGAGACTGTTCTGGAATATCAAATGATTGGAGGATGATATGGGTATTAGATCCACCCGCACCAAATGAACTTATACCAGCCAACTTTTTCTTACCCAATGCCCAGGAGCTGGTTTCTTTTTGCAAGTAGAAAGGCGTATTTTTTAAGTCGATATATTCGCTTTCCTCGTTAGAATTAATCGTCGGCACCAATGTTTCGTGCTTCATTTGCAGAAGAATTTTTGTAATACCTGATATACCTGCCGCCGCCTCGAGATGCCCAATATTCGCTTTCACCGAGCCTAACGCACAAAACTGTTTTTCCGCAGTTGCCGAGCCAAACGCCTTGGCTAAGCCCCGAATTTCGATCGGATCGCCCAGCGCGGTGCCAGTACCATGAGCTTCGATATAGCTAATTGAACCTGGGTCAATCCGGGATTTTTTAACAACTGTGGCAATCAAGTTTGCCTGCGCTACAGGATTTGGCACCGTGTAGCCACTGGTTTTTCCGCCCGAATTTAACGAGCTACCCCGAATAACACCGTAGATGTTATCTCCATCTTGCAGCGCTTGATTGAGTGGTTTCAACAACACAGCCCCCACCCCTTCTCCATCTGCAAAGCCATCAGCCCCTTTACCAAAACTGTGGCATTTGCCGGTGGGAGACAGCATACCTCGCTTGGCGAGCACCTCCATCTGCGCGGGATGAAGAATTAAATTCACACCACCAGCAAGCGCTACTTCGCACTCATTGCGGCGAATGCTTTCACAGGCAAGATGTATTGCTGTTAATGAGGATGAACAAGCGGTATCTACAGCGAGACTAGGCCCGTTAAAATTTAATGTATATGACACTCGGTTGGCTAATGACCAAAACATCGGGTTACACATGTAGTTTTGATCAGTTTTGTGAGTTTCGCTCCATAGGGATGCGCCCAAAATGGAATAGTTGGAATTCATCACACCAACGAAAACGCCTACCTTCCCACTGCTGTTCGCTAGCGTTTTGGGTGTATAACCCGCATCTTCTATCGTGTGCCACGCGGTTTGGAGAAACAAACGCTCCTGAGGATCCATTGAGATGGCTTCGCGTGGAGCTATACCGAAAAATTGCGGGTCAAACTTATCAACATCGGCGATAAACCCGCCCCTGGCTCTTGCCGAGTCGATATCGGAACCACGTTTGAACGCCTCGGGGTTCCAGCGTTCCTCCGGAATTTCGGTAACACAGTCCCGTCCAGCTACCAAATTGTCCCAGAACATTTCGACGTTATCCGCCATGGGATAACGACCACTCAGGCCCACGACGGCAATAACATCTTCAGGATATTTTTTTGCCAATTGCGTGTTTGCCTTTGCACTAATCTTCTTTTGCAAGAGCTTGGCTAATAATTCACGTTTGTTTTTTTCATTCAGGCTCATTTCAAAACTCCGTTTCCAATTCGTCAGAAGCCAACAGCTCACGCAGTAAATTTTCTACCTCCAGGTCTGTCAACGCACTAATTGTCCTTTTCAATTGGTCAGCGGCAGATAACGGGGGAGTATCAGATTGTGCCGGTTCATGAACGGTGTGAGCAGCGCGGCTTACATAGTCCAATCGCTGTTCACTTATGCGATGCTGCTGATGGGAGGTCTCGCTCCGGGCGAAAGAAATATCCGCAGACGAATTTACCAAGCGTGACTTGGCACTACCCGTCAATGCGTCTACTGGCGCATCGTTAATCGTAATCGTTGTGGAAGTTGTCGTTGCAACTGTTGTGTTGACCACCATAGTACTCGCCGAATGGTTCATGGCTTGTACTTCTGTTGGGTGATTCTCCAACAGGAAATCCACTAACTCATTAATGGTTTGGTACTCAAAGAAAAGAGTCTTGGGAATATCCTGGCCGAAGGTTTTTTCCAAATCTTCATTCATTCCCATGATCATGACCGAATCAATCCCATAGTTCTCGATGGGGACATCACCATCGATTTGGGCTTGGTCAATTTTTGTAAACCGAGAGAGTAAGGCACTCAAATAGTTTCGCACCACTTCCCCCAAAGTATCCTGAGTTGGTGGAGGGGTTTGCTGATATTCAATGGGAATAGCAGGTTCCATAGGCATGAGCTTACGAATATCTTCGGCATGATTTTCGGAAAAATACTCCGCCAAACCATCAATATCTTGATATTCGAAGAACAATGTTTTCGGGACACCAAGACCAAAAATCGCTTCCAATTTTTCATTCATGGCCATGATCATTACTGAATCTATGCCATAGTTTTCCAACGCCGTTGCCGTATCGATTTGCGCAACAGGAATTTTGGTTGCCTGAGACACAAGATCAGTTAAATAAATTTTTACAGTATGTGTCGGTGAGTTAATCGATGTAGCGACTTGTAACGATACCGAATTCGGCGCTGCCGGAGCTACCGGGTTAGTTTGAACCTTTGCCGCAATCTCTAACGGCCGTTGCAGCTCGCCAACCGGTAACAGTTGATCAGTTAATTTCTTGGTGTCTGCAAAGTGAGAAACATATTGAGTGGTAAACCCTAACAAGGTCGCCAACATCTCCCCTCGATCATTGAGAATGTAAATATCGTAAGATCTTTGGCTCGCCTGAGAAGGCTGACTCGCTGAATACACAGCATAACTGATACAAGTTTCCGTTAGAGGTCTGTGAATGACGATACGACCGAGCGAAATGGGAAGTGGCATCCCGGCGTCGCTGGAATCAAAACCGCCTATACCAACGGCCGTACGTAATGCACCATCCAGTAACGCCGGGTGCAAAACATAGTCGTCAGTAGAACCCGCTAGCTCCGCAGTCAGCGCTAGATCCGCCATAGCTTCCGATTGATTGATATACAGTCCCTTCATAACCTGAAAGCTTGGACCAAAACCGAAACCCAAACTTTCGAAGCCGTTCTTGATTTGGTGTTCATGTAGATGCGTTGATCTCGCTTTCACCGTACGAGGATCGATCACCGGTAATGGGAGGCTCATACCCTGAACCGATGAAGCAGACGAATAGCGAGAAATCACCGCCGATCCACGACAGAACACGATGCGACTGCCGCCACTTACACTTTTAAAGATTTCAAATTCAACATTGCCATTGGCGGGCCGCAAGCTTATGTGTGTAGTTTCTTGCGCACCGTTTACAACAATCGGTTTCAGCCACTTAATATTTGTCAGTCCTAAAACAGGCTCTCCATCAGCAGCCAGTTGTGCGGCTTGACGGGCCAACTCAAGATAGGCGACGCCAGGTAAAACTGATTTCGTTCCCAATTTATGATCTTTTAAATAAAACGCGCTTTGGTTAAATGTTTTTACAAACAACTGCTCATCTAACGTTGAGACATTTGCATCAATGAACGAATCCAATGCCCCAAATTGCGTATTTTTTTTAGGGGGACTTACCCAATATCGCTGCCGTGAGTATACGTAGCCGGGGACAGAAATCCGAAATGCAGAACCGGGTTGGTAGAGCTTGGACCAGGTGATATTTTCCTGACCTTTTAGCCAAGCTTGCGCAAGGTTATTGAGATCTTTACGCAATAACCACTCATCCACTTGCTGATCAGAAAAATCATTCTTCGCGTTTTTATTACGCGGGCGCTTACCATAATAAACTCCAGGTACAGAACCATTATGACCTTTTGTTTCAAGATAGGCGTTCAATTTTATTTGTAGCTCAGCCAGCGATGACACAATAACAGCAACACCAAAATCCATGTGCACACGACCGGTCTGCAAGGTATATGCAATATCTGCTAAATGAGTCTGTGGTTCACGCGTAATAAAATCACGCAATTGTACAACCATTTTCTCCAGTGAATCCTCGCGCTTCGCGGAAAGCATTACCAATACCGGATCAGAAGTGCGGGGAGAATAATTTCTTGGATCCGCTTCTGCCGGGTATTCTTCAATAACAAAGTGCGCATTGGCTCCACCAGCACCAAATGAGCTTAATCCCGCAATACGCGGCAACTCGATGACTTTTCCGGAAACGGGATCTTTTTGTGTTGGGCGTTGCCAATCTTCTAACTTCTGCAACACGTAGAAAGGGCTTTGATCGATTTTTGCATAGGGGTTGAGCGTTTTCGAATGCAGCGACGGAGCTAGCGCCCTGTGTTTTAGCTGCAATAAAATTTTAGTCACACCTGCCACACCGGCAGCAGCTTCCGCGTGACCGATATTGGACTTCACTGAGCCTATGGCACAATATTGAGTATCGGTCTGCTCAAACGCCTTGGTAAGACCTGATATTTCAATCGGATCTCCGAGACTAGTGCCGGTACCATGTGCTTCAACGTAACTAATGTGCCGAGGATTAACTCCTGAGCGCGCAATCGCGTCTTTGATTAACGCTCCCTGACGGTTGGGATTCGGTACTGTAAAACCAGACGTTTTTCCGCCGTGATTTATAGATGAACTTTTAATCACCGCATAAATGTGGTCGCCATCGCGCACGGCGTCAGATTTGCGTTTTAAAATAATTGCACCTACAGCCTCTGCGGGAACATAACCATCCCCTCCTGTGCCAAAACTGCGACAACGTCCATCAGATGACAGGAAATGGAGATCAGATAACGTGTTGTATTTCTGCGGATGTAAGGATAAATTGACCCCGCCGGCAATACCGACGTTAATGTCACCAAGCTTCAACGCTTCACACGCAAGATGGATTGCAGTGAGCGATGAAGAACACGCAGTATCAAGCGTGATACTGGGGCCTGAAAAATTAAATTGATATGAAATTCTGTTTGCCACTGCCCAATACCAAGAGCGAGGTGCAATCATGTTTTTTGGTGTGTCACCATCGACACCAAATAGTTGATAATCACCCCACATAGTGCCTACATAGACACCTACCGGGCTTTCATGCACACCGTCAGGTTGTGCCAATTTGTCAGGGCAATATCCGGCATCTTCCACGGCCAAGGCAACTGTTTCGAGGAACAGACGTTCATGAGGATCCATGACCTCAGCTTCTGCCGGGGAAATACCGAAAAACAACGGATCAAAGTGATCAATAGCTTTTAAGAAGCCACCCCATTTTGAATAACTTTTCCCCAATACCGCTGGTCCTGGCTGAAAAAGATTTTCTACGCCCCACGCTCTTTCCTCAGGTATTTCTCTGATGCAGTCGACGCCATTTTTTAAATTATTCCAAAACTCTGCGAGCGTTTCAGCTTCCGGATAACGTCCTGATACACCGATAATAACAATCTCATCGTCGGCCAGTTGTTGCTTATCATTAAGTAATGATGAGTACCCCTGATCTTCTGCTGGCATAGATATGATCGGAAGCTGGATGCGCGCTACATTTTCGTCAGTATTAAGATTGCTTGAAGTAGTAACTACAGAGGGCTCAGGTGATATCAGACTCTCGAAATGCTTTGCATAGTTACTCGCAAAAAAATCAGCCAAATCGTTAATATTTTTGTATTCAAAAAACAAGGTTGCTGGAAGATTTTCAAATTCCTCCTCGAGAGCAATTACCAAATTCACCATAACAACCGAATCGAAACCGTATTGCTGAAACGGAGCATAGAGCTCGAATCGTTCTTCAGGCAATTCAACCTCTCTAGCAAATAATTCAATAAGATAGGAAACCACCTTAGCCTTTAGGTCGTTGACGCTGATCTTGCTTTCAACCAGAACCGGTACCTTGATTTCCTCTTGCGCTGAGGCAACATCTGTAGACGCAACAAATTTTTCAGGATAGTTAGCTACAAAGAAGTCAGCCAAATCATTGATATTTTTATATTCAAAGAATAGAGTGGCGGGAAGATTTGAAAATTCTTCTTCCAATAAAATCACTAAATCGACCATAACAACCGAATCAAAACCGTACTGTTGAAACGGTGCATACAATTCAAACTTGTCTTCTGAAAGCGAAACCTCTTTTGCAAATTGACTAATCAAATATTTGACAGCATTCTCTTTTAATATCGAATTATATGCCGTATTGGTGGAATTACTTTCATAATTTTTTTCGAAAGCCACGCGTGTAATTTCGGAAATATCGGCCTCGCTAACGTTAGTTCTCACTCCAAGAACCTGGTGAATTTTAGTTTCATCCCCTTCGAGCACCGCGAGCTGGGATATTTGAGAAGAAACAGCAAATTCCAACGCTTGTAAGCCGCTTGCATTTTCCAAGGGAACAATACCAAAATTTTTCCTGAGGATTCCTTCTTCCTTGTCAGTTAATACCATTCCGCCCTCTTTCCAGTACGGCCAATTAATAGAAACCGCCTTACCTGATCTCTCGCCGTTGCTCAATAAATCGTTGCGATAGTGACTATAGTAATCTTCAAATGAATTTCCAAATGCATAATCACATTGTCCAAGATTGCCCAGCACGCCCGTTACCGAGGAGAACAACACAAACATATCCAGAGGCTGGTCTTGTGTTGCACGATCTAGATTGATGGTACCCTTTACCTTTGGCGCAACCACTCTAGAGAAAGAATCAAAATCCTTCTTAAGAATAAAGCTATCTTCAATGATACCCGCTGAGTGGATAACACCATTTAACTTAAACCCTTGACTATTGATTTCCCTTACCAATTCACTTACAGAGGACTCATCAGAAATATCACAGGGCAAATAAACAACGCTATTGCCATCCACATCAACCGTCTTTAATTGTTGCTGCTTTTCGGCGGAAATAGCCGAGCGCCCCGTCAAATAGACGCGGGCGTTGTATTGCTTAACGAGGTACCCTGCCACTAATAGTCCGAGCGCGCCAAGACCACCAGTAATCAAATACACTCCACCTGCTTTAAACCCTGATTGCGCCGAGGTTAGATCTTTGATTTTTTTTAGTTCGTCAGCAGCAATAAATTCCCGCACAAAACGATTTTCATTGATGTACCTCACATCTGCATGAGAAGTGCTATCAGAAAACTCTGTGGTAATGAGGTTAGAAAAGCTGGTATCAGTGGCATTTTTAATATCGAAAACCACAACCCTACCGCTATAAGCAGGGCGCTCGATTTTAATAGTTTTATAAAAGGCACTTAACGCTTGATAAATAGGAATAAAACCCGTGCCATTACCTTGAACAAGATTAATAAATCTTGCGCTCTTTGCAGCCTTTAAATAAGCCTTTACCAAACAAAAGGCGCTTTCTGCACTTTTAGACAAATTTGTATCTGTATTGTCGCCGGAATTTTCACTCTCTTCCTTTGACAAAAACAATACGTTACGCGGAACCATTTGTTGAGCGGAGATATCATTAACCAGCGCAATAAAATCACCATTAACTCCAGGTCTTAGTGTGAATTCGGTCGCTGATTTCTTAACATACTCATTAGAGTACACTGCGGAAAAAATCGATGACTGATTGAAACTCGAATTTCTTTTCAGTCGACTCACACATAACTCAACGTCTAAAGGATCACCAATTATCAGCAGTGAATCCAGAGGCGCGAGCTGCCCATCAACGGACTGTTTAAACCAATGTGGAGTGTAGTAGGAATGTGAATCGTTCATTATATTGTCCTTATACGAAGGGGAGATTTGCTCATTTACACGCAAGGCTTCCTTTTCAATCTGACGCAATCCAAGTCCTTTGAATTGTGCAATAATTTGTGCTCTTCCATCTGTGCCTGGAATTTCGCTAAAAATATCAATGTCCAATTTTTTCATTGGCGCGGCACGACTCCCAGAAGCAGGGCGCACCCACGCCCATTGCGACACTTGGGTTGCACCGTAAATCTTCAGGCATTCCAAAGAAAATGGCAGATAAGGAGATACAGGTTGGACTGTGTCGTTCGCATTCGCGTCTAATCCCGATATCAACGCAACTGCAGCTTGTAAGGCTCCATCCGCAATGGATGGATGAAGAACATAATCCCCAATGGAATCCTGTAGATCATTTGGCATAACCAACTGCACCAAAACTTGATCTGCGTTTTGAGCCAGTAGCACAATACTCTGGTGAGATGCACCATAGCCAAAGCCCAATGATGAGAAGCGTCCATAGCAAGCCGATGAGGGATACGTAGCCCAGCCGTGCCCCGGATAATTAAAATTTGGCAACAAATCTGGCTCAGCTCGCTCGACAATAAACGCTTTAGCCTGGCAGTTTTTTACGAATGAAAGATCTTCGACACCACTGATGAATTCAAACTTTAACGGCGAGTTATTTTTTTCAGTGCTTTCAGCGTTGAGAGTTACCCGCAGCTCCTTGCTACCATCAGGCAAGGTAAATGGGCGCAGCCAAATAACATCACGAATTTCTACTGCTGCACTGGCATCAACTAGTTGCGTAGATGCCGCACGCAACATCGCTTGATACATTATTTCCAAATAAGCAACTGCGGGTAAAACTGCTTGGTTTTTCACTTGGTGATCTTTCAGGAAGAATTCCTGACCGTCAAACAAGCTGAAAAAACTATTTTTAGTTCCACCAGACAATGTTGTATGCAGCAATGGATGAGGTCCTGCCTGAAGATTTTTATTCTCTGGCTGAGCGATCCAGAAGGTATCCTTCTCAAAGGGATAGGTAGGTAAGTTAAGACGCTGAGTTGTACCACCAACAAAAAGGTCACACCAAACTGGATCAGCTCCTTTCACATAAAGCTCAGCGAGCAGGCCCAGATGCTGCGAATAATTCTTTTTTCCCTCATTTCTTAAGGATTTTTCAATTAATTCGTTTGCCGATTGCGTCGCTTCAGCAAGCAGCTCCAGATTATCCCTGTCCACAATAGAGTATTGTGCTTTATCCCCCATACTATCCTGCAGAGCCTGGATAGCACTTTTCATATCTTTTACAACACAGCCAAATCTGACCGAGTGATGATCTCGCCCGACCAGTAACCCTGCACTCAAATCCTGCAGACCAGTATCCTGATTTTTATCTAACCAAACCAACAAGTTGGATTTAAGCCTTTGCAATGCGGCAGGCGATTTTGCTGATAATGCAATAAGGTAAGCTGGTTTTTTTATCGTCTTTGGCTTTTCTCCTCGGGCAAACTCTTCTAAAACGATATGAGAATTTGTTCCTCCAAAGCCAAACGATGACACACCCGCACGCAAAGGGGCAGTTACATTTTGATTGTCGTTAGATACACGCTCAGGCACCCATTTTTTAGATTCACCGAGGATAGAAAATGGCGTGTTGTTAATAGATATTTTTGGGTTGATGCTCGAAAAATTTTGCAGCGCGGGCAACTGTTTGTTGCGAAATGCAAGCAAAACCTTAATCACTCCGGCAATTCCAGCCGCCGCTTCTAAATGACCAATATTGGTTTTTACTGACCCCAACGCACAATAACCTGGGGTTAGGCTAACACCTTGTCGGGCAGCCAAGGTCTCAAATGCACGTAACAGACCTTCGAATTCAATAGGATCACCCTTCGGGGTTCCGGTACCGTGAGCTTCAATATAGTTAACGGTATTGATAGGAACTTCTGCACGTTCGTGTGCCTCTTGAATAACATTTGCTTGCGCAATTGAACTGGGGTACGTCAATGTGTAGGTTTCACCGCAATGATTTACTGCGGTACCCTTAATTACTCCGTAAATCGCATCGCCATCTGCAATTGCTTTTTCCAACGGCTTAAGAAGTACCAGACCAGCCCCTTCCCCACGCACATATCCATTTGCACTTGCATCAAAAGTTATGCATTGTCCGGTGGGAGACAACATTCCCATCTTGGAAAAGGATATATGTCGAGTGGGTGTTAAGAGGAGATTTACTCCGCCTGCCAGCGCCATTTCACAGTCACCAAATTTCAATGCCTGGATTGCACTGTGGATAGCATTTAATGAACTGGAGCATGCGGTATCGATAGGAAAACTGGGGCCTTTGAAGTCAAAATAGTGCGACACGCGGTTGGCGATAATGGATGCAGCAGTTCCCGTTGAGTAATGAGCCTCAATGGAAATATTGGTGGAGTCCTGCGTTTCTTTATAGTCATGATTGAATACACCCAACATGACGCCAACTTTTTTTCCACGCAAGGACGAAGGTGCAACACCTGCATCCTCAAGACATCCCCATACCAACTCCAACACTAGCCTTTGTTGAGGATCCATGGTTTCTACTACTTTTGGTAGTATTCCAAAAAAATTTGCGTCAAACGCATCAACATCAGCAACAAATCCACCCCATTTGCTATTACTTTTTTTAGCTTGTTGCTTGGGATCACCCCAATACTCTCGCCAATTCCAGCGAGATAACGGAATTTCACTAATGCTGGACCTTTTCCCGACAAGGTTATCCCAGAACTCAGAATAATTATTGGCGCCAGGAAATTTACACGATACCCCTATAATGGCTACGTTCATTTAATCACTCCTTGCAATTTTTTAGATAAAACAAAAAAAGAAACTGAAATTTGGAAAAAGCGAACCCCTGACCACTGGCCAAATTTAATTAACATTCAAAGGGATCTTCCGAACCTACCTGAAACCCCCAAGGCAATCAGGCAGATATCGAAGTAAGACGCGCGTCCATTTGCCCCTTACTTCACAACACAATAATTCCTGGCTAACGTTTTCTTCAATAAAACTTTAAACCGAAGTTGCTTCAGGTATAGGTTCTACTGCTTTTTGTTTCTCACCGATACACATGAGCACTGCAGGTAATATGATCAAATCGCACAATACCGCCAAGCCGATGGTGAGGCACCCCAAAATACCCATGTAGATGTTGGGCACAAAACTACTCATGATTAACATTGCAAACCCAACTACCAAAATGATGGTCGTTGACACCAATGCTATTCCGCTTTCACGCGTCGCAAGAGCAATTGCTTCTCTATTATCAAGATTAGCGTTTTTGGCTTTTCTGAAACGATCCATCACATGAATCGTATCATCTACGGCAATACCTAAAGTTGTTGCGGCAACCATCATGGACGCAAAATCCAGATAGATATCCAACATTGCCATTACAGCGCCAGTAATGATAATAGGCAGAACGTTAGGGATTAACGCAACCCAGCCATACTTAAAGGAACGCAATACCACAAACAGACAAATAAGAATTGAGATTAGCGAAAACATGAAAGAGTTTGCCAATCCAGTCAACGTATAATTGTCGACGTTATTGAACAGAACCGCCCTACCGGTAACCGAAATATTAAGATCTGCAAAATGTTCAGCCACATGTTTTTCAATAGCCTCAATGCGAGCTTTGGTAATCACTGACGGCGCCACGGCAAAGAAAACTGACATGCGCATTTCCTGCCCATTAAACGTAATCAAGTCAGACAGATCTTCATCGGGACCGGAATTCGAATACAGCAGCAGGAACTGCCCAACCATATCCCGCGTTTCAGGAACCTTAAAGAACTCAACATCGTTATTGTTCATTACCTGATTAATTTTCATGAGATAGTTAACGGGCGAATTAACTTTCCCATTTCCTTCCAGGGTCACCAGATAATTTTGGAATTCCAGAGCGCGTGCCAAAAAAGCAGGATCCTTGACACCATTTTCCAATTTGGAATCCAGACGAAACTCCAAACTTAAAGACCCTTTATAGGTTTCATCAAAATATTCCAAGCCTTGCTTTACCGGCGCATCATCTTTAAAGAACCGTACAAAATTAGTATCAACCTTTACCTGGGAGCAAAGATAAAGCAAGGGAATCAATGACAGCACAGTCACCGCAATAATAGCCTTGCGAACCGGGTAAATTTTATCCGGCAAGCTATGTACCAAACGAGCAATAATCCCGTTGGAAACAAGTTTTTCCGCTTTCTTACCTTTGGCACTGGTATAGCTCAGCAATGCAGGCAAGGTAAACAAGCTAAAGAAAAATGCGATAGCAACACCAATTGCCATCTCCAAACCAAAGGTCACAACCAGGGCAATAGAGCCGGTCGCCAGAGACAAATACCCTAACAAAGTAGTGATACTGGTATAAAAACAAGGCTCAAAGCAATATTTAATGGTCTCTACAGCAGCTTCCTGCGGCGAAAGCCCTTGATTGCGGTAGCGATAAAAGCCGACCAACACATGGATTGTCTCTGCGACCACAACTACTGTCAGCATAGTAGGCAACGTGATATTCAACATGTTCATAGACCAGCCGAAGTAGCCGATCAAACCAATGGCAACCACGCAAGACACTACAAGAACCAAAATTGGCAACACTGTTCCTGCAAGTGTTCTAAATGTTAAGAACAGAAAGATAATGATGAAAGTCAGCATTATTGGATAGCTTATGGACTGATCTACCGTAGAAAAGTAGAAAAAGCTTTCACTAATTGCTGCTGAGCCAGATATGTAGATTTTATACTTGTCACTCTGCTGCAATCCTTCACGCTCGACAAAAGTACGAAAATCAGCGGCTAAATCTGTTTTGGCGTTACCGGAGCCAGTGTATTTATCTTGTTCTATTACACGAGCAGAAATAAGTGTGTTTTTTAAGTCTTTGGTAAACAGCAAATCATGCGCAATATTTTCTCCATTGAGTATGGTTCTAATATCGTCCCATTCTTTCTCAGAGAAGTTGAAATTTTTTGAGGTGGGAATCGCAGTTTCGACATTCAACATTTCGTCTTCATAAAACATGTATTCATATTTTACGAGAGAGCGAACCTTGTTAACTGCCGCATGCTCTTCGAGGTAATTAGTTATCTTTTGGATGGCTTGCACAGTTTCAGGATTCAACACATCCTTTTGCCCTGCAGCAGCTTGTACACCAATAACTAAATAGTCATCGCTACCGAATTTTTTCTTTAAGTCGTTGTATTCCAGCAGAACAGGATCATCATCAAGAAACCATATATCGGTACTACTGTCGAAATACAGATTTTTGAATCCCAGGGTGGAAAGTATTATTCCGATGAGGCTGGTGAGTAAGACAATAGCCCTATAACGCACCACAAAATTGGCAATATTAGCAATCAAGATTATTCTCCTTTAAAAATAAATGCACAGCATCATTTGCAATGCGTTACGCAGTTTAATCCCCCGCAAATCCATTTAGCGATATTCATAGGTTACTGTCGAATCAGTCTTAAACCCAAGAAACAACTGCATAGGTCTATCACCGACTACGCGGCACGAAACTACTCGATTATTATTACAAGTTGATTTTTTACGTGAAAAATTATCAAAAAGCACTTTCGAGAATTTACGTGACAAGGCGCGACAACACCGAGGGAGCTGGCGAATGG
>JAGKXB010000048.1 GCA_021151485.1 Oxalobacteraceae bacterium | reverse complement strand
GAATCAGGCGATTTCAAAGTCGGAACAATCTTGTCCCAGGCGGGTGAGGCGTATCAGGTGGAATTGAGCAGTGGCAAGCGATCCAAGGTGAAAGCCAAGGATGTGTTGTTGCAATTTGCGACGCCAGCGCCGGCTGAATTGATGACCGATGCGCAGGCATTGGCGCAAGACATTGATCTGGATTTTTTATGGGAAGTGGCCGGGCAAGAAGAGTTTGCTTATGCTGACTTAGGGCAGGAATATTTTGGTCATGCACCGTTGCCGCATGAGGCGGCGGGTTTGTTGTTGCGTTTGCATGCTGCGCCTATTTATTTTTACAAAAAAGGCAAAGGGCGTTATAAGGCGGCACCAGAAGCTGCTTTGAAAGCAGCGCAGGCTGGCATCGAAAAAAAGAAACAACAGGCATTGATACAACAGCATTATGTCGAGCAACTCAAAGCCCAGCAGTTGCCCGATGCCATGAAGTCGCTGGTGCAGCAGTTGTTGTTCAAACCCGATAAAAACAGTATTGAATACAAGGCCTTAGAAGCGGCCTGCATGGATTTGCAGGTCAATCCATCGCGCTTGATGTTGCAGGTTGGTGGTATTGCTACACCAAAAGAATTGCATCTATCAAAGTTTTTGTTTGAATACTTTCCCAAAGGCACCGGTTTTCCTGCTGCGTTGGAAGCTGTTTTGCCCAATGTACAAAGTTTACCGTCGGCAAACGTGCAGGCATTTTCGATCGATGATGTAACGACAACAGAGATTGATGATGCGTTTTCTGTCACGCAATTGTCTGATGGTCATTGGCGTGTTGGTATTCATATTGCTGCTCCTGCTTTGGGTATCAAACCAGGCGATGCGATTGACACGATTGCTCGTCAGCGTATGTCTACCGTGTATATGCCGGGCGACAAAATTACTATGTTGCCGGATGCCGTGGTGGAGGCGTATACCCTGGCGGAAGGCAAGGCTTGTCCTGCTCTGTCTTTGTATGTCACGTTAAATCCACAAAACTTGGATGGTTCAGAAGATTGGACGATAGTGAGTACCGAAACGAAGGTGGAAATGGTCCATATCGCCAGCAATTTGCGGCATAACAATTTGGATGCCTTCGTTACAGAAGAGAATCTGGCTGCTGGTGCGGCTGATTATCCTTACAAAGCAGAGATAGCCGTTTTGTGGCAGTGGATTCAAATGCTGGAAAAAGGGCGGATGGCCAAGCGTGAAAGTTTTGGTTTGCGACCAGAGCAAAATAATCGCATGGATTTTAATTTTTATGTCGATGATGACGTCGTGACGATTACCCCTAGAAAGCGTGGTGCGCCGCTGGATAAAATCGTTGCGGAGTTGATGATTTTTGCTAATAGCACCTGGGGTAAATTGCTGCATGAGCATGGCGTGCCGGGTATTTATCGCGCTCAAGGTGGCGGTGTTGCTGGTGGTGGCTGGGCTGCCAGAATGCAAGTGCGCATGTTGGCGCATGCGGCACCGCATCAGGGGTTGGGCGTGGATCAATATGCCTGGAGTACTTCGCCTTTGCGCCGTTATCCCGATTTGATTAATCAATGGCAGATACTGGCTTGTATTCAACATGGCGTCACCGCACCATTGGCGGCACCTTTTAAACCAAAAGATGCGCAATTATTTGCCATCATTTCTGCTTTCGATGCGGTGTATGCGGCGTATGCGGATTTTCAGTCGAATATGGAGCGTTACTGGTGTTTACGCTGGTTGGCGCAGGAAGAGATGAAGCAGGTGGAAGCAGTTGTGTTGAAAGAAGATGTGTTGCGCTTGGTGAGTATTCCTTTAATCGTTAAATTGCCTGGTATCCCACCAATGGCGCGTGGTACGTCAGTAGTGTTGGAATTGATCGACTGGGATGAAGTCGATTTGAGCATTCAGGCACGTTTATTGCATGTCATTGCTGCTTCTGAAATAGCGGAAATAGCGGAAATAGCGGAAATAGAAGAAATACCAGAAACACTAGAAATGTCAGTAGATGTAGTTGATGTCGTAGATGTAGTAGATGCAGGTAATGTAGTGAATGTAGTCCCTGATACAACCCATACCGATGTTGTGATTCAAGCGTGAAATATACTGTGAAAAATACATTATTGATGTTTGCCATCGCGTGTTCGGTGATGGTACATAGCACATTGTTGATGCTGGATTTTGTACAGCCTAAGCCGTTACGCCTGCAATCGGATCCCGCGCTAGAAGTTATTCTGGTACACGCAAAACAGGATAAAAAGCCATTGAAGGCTGATGCCCTGGCGCAAGCTAATCTGGAGGGCGGCGCACCTACCGGATCGGAAAAAGCGGGTGCACCTTTGTCCGAACCGCCTATGCAGGCATCGCAACGTCGGATTTCAGAATTGGAACAAAAGCAACAGCAATTGTTGGCACAAATTAAGAACGATAGCGCGATCAAGCTGCCCAAAATGGATGAAAAAAATCAGCTGAAAAAGCCTGCTACACTTGATAATCCAACGCCAGTCACACCCCCAGTTCCCTTACCTGTTCCAACCAATCAACGCCCTACCGTCTCGAAAATGGCCGCAGAGATTACCCAAACCATAGAAAGTCAAAGCAAACGGCCACGTAAAACGTTTATTACTGTGAATACGCAGGAAGTCGGGTATGCGATGTATTACAAAGCGCTGCAAAAGCGAATAGAACAAGTGGGAACGTTTAATTTTCCACAAAAAGATGGCAAAAAGTTATATGGGAAATTGATGGTTTATATCCCCGTATTTCAGGATGGCACAATTTATCAAAAAGATGGCGGGGCGCGGATTGAGGTGTCTTCGGGTATTCCAGAGTTGGATCAGGCCGCGTTGGATATTGTGAAACGCGCCGCGCCTTTTGGTCGTTTTCCGTCCAATATGCGGGCCACGGATCAAGATGATTTGTGGGTCATCGTCACGCGTTTTAACTTTACGCGGGAACAGGGTTTGGAAACGGAGTTGCGGTGATTTCTAGCCATGTTCGGATGCACTGCGTAAGTCACTGGGTCCCCGACTAAAGTACTCGGGGACGACGATTTTAAGGGTGTCCGTATTACCGTCGTTCCCGCGGTTTTAGGCGGGAACCCAGTGTCTTATCAATAAATATAGTGAAATGAAATAGCAAAATGGTGAATCAACATGCCTGACCAATATGGAGTAATTGGCAATCCAATTGCACACAGCAAATCCCCCGAAATCCATGCGCATTTTGCTGTGCAGACTGGGCAGGATATGGTGTATCAGCGCGTATTGGCGCCGTTGCAGGAATTTCCCCAATCGTTGGCTCAGTTTGTTGCTGAAGGCGGCAAAGGGATGAATGTCACGGTGCCATTTAAGTTGGAAGCGTTTGCGCTGGCCGATGTTGTGACGGAACGTGCGCGCGTGGCGGGGGCGGTGAATACGCTGACATTCGAGGATGGCCACATTTTTGGTGACAATACCGATGGCGTTGGGTTGGTGACGGATATTGTATGTAACGCCAAGGTCTCATTGACTGGCAAGCGGGTATTGTTGCTGGGTGCGGGTGGCGCTGCGCGTGGGGTGATTTTGCCCCTGATGCAAGAGCGTCCTGCTGAAATCGTGCTGGCGAATCGCACTGTGGAAAAGGCGGTCGAATTAGCGCAGTTTTTTTCGCAGTATGGCGTGATTCATGCCAGTGATTTTGATGCTTTGCAGGGACCATTTGACGTGATTATCAACGCCACTGCAGCGAGTTTGGCAGCGCAAATGCCGCCTGTTGCAGCGGATTTATTTCATCCACAGGTTTCACCAGTGTTTGTGTTAGACATGATGTATGGCAAACAACAAAGTCCATTCCTGCAGTTTGCCGCTCAGCATGGTGCTGTGGTGCGAGATGGTTTGGGTATGTTGGTCGAGCAGGCGGCGGAAGCGTTTTTTATCTGGCGCGGTGTGCGGCCTGATACCAGTGCTATTTATGCCCAATTGCATGCGCAGTTGCATGCCTAATATTTGTTTAACGTATTTTGGCAGGAGCTGTGTTGGGTAAGTTATTGATCCGAATAGGTATATTGCTTCTGGTAGCTGTTTTCTTATTGCAATTGTATTTTTTCTTGCAGATTGCCTGGTGGCGGGATCACAATCCGACCTCCACCAGTTTTATGCGTCAGCAATTGTCTTTGTTGCAGGAAAAAGATCCTGATGCAAAATTGCAACATCACTGGGTGCCTTACAACCGGATTTCCAAGCATTTAAAACGCGCCATCATTGCGTCAGAAGACAGTCATTTTTCTGAGCATGAGGGTGTGGATTGGGATGCGTTGTTGAAAGCGTATGAGAAAAATGCGAAAAAAGGCAAAGTAGTGGCGGGTGGTTCCACCATTACTCAGCAACTGGCTAAAAATCTGTTTTTATCCGGCGAACGCAATTATCTGCGCAAGGGACAAGAGTTGGTCATTACGTATATGCTCGAATTTTGGATGGATAAAGAGCGTATTTTCGAGATTTATTTGAATGTGGTTGAGTTTGGGCGGGGGGTATTTGGTGCGGAGGCCGCTGCGCATCGTTATTATGGCGTCGCAGCGAGTAACTTGAGCCCAGCGCAGGCGGCCAGATTGGCGGTGATGTTGCCTAATCCACGTTTTTTTGAGAAACGTCAGAATTCAGCGTATTTAGCCCGTCGCACCAATTTGATTTTGTGGCGCATGCGGTCAGCGGAATTACCTTGATTACCGTGATTGCTTTGATCGCCTTGTAATAAATAAATAAATTAATTAATAAAAATTCTATAAAGAACGACGCATGATTAATGTCTTTGTTTTGCAAAATGGCCGCTTGAATCAAGTGCCGATCGCCAGTCGTGCTGATCTGGAAAAGGTTGAACCAGTTTGGGTGGATTTGACGGATCCGAGTGAGGATGAATATCTTTGGGTCAAGAACATTTATGGCGTGACTTTGCCGGATGAAGATGAAGTCAAGGATATTGAAGCGTCGGCGCGTTATTACGAAGCGGAAAATGGCGACTTGCATTTGCGTACCGATTTCTTGATTGAAGAGGATGATGGCCCTTCTCGCATTGTCACGGTGGCGTTTATTTTGGCTAAAAACATGCTGTTTTCCGTCCATACCGATGACTTGCCCGTGTTCCGCTTAGTACGTATGCGGGCGCGTTCGCGGCCTGGTTCGATTGGTGATTACAAAGATGTGTTGCTGGATTTGTATGCTACCGATGCCGAGTATTCCGCCGATGCCTTGGAAGGGATTTATCAGAATCTGGAAGAGGTTAGCAGTTGGGTGCTGCAAAAAGAATTTACTGATCAAGATGCAGCGGCAGCGCTGAATGCAATTGCACAAGAAGAGGATTTGAATGGCCGTATTCGCCGTAACATGATGGATACTCGCCGTGCTGTCAGCTTTTTAATGCGTGGTCGTTTGTTGAATAAGGATCAATTTGAGGAGGCGCGGCAGATTTTACGGGATATTGAATCGCTGGATGGTCACACGTCTTTCTTGTTCGATAAGATCAACTTTTTGATGGATGCCACGGTTGGTTTCATTAATATTAACCAGAACAAGATTATCAAAATCTTCTCAGTCGCCAGCGTAGCGTTTTTGCCGCCTACCTTGATTGCCAGCATCTATGGCATGAACTTCAAAATATTGCCGGAATTGCAGTGGGACTTGGGTTACCCGTTGGCGTTAGTCTTGATGTTGATCAGCGCGATTGCGCCGTTTTGGTATTTTCGCCGGCGTGGTTGGTTGCATTGAACTCCAACAATTCCCGCTGAACATCCCTCATCACGCCACTCCAATCGCCCATTTCTTTCTGCCTAAACAAGCGTGCCGATGGATACCAAGGGCTGTCGTTTCTGTCAGTTAACCAGCGCCAGTCGGGATTAAATGGTAGCAATATCCACACCGGTTTGCCCATAGCGCCAGCCAGATGGGCGATTGAGGTGTCGACGGTGATGACTAAATCCATTAAATCGACCAATGCGGCGGTGTCTGAAAAATCTTTTAATTCATTGCCGATAAAGGCGATATCAATTTTGTTTTGTTGATTAAGCTGGGTGAGTAATGCTTGATCGCTGGGACGTAATTCTTTTTGCAGGCAGTGAAATTGCATTGGTAAGGCTGTCTGGCTTTGCTTGTTGATGAGGGGAAGAAAATCAGATAGCGGGATGGAGCGATTTTTATCGTCTTTGTGGATGGAATTACCACTCCACGCTAGGCCAATGCGCGGGAGTGTCGTGTGGCTTAGTTTGTTTTTCCACTTTGCTTTGTGCAGTGCGTCGGGTTGGATGTAATAGGGTGTTTGTTGGGATTTTGGAGCGCCTATCAAGCGTTTGCAGCGCAGCAAAATATTGTCAATTAGAGAATTTTTTTTGGCTAATTCCTTGGCAAAAGGAATGGAATCCAAATCGGTACCAAACGCCAAAGGCAGGCTGAGCAAGGGACAATGGAAATCAAATGCTGGCAAGGTTTCACCTCTGGCGAGGATGTGCGAGACGCCGGCTACATCGCGTAATAGTGTTTTCAGTGTTGGTTGTACTTCGAGGATGACCGTGGCACCTAGTGCGGCGACTTTGTGGGCATAGCGGCAGAATTGGATAGTGTCGCCTAGACCTTGTTCAGCGTGTAGCAAAATAGTTTTGTTGTGTAGCGATTCCTTTCCTAACCACAAAGGTTGCGCAAAGTTGCGTTGCATAGGCATGAATGCTTTTGCCTTCCAGCGCCATTCATGTTTCTGCCAACCCAGCGCAAAATCGCCCGTGCTGAGCCTGCAAAGTCCTTCGTTCCAATGTGCTTCGGCATACTCCGGATTAATTTTTAATGCTTGCGCAAAACTAGCGGCGGCTTCTTCAAATCGATTTAACTTGATCAACACACCGCCACGGTTGGAAAGGGCTTCAACGTGGTTAGCCTGACTTTTCAGCGCTTGATCGTAACGTGCCAAGGCTGCATGAAAATGATTAAGATGGACCAATACACTGCCAAGATTAGACAGCGTTTGCGCATGATTGGGTTGAATGCTTAAGGCATATTCGTAGCTCGTCAGTGCTTCATCAAAACGCTGTAGATTGGCTAATGCCGTGCCATGATTAAAAATAGTGGGGACATGATTGGGTTGTAAGCTCAACGCCTGATCGTAGCTGGCCAGCGCTTCTTCAAAACGTTGTGACTGCAACAAAGCTGTGCCTTGTTTGGATAGGGCATCGGCGGCATCGTTAGCAGTATCGTTTGGTTGATCATTCATTTTCATATGAACGGGTTGATAACTCTTGTTTAATGTTAGTGAGCACACTCTGCCAATCACCAACCATCGGCTGTCTGAACAGGCGTGCGGAAGGATACCAGGGGCTGTCGTTTCTATTTTGCAACCAGCGCCAGTCAGCGTTGAACGGCAGCAATATCCACACCGGTTTGCCCATCGCACCCGCCAGATGAGCGATGGAGGTGTCGACGGTGATGACTAAATCCATTAAGTCGATCAATGCTGCAGTGTCGGAAAAATCCTTTAATTCATTGCCGACAAAGGTAATGGCATTTTGTTGAGCAAATACCGCTTGATCGTTAGGGCGCAATTCTTGTTGTAGGCAATAGAGCGATGTTTGTACTTTGTTTTTTGCATCGATTATTTGCATGAAATCCAGCAATGGAATCGAGCGATGGTGGTCATTATTATGCGTGGTACTACCGCTCCAGACTAGGCCGATACGTGCTTGGGTTTTGGCCCCCAATTTGTTTTGCCATCGTGCTTTGTGCAGAGGATCTGCACTTAAATAGCGTCCAGTCATGGTGGGCAAGGTTGTTGCAGCTTGAGGCAACCAACGTTTGATGCATGAAACCATGCGGGCAATCAAAGACACTCGGATATTGGATGATGGATTGATGTGAATATTGTCGTTACCAACAGGGATGGAATTCAAATTAGTATTGCATGCCAACGGCAGGCTGAGCAATGGGCAATGCACATCGAAAGGTGGCAACTCCTCACCCTGCGCGACAATGTCAGTGACGCCGGGAAGATGGCGCAACAGGGTTTTTAATGAGGGCTGCACTTCCAGAATGACTGTTGCACCCAATGCAGCAATCAACTGGACATAACGACAAAATTGGATCGTATCGCCCAACCCTTGTTCTGCATGTAGCAGGATGGTTTTATTACGCAGAGATTCTTTGCCTAGCCAAAGCGGTTGGGAGAAATGGCGTAATGGTATTGATGGCATTGATTGTGAGTATTGTTTTCGCTTCCAACGCCATTCATATTTTTGCCAACCCAAAGCAAAATTACCCATCGTTAGCCTGCAAATACTTTCATTCCAATGCGCTTCGGTGTAGTCGGGTTGTTCTTTCAAGATGTGCGCATAGTCGGCCAACGCTTCGTCAAAACGATTCAAACGTTGCAGTGCATTGCCACGGTTGAGGCGTATTTCGGGATTGTGCGGTTGCATGGCCAATGCCTGATCAAAACTGGCCAGCGCCTCGTCAAAGCGTTGTAGCCGATGCAGCGCAGCACCACGATTGAGCATGCTGATTGCATCATCTGGTTGTAAGACCAGAGCACGGTCAAGACTGGTTAGCGCTTCTTCAAAACGATATAAATGTAACAACAATAAACTGCCACGCTGCGCTAGCGCTTTTGCATGTTCAGGTTGAATGAGTAATGCCTGATCAAAGCTGGCTAACGCCTCCTCAAAACGTTGCAGATTCAATAAAGCGATACCACGATTGGTAAGGGCATCAGCATAATTGGGTTGAATGGCTAACGCTTTCTCAAAACT
>JAGKXB010000005.1 GCA_021151485.1 Oxalobacteraceae bacterium | reverse complement strand
GTTTACTTTACCGAAAAAATCTGGCGATTGCCTGAAACACGTCTATGTTTTACACCACCAGATGTAGCGGTAGAAGTTGCACCGCTTCCTGCCCTGACGAAGCAATACATTACGTTTGGGTGCTTCAATAATTTATCCAAAATGACGGATGAGGTAGTGGCATTGTGGGCCAAGATTTTGCTGGCCATGCCGACTAGCCATTTGTTTTTGAAGGCGAAACAACTGAATGAAAAATTGGTTCATCAAGAAACCATCGCTCGCTTTGCGCAGCATGGTATTCATGCAGATCGTTTGATTTTAGAAGGAGCGGATTCCCGAGAAAAATATCTGGCTGCATATCATCAAGTAGATATAGCACTGGATCCGTTTCCATTTCCTGGTGGGACGACTAGCGTGGAAGGATTATGGATGGGTGTGCCGGTGTTGACGTTGGCAGGGGAGCGCTTTTTGTCGCGTCAAGGTGTGGGTATTTTGGCGAATGCGGGTTTACAGGATTGGATTGCGAGCGATGCTGATGATTATGTGGCGCGTGCGCTGCGACATGCGAGTGATGTGCAGGCTTTGTCAGAATTGCGTAGTGGTTTGCGTCAGCAGGTGTTGTCTTCACCGTTATTTGATGCCCAGCGGTTTGCTGGGCATTTTGAGACGGCATTAAAGGAGATGTGGCAGCATTATGTCGATGCCACAGCAAGCGAGATTACATCCCCGTAAATGCAAAATCTACGTCTGGTTTGCGGCCTGACACGATGTCAGCGATGGCTAAACCTGAACCACAGCCCATCGTCCAGCCTAATGTGCCGTGTCCGGTATTCAAAAATAAATTAGAAAATTTGGTTTTGCCTATGTACGGAATATTGGATGGAGTCAAAGGCCGCAAGCCAGTCCAGTAAATCGGATTGTTGTAGTCGCATGCTTCAGGGAATAATTCGCGCGTGCGGCGTGTGATGGCTTCGCAGCGTGCAGTGTTGAGTTCACGCGTGTAGCCATTCAATTCACACGTGCCCGCCACGCGCAGGCGATTGCCCAGGCGTGACACCACCAGCTTATAACCATCGTCGGTCAAGGATACTGAAGGTGCGGCATCGGGATTGATGATGGGGTAGGTGGCGGAATAGCCTTTGCCGGGATAAATCATCAAATTGATGCCGAGCGGTTGTAGCAAGGGTTGGGAGAAACTGCCCATTGCTACGACAAACGCATCGGCGCGTAGGATTTGATGTTTGCCATTTGGATCAATGATTTCAACTGCGTTGATTCTGGCGTTTGCACCGCTACCTTCAGTCAATAAACGGGTGACGGTGGTGTTGAATTGGAAGTTGACACCAGCTTCCTGTGCTTTTTTTGCTAATCCTGTGGTGAATTGATACACATCGCCAGATTCGTCGCTGTCGGTGAAATCGCCGCCGACGATTTTGTCGCGGATGCCAGCTAATGCGGGTTCGATTTTGACCACCTCATCAGCGTCGATGGAATTGCGTTCGCAACCCAAGTCTCTCATCAGTTTGGCGGCAGGCAAAGAATCGTCAAATTCTTTTTGATCAGTATAAAAATGCAAAATGCCACGTGTTAGACAGTCGTACTCAATCCCGGTTTGTTTTCGTATCGCTTGTAGTGTGAGGCGGCTGTATTCGGAAATCGCCACGATCTGGCGGATGTTGTAATCGGTGCGGCTGGGTGTGCATTCACGTAGGAAGTTCAGCGCCCATTTCCATTGCAGCCATTCTGGACGGAAACGATAGAGTAGCGGCGCATCTTCTTGGCCTAGCCATTTGAGAATTTTTAATGGTGCAGTAGGATTCGCCCAAGGTTCGGCGTGTGAGACGGAGATTTGGCATCCATTTGCGAAACTGGTTTCTTGAGCGGCACCAGGTTGACGTTCAATGACAGTGACGTCATGGCCAGCCTGGTTTAAAAACCAAGCGGATGTGGTACCGATGATGCCTGAACCTAATACGATGACTTTCATGAAGAGACTCTTGAATTTTGATTAATGAAATTTTTAATGATTAATAATTAACTGATATTGTCCATTAAACTCCGTCGTTCCCGTGGGTTTAGGCGGGAATCCAGCGTCTTTCGTTGTTTACTGTCAAAGTCACTGGGCCGCCGACTAAAGTATTCGGGGACGACGGAGTGTGGATTTGGGGTAATGGATAATCTCGGATTAATTATTTTGTTCTATGACGAAATGCGACAGTGGATACGGCTGTTGTTTATAAAAGTTATAGCGTTGGCGTCCATGTTTTTTATCGGTTTCATTGGTTGAAATAATTTCAAACAAGCGTTCAAAGTGAGAGAAGTTATCCGGCGTGTTCATCGATAAATTGATCAAAATTTGATGCTGTAGCAAATTGATTGCTTCGCCCGACATGCTGTTATTCATGGTGTGAGTTAACAAAATGGGCGAATGCGCTGCCAATTGATGATCAAGCATGGCGTGCGGTAAAAAATCCGCTTCGGAAAACGTCCACAGCGTCATATCAAGCTCCGCTAACTGCGCCGGATCTTGCGCCAGCAGCACAATTTGTTGATTCGGAAAATGCAGGCGCAGCTTTCTCACCAATCGGCAGGCGTAATGAATTTTGTCCACTACGCCTGTATGAAAATCGATACGCGTCATAGGAATAATATCGGTCAGGCAGCCATGCCATGATGACGCAACAGCGCGTCTATGCTGGGTGAGCGACCACGGAAAGCCTGAAAGGACGCCAGCGCGGGACGTGAGCCGCCTACTGCTAATATTTCTGTTTGGAATCGACGGCCAATTTCGCTGGATACAACACTGCCTGCTGCGCTTGCAGCTTCTTCAAACGCACTGTACGCATCGGCAGATAAGACTTCCGCCCATTTATAGCTGTAATAACCGGCGGCATACCCACCGGCAAAAATATGGCTGAATGCATTTTGAAAACGATTAAATGCCGGTGCTGGCATGAGCGCGACTTGCTGCCTAACTTCTTCCATCACATCCTGCGTTGTTTTGGAACTTGTGCTGGGATCATAGTCATGATGTAAACGCATATCACACAGGGATAATTCAACCTGACGCAGGGTTTGCCAGCCGGATTGGAAATTCTTTGCAGCCAGCATTTTGTCAAACAGAGCGCGTGGCAACGTAGCGCCGGTTTCAGCATGTGCGGTCATTTTTTGCAGTACATCCCATTCCCAGCAAAAGTTTTCCATAAATTGCGAAGGCAGCTCCACCGCATCCCATTCCACACCGTTAATGCCAGACACGCCCAAATCCTCGATTTGCGTCAGCATGTGATGCAAGCCGTGGCCAAATTCGTGGAATAGCGTGATGACTTCATCGTGGGTCAAGTAGGTCGGCTGGATTTTTCCATCCTTTAGCGCAGGTGGCGTGAAGTTGCAAACTAAATATGCGATTGGTGTTTGTATCTTGTCTTGCGACAAACGTTTGCGTGTGCGTGCATCATCCATCCAGGCACCACCACGTTTGCCACTGCGGGCATACAGATCGAGATAAAACTGACCGATGAGCTGGCCATTTCTTTCGATGCGGAAAAACTGCACATCAGGATGCCAAACTGGCGCTGTGTCGGGTTTAATTTGAATAGAAAACAGTGTTTGCGCCAGATCGAACAAACCCGCTCTGACTTTGTCTTCGGGGAAGTATTGCTTCACTTCCTGTTCAGAAAACGCATAACGTTGTTCGCGCAGTTTTTCTGATACATACGCGATATCCCAAGCCTCCAGTGTCGTAATGTTTAATTCTTTGCTGGCAAAATCGCGCAGCATAGCGAGATCCGTTTCGCCATACGGACGCGCCCGTTTTGCCAAATCCTGCAGAAAATCAATCACGTGTTGCGGATTGGGCGCCATTTTGGAGACCAGCGACACTTCGGCAAAATTTTGATAACCCAATAACTGTGCTTCTTCTTTGCGCAGTTTTAATAACTCAACGATGTTTTGCGTGTTATCCCATTCTGGTTTGCTGCCTAGTTCAGACGCTTTGGTGATATTGGCGCGATGAATCGTGGCACGTAATTCGCGGTTGTCGGCGAATTGCAAAATGGGGAAATAAGAAGGGAAGTGCAGGGTGAATTGATAACCGCTCTTGCCATCTTTTTCCGCCGCTGCGCGTGCTGCTTGTTTGGCGTCTTCCGGCAAACCTGCCAACTCAGCTTCGTGTTCTATCAATAATTTGTAGTCATTGATGGCATCCAGCACGTTTTCTGAAAACTTGGTGGAAAGCGCGGCTTGTCGTTCTTGAATGGCGGCAAAGCGTACTTTGTCTTCATCATTCAATTCAGCGCCACCGAGACGGAAATCGCGCAGCGCGTTTTCGATGATCTTTTTGCGTGGTGCCGACAAAGCCGCATATTGCGGACCATCGTGCAATGCTTGGTATTTGGCGAAAAGCGCCAGGTTTTGTGAAACCGAAGTCCAGAATTCGGTGATTTTCGGCTGATTTTCATTGTAAGCAGCACGTAAAGGTGGTGTGTCCATCACGGCATTCAAATGCCCGACGATGCCCCAGGCGCGACTGAGTTTTTCGGTCGTGTTTTCTAGTGGCTCGACAAAATTTTCCCAAGTGACGGTTTCTGTCTCGGTTAGTGGTTTTTCTAGTTGTGCGATCAATGCGCGGTTTTGGACTAACAATTCGTCAATCGCTGGCGTGACATGTTCCGCCTGAATGGCGTCGAAACGTGGCAGGTCGGTGAAGTCTAATAAGGGATTATTCATAGTCGTCATCGTAGTGATTACATTCTTTCCGCAGCTTCTATCGTATTGACCAACAACATGGTGATAGTCATCGGCCCGACGCCACCTGGTACTGGCGTGATGTGGGAAGCGACTTCTTTAGCATTGGCAAAGTCCACGTCGCCGCATAATTTGCCTTCTTGATTGCGATTCATCCCCACGTCGATTACTACAGCGCCGGGTTTAATCATATCGGCAGTGACGAGATTGGCTTTGCCAGTGGCGACAACCAGGATATCAGCCTGTTTGGTGTGGTGTGCCAGATCGCGGGTTTTTGAATTGCAAATCGTGACGGTGGCACCTGCCTGCAATAACAACATGGCTTGTGGTTTGCCGACAATGTTGGATGCACCGACGACTACAGCATGTGCGCCGCGGATCGGATAATCGATTGATTCCAGCATTTTCATCACACCATACGGTGTGCAGGGGCGGAATAAAGGCTGACCGGTCATCAACAAGCCTGCATTGCTGATGTGAAAGCCATCCACGTCTTTTTCTGCTGCAATCGCTTCAATCACTTTGGTCGCGTTGATGTGGGCTGGTAGTGGGAGCTGGATCAAAATGCCATGGATTGTTGGGTCGTTATTTAAAGCATCGATGCGTGCCAGCAAATCAGCTTCGCTGAGTTCAGCGTCATATTTTTCTAATACAGAATGCAAACCATTGTCGCTGCACGCCTTGACCTTGTTGCGCACATACACGGTGGAAGCTGGATTATCGCCAACCAAAATCACCGCCAGTCCAGGCTGCTTGCCACGCGCCGTCAACGCCGCTGCGCGTTTGGCAACATCTGCGCGTAATTGTTGGGAAAGAAGGGTTCCATCGATGAGTTGAGCAGGCATGGCTGGCGTCCAAATGAGTAAGGTTGAAGGTGGAATAAGCGGAAGGCGTCATTGTAACCAAATCGCGGCAATAACGGATTATTCAACCATGCTGCTACGCAGCAATATTTCGCATTATGAAAAATGATTTCGCAATTTGGAAAACGATTGCGGTGCTGTTAGAATCCGCCGTTGCTAAGCGCCAATCGGCTTAAAAGTTACTTTGTGTTACTTGAAGTTACTTGATGTCACTTGTTTACTGAGTATACTTTCGTGCCATTAATTTACCCCTTCGTAGTAACCCTAAATACCGTAAAACTGTAGAGACTAGAGACAATAGGAGATACGCCATGTCAGCGCAATTTGACCAGGTTTCAATTCAGGCAGCCAATCAGTCTGATGATTCCGATGTATTGGAAACCAAAGAATGGCTAGATGCATTGGAAGCCGTGATTGAAAATGAAGGTCCGGAGCGGGCGCATTATTTGATGGAGCGCATGGTGGATCTGGCGCGTCGTCGTGGGGCGCATATTCCTTTTTCTAGTAATACAGCGTACGTCAACACCATTCCAGCCCATTTAGGTCAGCATTGCCCAGGTAATTTGGAATTTGAAGAGCGTCTCCGTTCCTGGATGCGTTGGAATGCGATGGCGATGGTGGTGAAAGCCAATCGCGTCGATGGCGATTTGGGCGGTCATATTTCCAGTTTTGCTTCGTTGGCGAATATGTTGGGAATCGGGTTTAACCATTTCTGGCATGCACCGACTGAGGATCATGGCGGCGATTTGCTCTACATTCAGGGCCATTCTTCCCCTGGGATTTATGCGCGCGCCTTCCTGGAAGGGCGTTTAAGCGAAGAGCACCTGATTAACTTCCGCCGTGAAGTCGATGGCAAGGGTTTGTCTTCTTATCCACATCCCAAATTGATGCCGGATTTCTGGCAATTTCCTACCGTATCCATGGGCTTGGGGCCTTTGATGGCGATTTACCAAGCGCGTTTTCTTAAGTATTTACATGCACGTGATATCGCCAAAACAGACAACCGCAAAGTTTGGGTGTTCTGCGGCGATGGTGAAATGGACGAGCCAGAATCCATGGGTGCAATCGGTATGGCAGCGCGTGAGAAATTGGACAACTTAGTGATGGTGGTCAACTGCAATTTGCAGCGCTTAGATGGCCCAGTGCGTGGTAATGGCAAAATCATTCAGGAACTGGAAGCCGATTTTAGAGGTGCGGGTTGGAATGTCGTCAAAGTCATTTGGGGCGCGGAATGGGATGCCTTGCTGGCAAAAGACAAAGACGGTATTTTGCAGCGCGTCATGATGGAAACGCTGGACGGCGAGTATCAAAATTACAAAGCCAAAGACGGCGCTTATGTGCGTCAGCATTTCTTTGGTAAACATCCCAAGTTGCTGGAAATGGTCGCCAATTTGACCGACGACGACATCTGGCGTTTGAGCCGTGGCGGCCATGATCCACACAAGATTTATGCCGCCTTTAAAGTTGCGCAAGAGCACAAAGGCCAGCCTACTGTGTTGTTGATCAAGACAGTCAAAGGCTATGGCATGGGCAAATCGGGCGAAGCGCGTAATACGGCGCATCAAACCAAAAAATTGACCGATGCCACCATCCGTGAAATGCGCGATCGTTTTTCGATTCCGATTCCAGACGATAAATTGCCGGAAGTCCCATTTTTCAAACCAGCGGACGATGCGCCAGAGATGGTGTATCTGCATGAATGCCGTAAGAATTTGGGCGGCTATTTGCCGCAGCGTCGTACGCAGGCAGATGAAAAATTACCCGTACCAGCGTTGACTGCATTCCAAAATGTGTTGGATGCAACAGCAGAAGGACGAGAAATTTCCACCACGCAAGCTTATGTACGGATTATTTCCACCTTGCTGCGCGATCCACATTTAGGCCCGCGTTTGGTACCGATTTTGGTGGATGAGTCACGCACCTTTGGGATGGAAGGTTTGTTCCGCCAGATTGGTATTTTCAGCCAGCAAGGGCAGTTGTATGAGCCGGTCGACAAAGATCAGGTCATGTATTACCGCGAAGATAAAGCGGGGCAGATTTTGCAGGAAGGGATTAACGAAGCAGGCGGCATGAGTTCCTGGATTGCTGCTGCGACGTCGTACTCCAGCAACAATCGCGTCATGTTGCCGTTTTATACCTTTTATTCCAT
Organism: Oxalobacteraceae bacterium; assembly: GCA_021151485.1. Classification (GTDB taxonomy): domain Bacteria; phylum Pseudomonadota; class Gammaproteobacteria; order Burkholderiales; family Burkholderiaceae_D; genus JAGKXB01. The sequence continues at coordinate 70,725 of JAGKXB010000005.1, read as the reverse complement.
GTTCGGTATGCAGCGTATCGGCGATTTGGTGTGGGCCGCCGGCGATATGCGCGCACGTGGTTTCTTGATGGGCGGCACGGCGGGTCGTACGACCTTGAATGGCGAAGGTTTACAGCATGAAGATGGTCATAGCCATTTGCTGGCCGCGACGATTCCGAACTGCTTGCCTTACGACCCCAGCTTTGCGCATGAATTGGCAGTCATCATTCATGATGGTTTGAAACGCATGATAGAAAATCAGGAAGATGTTTTCTATTACATCACTTTGATGAATGAAAACTATGCCCACCCTGGCTTACAAGCTGGACAAGAAGAAGGCATTTTGAAAGGCATGTATTTGCTGCAAGAAAGCAAGAAAAAAGCCAAACATAAAGTGCAGTTGATAGGCTCCGGAACAATCTTGCGCGAATCCATCGCAGCGGCCCAATTGCTGCAAGACGATTGGGGTGTTGCGGCAGATATTTGGTCCGCTCCATCCTTAACTTTGGTAGCGCGTGAAGGGCAAGATGTGGAACGTTGGAACCGCGTGCATCCAGAAGACAAGCAGCGCTTGCCTTACGTGACAGAATGTTTGCAAAACACGTCCGGCCCTGTCATTGCGGCCACCGATTATGTGCGTACATTTGCTGAGCAAATTCGTCCATTTATGCCGAAAGGGCGTTCGTACACTGTATTGGGTACCGATGGTTTTGGTCGTTCCGATACGCGTCTCAAATTGCGTGAATTCTTTGAGGTCAATCGTTATTACGTGACGATCGCTGCCTTGAAAGCGTTGGCGGATGAAGGTGCGATCGCTGCTTCTGTGGTGTCGCAAGCAATTGCGAAATATGGGATTGATCCAGAGAAAGCAAATCCGGTGACGCAGTAATACACCCGGATTTTCATTGATTTGATGAATTAATCGTGACATTTAAACCCGTCGTTCCCGCGGGTTTAGGCGGGAATCCAGTGTCTTTCGTTGTTTAGCACTAAAAGCCACTGGGTCCCCGACTAAAGCACTCGGGGACGACGGTTTTAAGTTTTTCAGGTCAATGGATAATTTCAGATTAAATAAATAAGTCAGATAAATTAATCAAAATTTTCCTCCCTTGATAAAAGAAACAAGGGAATAAAAATGGAGCCCATACTATGAGCGTTACGAATGTGGTGGAAGTGAAAGTGCCGGACATCGGCGATTTCAAAGAAGTGGAAGTGATTGAGTTGATGGTCAAGCCAGGTGATGTGATTAAAGTGGATCAGTCCTTGATTACCGTGGAATCCGATAAAGCCAGCATGGAAATCCCATCCAGCCATGCCGGCGTAGTGAAAGAATTAAAAGTCAAAGTGGGCGACAAAGTGGCGGAAGGCTCGTTATTGTTGCTAGTGGAATTGGCGGCAGGCAATACCGATACCGCCGTCGCAGCATCCGCAGCAACACCGGCCCTAGCGGCAACGCCAGCACCAGCCACATCAGTAGTCCCCGCCCCAGCAGCACCCACTCCAGTACCATTTACTCCTCCCGCAGCAATTGTTCCTGCCACTACTCCAGTGCAAGAAACCAGCAATGCCAAACCCCACGCATCACCATCTATCCGCAAATTTGCGCGCGAATTAGGCGTCGATTTGACCAGCGTGCAGGGCAGCGGCCCAAAAGGGCGGATTGTGTTGGACGACGTGAGAAATTTCGTTAAAAGCGCCTTGTCTGGTGCGACTTCTGGTGCGTCAGCAAGTGCGAATAAAGGCAGTGGCGGTGGTTTGGATTTATTGCCTTGGCCATCGCTGGATTTCTCCAAATTTGGCGCCACGACCTTAGCGCCTTTGTCACGCATTAAGAAAATCAGCGGCGCCAACCTGCATCGCAACTGGGTGATGATGCCGCACGTTACGCAATTTGATGAAGCGGATGTCACGGACTTGGAAGCATTCCGCGTGGCATCGAATGCTGCATTGGCAAAATCAGGCGTCAAATTAACCATGCTGGCATTTGTGATCAAAGCCAGCGTGGCGGCGCTCAAGAAGTTCCCCAACTTCAACGCATCGCTGGATGCTACATCGGAAAACTTAATCTTAAAACAGTATTACCACATCGGTTTTGCCGCTGACACGCCGCATGGTTTGGTGGTGCCTGTAATCAAAGATGCCGATAAAAAAGGCATCGCCCAAATCGCGCAGGAAATGGGCGAATTGTCAGCCCAAGCGCGTGAAGGCAAATTAAAACCAGCTGATATGCAGGGCGCTAGTTTCACCATTTCTTCCTTGGGTGGAATTGGCGGCACCGCATTTACGCCGATTATCAATGCGCCGGAAGTAGCGATTTTAGGTTTGTCTAAATCGACCATGAAACCCGTTTGGGATGGTACGCAATTTGTACCACGTTTGATGATGCCCATGTCCTTATCCTATGATCACCGCGTGATCGACGGTGCGATGGGTGCGCGTTTTAGTGTGTATCTGGCTGAAGTTTTGTCGGATATGCGTAAAACTTTGCTGTAAAAATTAAAAAGATAAAGGCAGATCATTCATGAGTGCGAGTCTCAATACAGTCGAAGTTAAAGTACCGGATATCGGCGATTTCAAAGAAGTAGAGGTCATTGAGTTGATGGTCAAACCGGGCGACATCATCAAGGTGGATCAATCCTTGATTACGGTCGAATCCGACAAAGCCAGTATGGAAATCCCTTCCAGTCACGCTGGCGTGGTGAAAGAAGTGAAAGTCAAAGTAGGCGATAAAGTTGCAGAAGGCTCTTTGTTGTTGCTATTGCAAGCGCAGGAACAAACTGCATCGCCACAAGCCCCAGTACAACAAGCGCAACAAGCACCGCAGCCACAACAAGCAGCACCAACTTCACAAGCAGCGCAAATAAGCGCAGCCGCTGGCGCAGCGGATCTTTCCTGCGACATGCTGGTATTGGGTGCTGGACCTGGCGGTTATTCTGCGGCTTTCCGCGCCGCTGATCTGGGATTGAATACGGTATTGGTCGAGCGTTATTCAACCCTGGGTGGTGTGTGTTTGAACGTGGGATGTATTCCTTCCAAGGCATTGCTCCACGTTGCCGCAGTGATTGATGAAGTGGCCTCCTTGTCTGCGCATGGCATCAGTTTCGGCAAGCCCAAAATCGACATCGATCAATTGCGTGGATGGAAAGAAAAAGTCATTGGCAAAATGACCGATGGTTTGTCCGGCATGGCCAAGGCGCGCAAGGTCAATGTGGTGCAAGGCGTGGGTCAATTTATCGATCCGCATCACATGCAAGTGACTGCTGCTGATGGCAGCGTTAAAACCATCCAATTCAAACAAGCGATTATTGCCGCCGGTTCATCGGTGGTGAATTTGCCATTTGCACCACAAGATCCACGCATCGTCGATTCAACCGGCGCGCTGGAATTGCGCTGCAAGGACAATGCCTTGCCAAAACGCATGCTGGTGATTGGCGGTGGCATTATTGGTTTGGAAATGGCGACTGTGTATTCAACGTTGGGGACGCGCATAGACGTTGTCGAAATGCTAGATGGCTTGATGCAAGGCGCAGATAGAGACATGGTCAAAGTGTGGCAAAAATTCAACGCCCACCGCTTCGACAACATCATGACTAAAACCAAAACGGTAGCGATAGAAGCCTTGCCAGAAGGCATCAAAGTCTCTTTTGAAGCGGTCGATGCTGCAGCATCAGCATCAGCACTAGCACCACAATCGCAACTATACGACATGGTCTTGGTAGCAGTCGGACGTAGCCCGAACGGCAATAAAATCGCTGCCGACAAAGCCGGCGTGACCGTGACTGAGCGTGGTTTTATCCCGGTTGATGGCCAAATGCGCACCAACGTGCCGCATATTTTTGCTATTGGCGATTTGGTTGGTCAGCCGATGTTGGCACATAAAGCAGTGCACGAAGCGCACGTCGCGGCGGAAGCAGCAGTTGGTCAAAAATCTTATTTTGATGCCAGAGTCATTCCATCTGTTGCTTACACAGACCCAGAAGTCGCATGGGTTGGTGTGACCGAAGATGAAGCCAAAGCCAAAGGCATCGCCTACGAAAAAGGTCATTTCCCCTGGGCTGCCAGTGGCCGCGCGGTTGCCAATGGTCGGGAAGAGGGCTTCACCAAACTGTTATTCGATCCAGAAAGCGGACGCATCATCGGCGGTGGCATCGTTGGTACCCATGCTGGCGATATGATAGGCGAGGTTGCGTTAGCGATTGAAATGGGTGCTGATGCGGTGGATATTGGTAAAACGATCCATCCTCATCCAACCTTAGGCGAATCGATTGGTATGGCGGCGGAAGTGTTCAAAGGTGTGTGTACGGATTTACCACCTGTGCGTCGAAAGTAGTTGCATCAAGTACGTTGAGCAAGCTGGAATTGCGGTAGCTTGTTCTAGCTTGTTCAACGTTTGAAATAGAATCTAAATTTTAGTTGTTTGGTCAATTGTTAGTTGTTAAGTTGGCTAATTGCACTTTCTTTTCACCAAAATAGCCGTATTGCAAGCTGCCAGCGATGCGGTCAGCTGTTTCTAGAATTTTGTTTGCGCTTTCTTCATTAAATAGGCTTGATACAGTTTTTTGAAATAAAGATAGCCATTGCACAAAATGTTCTTCTTTAATGTCGGTTAATGCCATGTGCTTACCGTAAACATTTCCTTGGAATTTACCTGTTCCTAGCAATATGCTCGACCAAAAATCGACCATTCTAGGCATATGTGTCGCCCATTGATCTCGCAAGATATTGTCGAAAACAGGGCCCAAAATGGCGTTTTGGCGGACATCGTCATAAAAGGTATGAACCAAAAGATAGATAGATTTTTCTGATATAGATTGAAATCTTAGGTTACTTTGAAGAGCGTTATTTTTCTGCATAGTCGTAGTCAATCCATTAAGCACCCGAAAATTATAATGGATTCTACTTACCGTATTTGTAGATAATTGCTGCTATTTTTTATATTTTTTTGCTATTTTTGATGTAAATCAATGAACTTCGTATTACGCATTAAGAATGTAATGAACGCATGATTTGTTATTGAAATTTTGATCTACATCATTTTTTTAATTGATTTTTCTCATTAATCTTCTCTTGATTTTTTAACAATCCTCAATAAGGAAGATGATATGAAGAAAGTAGCTTTAGCATTAGTGGCAATTAGTTGTTTGGCCAACGCAGCGGCGGCAGAGCAGCAAAGTCCATGGTTGGTGCGTGCGCGTGCTGTCAACATTACGCCAGCTGATAAATCTGACCCAATTGGTGGTGTGGGTGCTTCAGATCGTTTGACAGTGTCGACGAAGACTATTCCAGAAGTTGATATTTCTTATTTCTTTACCCCAAATATTGCGGCAGAGCTTGTGTTGACTTATCCGCAAAAGCATGATGCTGCTCTAGATGGAAGCAATATCGGTACTTTTAAGCATTTGCCACCAACATTGACGGCGCAATACCATTTTTCCCCTGAAGCCAAAGTAAGCCCTTATTTGGGAGTTGGGGTGAATTACACCAATATCAGTAGTGTCAATTTACTGAATGGTAATGGTGCGTTGGATCATCACAGTGTTGGTTTGGCATTGCAAGCCGGTATAGATTTCAAACTTGATAAGCATTGGTCTATCAATGTAGATGTGAAAAAAGTCCAGATTCGCAGCGATGTCTTTATCTCGGGAAATAAGGTCTCTGCAATGCAAATAGATCCGCTATTGGTAGGCATTGGAGTAGGTTATCGGTTCTAAAATAGTTGTTTTGTATCGATTGGGAATCTATTTGTAAATGTAAAAAGAATAAAGATTTTTCAATAAAAAAAACGGCAGGGGTATTACCTGCCGCAAATACGTTCAGTTTATATATGGAACCATGCAGAATCGCTTGACAAACAAGGGATATGCTTTATAATGGCGCCCTGTTGTAGATGCGGGAGTAGCTCAGTTGGTAGAGCGCAACCTTGCCAAGGTTGAGGTCGAGAGTTCGAGACTCTTCTCCCGCTCCAATAATCTAAGTTTGATGTTGCTGAAAAAATATGTAATACGCGGGAGTAGCTCAGTTGGTAGAGCGCAACCTTGCCAAGGTTGAGGTCGAGAGTTCGAGACTCTTCTCCCGCTCCAGAACAGCTAAAAACAAGCATAAGAGGAAGCTAATTAAGCTTCCTTTTTTACTCTGTAAAACATCAGCCAGTTTATTGGATCAATTCAATGTTCACCCCTGGCGGGGTAGCAAAGTGGTTATGCAGCGGCCTGCAAAGCCGTAGACGCCGGTTCGATCCCGACCCCCGCCTCCATTCATGTCGAAAATTTTTTCTTCTTAATCAAAGAATCTGTTTTTTTTCCTTTTGCTCCTCATTCTTTTTGCATTTATTGATTGCAGTAGTTGTAAGGATTGTCATCCAGTACTTTGATCAGGTTGGCGGTGTGTCGTGTGCGAGCCCAATCTTGTAAGTGATAATCGGTATCAAAAAACCAATCAATTGGGTACATAAAGTCTTTAGGTTGACCAGCGTAGGGAATGCCCATTCCTTGCAAACGATGGGCTAGTCCAGAATAAAAAGTTTGTTCTTGTATATCTGTATCATATTTAGCATGATGTAGCAGCGCTGTTGGTACTGCGATAAGACAAATATTATTGGCGTGAGCCCAGTGGATATATTTTGTCAACAACGCCCACCCTCCACTTTCATTAGCAGCTCGAGCTCCGTAACTCCACGGTTTGGCAGCTTTCACTGCGGCTATATTTTCTGGGCTGAGATCTGTTGCGCTGGAGTGAGTCTGATCGCCTTTTGCATCCAGGTGGTGGGCGCCATAAGTGCCGGTAACGGGGGTGTCGGGTAAATGACGTAAACCTTCCACCCAGCGTTCTGATGACATTCCTGCGGAAAAACGTAATTGTTCAAAGCGGGAAAGACTGCGCCAGTAATCCATGTCACGCCCAATGACATAATTAATCAACTGAGAACTCGGTTTTCCATCATCCAGATACAAAGCATATTCCAAGGGCATTAGAATGACATCTCCAGGACGCGCCACTCGACGTGATACTGCCAAAATATAGGGTAGACCAAGACCCGCATTTACCCCCAAATTAACCACCGGTATATTCCAGAACGACTCCAGTTGTTTAGAATCGATTCCAAACATGGCATTTGAGCCAGCCACCACTAGCACACGTGGTCCAGCTATCGCATTTGCCGCAGCGATCTTTAGCTGATAAGCATCAAAGACCCAGTGTGAATTTGGGGTTGATACACCAAGTTGGCTTCGCACACCTAGTAACCAACTGATCGTCAGGGAGAAACCTGCTAGCAAGACGCCGAACCAGAATTTTTTCATCGATTACCTTAGCTCAGAAATTAAAGTACAAAAACTCGGTGGCAGGGCGTACCGCCATCCATTTCAAAGCTAGCCACAAACATGTACCTGACAATAGGCCAATCGTGAAGCGCAGATTGAGTTTAAGCGCGGTATTGGGGGTTGGATCGTACGACAATAATTTTGCTGAATTAGGTAGCATGACTACGATTAGTAAACCGACTGATACCCAAATCCAGCCCAAATCTGGTGCAGCGCCCAAAAAGCCTTCTAGCATTTGCCCGGCTGAGTGCCATGGTAGTGTGGGTAGGGCTGTGCCGGAAAAAGGATGCAACAATGCAGAGTAAAGACGCGCAGCACTGATCAAATCTGTTGCACGGAACAGTACCCAGGCGAATGCCACCATAAGAAAAGTCAGGCTACCGGGGAAAATCACTGGTATACGTCGCCAAATCATTGCCACGCGAGGCATTTTGTCGAGCATATTACGCCATGCGTGATTTAGCAGTAACAAAGTGCCATGTAACGCACCCCACAATATAAAATTCCAGCCAGCACCGTGCCAAACTCCCGCCAGTAACATTGTCAGCCACAGATTACGGTAATGTGCGATATTTCCTTTGCGATTACCGCCTAAGGGGATGTACAAATAGTCACGCAAAAAATCCGATAAAGTTATGTGCCATTTGCGCCAAAAATCAATGATAGAGGTTGCTTTATAAGGTGATGCAAAATTGATTGGTAGCTTGAAACCAAATAACAAAGCCAAGCCAATCGCCATATCAGAGTAACCTGAGAAATCAAAATATAACTGTAGTGTGTATGCCAGCATGGCTTGCCATGCGGCTTCACCTCCTGGGACTGTATTTTGTGCCAATTCAAATACTGGGGATGCGTAGCGTGCCAGGCTGTCAGCCAAAATGACTTTTTTGAACAAGCCAATCGAGAAGAAAGCGAAAGCTGTCACCATTTTTTCTGTTTGTCCAAATAGTAGATTTTTCCCCTCTAGGGTTTGAGCAATCAGCGGCTTGTGATGGACGATAGGTCCAGCAATTAATTGTGGAAAAAAAGACACAAAGAATAGGTAGTCTAGGACGTTATGATGTATTACCAAACCTCGTCGGCAATCGACCAAATAAGCGATTTTCTGAAATGTGATAAAAGAGATTGCAAGTGGTAATACAAGTGGGGAAAACGGAGGGGGAAGGTGAAATGCTGTAAACAAATTAGATGCCAAGAAGTAGGCATACTTGAATCCTCCGAGCAGCAATAGGTTAAAGCTGATTCCGGCGATCATCCATCGTTTTGCGATTGGTTCATCATTTCGCTGTTTGGCAGTCAGAATACGTCCGCCTATCCAAAAATTAATGCATATTGATGTCAGTAATACGCTTAGATAACGGATATCCCACACGGCATAGAAAAATAAAGACGCTAAAACTAACCAGCCAAGCGCAACACGCAGCCCAGTTTGGCGCCTTAAAAGTTGCCATACAGCTATTGTGATTGGCAAAAATAGAAATAGGAAAGCAAAAGAATTAAATAGCATAGTAGGGGAACTAAAAAGTGAGTGACTACTATTGCGTTAGTTTTAATAAAAATGGGCCCCGTTGGAGCCCATTTTTATTACTGGTGCTGATGAGAGGAATCGAACCACCGACCTACTGATTACGAATCAGTTGCTCTACCAACTGAGCTACATCAGCGCGGGCCGTATTCTATCAAAAAATCCGAGCATTTTTCCATTGTTTCACGGATTGTTTTATATAGAAAATCCGTTCGGTAAATTATTTAATCTGTATTACCTGTATTCATTTGTTAATTAATAAATGAATATTCCTCGCTTATCTTCGCCTAGAGCTGGAATTTGTGTCTTTTGATCCTTCAATACCGTCCAAATTGAGCCTGAGTAGTGTTGGTTGGTTGCAAAGTTGGATTTTGTTGTTTATTTTTTACTTAATTAAAAATAAAACAATGTTTTTATGATATTATTTAAAAAGCAAGAAAAATGATTGGGGATATGTATTTATTCTTAATTTTTTCTTTTTTTTATGTCAAATTAATTATCAATTTAATAATATTTTTATGTTCCAGGTTAATAATAGTAATAATTCTAGAATTGTTAGCAGTTCAGTAAGTTACTCAAATATAGGTGAGAAAAGTGAAAAAAAATTTAATTTGGCTATGATGGAGTTAGACAGTTTGTCAGAACAAGCCAATTTGCGAGTGGATGAATGTCGAGAAAAACAGCAGACTTTTTTAGATTTGTCAGGATGTACGATCATTGATTTCCCCAAAAATTTATTGCCATTTTTGACACAACTTAAGGAATTGAATTTAAGCAATACTTTTTTGCAAAGATTACCATCAGATTTGGGGGTGTTGTTGTCATTAGAAACGTTGGATTTACGCGGGAACCCAGAATTAAGTATCTCAATTGCAGATATTCATAAGGCATTGCCAAACGTGAAGATATTATTGGATGACCGTAGAGTGAGCCCAACTTCCGTGAGTGAGTCTACTGGTCAATTATTAGCGATACATAGAGAGAGTCCTATAGATATTGATAGAGGGCAAAATCCAGCTTTTCTCAATGCCCTCTTTAAATTTCAAATTGGCGTGGCTGATGTACCCACTTCTTCAAAAAATACAAATCTAAAAAAAGTTCGTTCGCGGCAAACGAAACAACAAATGAATGTTGGTGTCAGTAGTAATTCAACTACGCTTGTGAAACAGCAAATCCCAGACACCATGTCCCAAACGAACGCCCCGGTTTTCGAATTTGGTTACGGGACGGTAGTCCGGTCGTAAGGCATAGCCATTAGCTGTGTTTTGCAATGTGGGTTCAGCACTTAACACATCCAACATTTGTTCCGCATAATCTTGCCAGTCGGTGGCGCAGTGTAAATAGCCTCCTGGTGCGATGCGGGAGGCTAGCAATGCGACAAAAGGTGATTGGATTAAACGCCTTTTGTTATGGCGTGCTTTGTGCCATGGGTCGGGGAAGAAAATATGCACACCCGCTAGCGATGTTGGTGGGATCATGTTGGTGATGACTTCGACTGCATCGTGTTGAATCAGGCGCAGATTAGATAAACTGCGTTCACCGATTTGTTTAAGCAAGCTGCCGACTCCGGGTGTATGGACTTCGACGCCGATGAAATTTTTGTCTGGCATGCCAGCAGCAATGTGTGCGCTGGTTTCGCCCATACCAAATCCGATTTCAAAGATGGTGGGGGCTGTGCGTCCAAAGCTTTGTTCAAAATTGAGTATCGATTTTGTGTAGGGAATGCAAAATTGTGGCCCCAGCGTATCCATCGCGCGTCCCTGTGCAACTGATAAGCGCCCGGCACGCGTTACAAAACTGCGAATGCGGTGTTCGCTTGGGTCGTAAAGTGGACTTCTGTTTTTTTTCTCTGCGAGATTGTTGGTGGGGGTCTGGATAGGATCGTTGATGGGATCGTTTGTTGGCATATAAATCACATAAAAGTTAAATCGAGATGGTTCGTTAGCCTCGATTTTACACTCCCGTCGTTTATCCGGCCGAATGGTGTTTTTAATCCTAGATTAGATTGAGTGAGTAATACACTGGTTTCTCGCCTAAATCAGTGGGAGCGACGAGTGCGTAACCTGACTTAATTAGCTAATGTGTTAAGTAGAGTACTTTGGGCAGAGTAGAGGGTGGTACGTCGACGGCGGCGGCGATAATGACCATCTGCATCCATTTCCCATGATTCAATATTGTCTTTTAGGTAAGGTTTTAACCCTTCTTGAATGACACGTTTTTTCAAGCGTTTATCCAAAACTGGGAAACATACTTCAATACGGCGGAAAAGATTGCGATCCATCCAATCTGCGCTGGATAAACGTACATCCTCTTTTTTGTTATTGTAAAAATAAAATACCCTTGTATGTTCCAAAAAGCGCCCAATGATGGAGCGCACGCGAATATTTTCTGACAAATTGGCAATCCCAGGACGTAATGCGCACGCACCGCGAACAATTAATTCTATTTTGACGCCAGCGCAGGATGCTTGATACAACGCTTGAATCAGTTTGGGTTCTAGCAAAGCGTTCATTTTGGCGATGATCAGGGCTTTGTGCCCAGCTTTGGCATGTGCAATTTCTTGTTGTATCGCATCCATCAATCCTTGATGTAGGGTAAAAGGTGACTGCCACAAATGTGCCAATTTGCTTGGGTGGCCTAATCCTGTTAATTCCTGAAAAATATTCGCCACGTCGTTAGCCATGGCTTCGTTACTGGTGAGTAAGCCGAAATCGGTATAAAACTTAGTGGTCTGTGTGTGGTAATTGCCGGTGCCGAGGTGAATATAGCGTTTCAATTGTCCAGCTTCACGTCGTACTACCAACGCCATTTTGGCGTGGGCCTTATAGCCGACTACACCGTACACGACGTGCGCACCGACTTGTTCTAATTGTTCGGCCCAGTTGATATTGGCCTCCTCTTCAAAACGCGCTAGTAGCTCTACAACGACGGTGACTTCTTTACCACTGCGTGCAGCATCAATTAAAGCGTATAAAAGCGCTGAATCTTGTCCTGCTCGGTACACGGTTTGTTTGATAGCAACAACGTTTGGATCATGCGCAGCTTGGCGGATGAATTCGACCACAGGTGTAAACGATTGATATGGGTGGTGTAGCAAAATATCGTGTTTACGTATGGCGCTAAACATGTCTGCTTGTTTAACCAAGGGTTTGGGCAAGCTAGGTTGAAAGGGTACGTATTTCAAATCTGGTCTATCCACCCAGCTATGAACTTGTAATAAACGCACCAAATTGACAGGACCATCGACCAGAAAAATATCCGCTTCACGCAGTTCGAATTGATTTTGTAAAAAGGTAATCATATTCGGTGAGCAGTCTGCAGCCAATTCTAATCGGACTGCATTGCCGAAATGCCGTTGCGGTAATTCACCTTGCAAGGCATCGCGCAGGTTCTTGATTTCTTCTTCATCTACAAACAGTTCGCTATTGCGTGTAACGCGGAATTGGTAGCAGCCACGGACGTGCATGCCAGCAAACAATTCTTCCATATGCGCACGCAGGATGGATGAAAGCAGCACGAAGCCATATTCGCCACCAGCAATCGTCGCTGGCAGGTGGATGACTCTGGGCAAAGCCTTGGGCGCTTGCACAATCGCCACGCCAGAATGCCGTCCAAACGCATCTTTGCCTTCTAGTTCAATCGCAAAATTCAAACTTTTATTCAGTACGCGTGGGAAAGGGTGCGCTGGATCTAAACCGATAGGTGTTAAAACGGGCATTAATTCGCGAAAAAAATACGCTTTAATCCATTCTGCTTGCTGTGGTGTCCAGTTTCTGCGACGTAGGAAACGGATATTTTGTTTCGCCAATTCAGGTATTAATACTTGGTTAAATAAGTGATATTGATGGTTGACTAATTCCCGTACTTTGTCGTTTAGTAGGGTAAAGATTTTGCTAGCATGAAAGCCATCAGGGCCAGTGCTGGTGGAGTGCAATTTGATTTTTTCTTGCAGGCCAGCGACGCGAATTTCATAAAATTCGTCCATATTGCTACTAAAAATGCACAGAAAACGTAGTCGTTCCAGCAATGGCGTGCGCGGATCTTCGGCTTGCGCCAAGACGCGCCGATTAAACTCCAACAGGCTGAGTTCTCGATTCAGGAATTGTTCGTGTGGAAAACTGTGCATGTATCAAAAGCCTTTAAAGATCTGTCAGCGTAAATCGGTATAAATATGGGTAAACAAAAGCCCGCTAGTCTGACATGGAATTATTTCATGCGTATTTCATGTATTCAAAGAAAATACAGAATTCGGTATTCAGTTAAATTTTCTTGTTGTGCCAGTTTATTTTCTGTAGTGTGCTGGCGATACGTCATTTTAGTCTTCTCATTCTTCTCAGTTTTAAGTGGGGTAATCACATGTTCGCTGCAATTGATTTGGGTTCGAATAGTTTTCGTATGCAAATAGGCCAACACGACGGCGTTGCCATTCGTGTGATCAAAAGTATGCGCGACCCGATTCGTCTTGCTGCCGGTCTGGATAGCGATGGGTATTTGAGTGAGGCAGCGATTCAGTCGGCGATTACATCGCTCAAGGGGTTTAATCGCATCTTGCGCAATTATTCATTAGATGCGGTCAGAGTGGTGGCCACCAATACGTTCCGCATCGCCAAGAACGTCGCGCTTTTTTTGCCCTTAGCCGAAAAAGCCATCGGTTATCCAATAGAAATTATTTCGGGCGAAGAAGAGGGGCGCTTGATTTACATGGGCGTCGCCAGTTTGTTGGCCGTGTCGAATGGCACAGCACATGAGAAGCGCTTGGTCATCGATATTGGCGGTGGATCAACCGAATTGATTTTGGGTGATGGGCACAGCATTGAACGTGTGGAATCATTTGGTGTCGGGACAGTGGGGCAGAGCCTGACGTTTTTCCCCGCTGGCCATATTGACGCTGCTTGTTACGATGCGGCGATATTGTCCGCACGCTCGCGTTTTGAAGACGCCGCACCACCGTACTTGCCGCAACATTGGCAAAACGCTTACGGCTCGTCTGGTACGGTACGGGCAATTTATGACGTGATTTCCAAGAACAATCTGGGTAATGGTGATTTGTCTTATGACAGTTTGGTGGCACTCAAATCGCGTTTTATTGAATTTGGCCACGTTGAAAAAATCATCATGCCCGGGCTGAATCCCGATCGTGCCGGCACCATCATCGGCGGCCTGGCGATTTTGATTGCCCTGGTGCAGGAATTAGAAATTCCAGCTTTGCAGCCCATTGCCGCTGGATTGCGTATGGGTGTGATGTGGGATTTATACCTGCGCTCCACCAGACGTGACCGACGCGAGCAAGCTGTGCGAGAGTTTTCTCAGCATTTTCACGTCGACTCAATCCGTGCCAATCGTGTGGCGGATGATGCAGTGGTGCTGTTTCGCCAGCTCAAACCAGAATCTGATGCGTTGGAAAAATATCTGTATTGGAGCGCTTTGTTGCACGAAGCCGGCATGGCGGTTTCGCAGACGAATTACCATAAACATGCGGCCTATTTGATTGAAAACGCCGACTTACCCGGCTTCACTACCCGCGAACAACGTACCATGAGTAGGTTGGCGCTGAGTCAAAAAGGCAATTTACGCAAAGTCAGCGAAGCGCTGATCGATGCCGATTTCGCCAAAGCCGTACTGGCGCTTCGTTTGGCGATTATGTTTATGCATTGCCGCTTGAAAATTGACTTTAGCCAGCTACGCCTGAAAATGAAAAACAAAATTGAGTGTGAGATGAAGCAGGATCGGATTGCGGATCATCCGACCTTATCGTTTTGGTTGGAGAAAGAGCAGGCGTGGTGGAAAGAAGTAGGGGTGGAGTTTGTGGTGAGGGGGAATTGATTTTCATTGACTACAATTTCTATTCACCATTGGCAGTCACGAGAGATTTCGCTTCATTAATAGTGATTGGAGCATCGTTACAGCGAATGTGTCCAATTTTGGATGTAATAACCATTTGAGGGCCTTGCATAAAAAATCCTGGTTTGTTTGGAATGGGAATATCTGACCCCGGAGTCATGGATTGATATGCATTTGATAATGTGCGAATTTCTTCGTATCCGATGGGGCAAAGTTGTTTGGCTCTGTATTCGAATGTATTTGCGGCAGATTTTGGTGTTGAAATTAGAGAAGTATTACTAAATGCCTTAATAAAATAAACGCCAGGGCCAAGCTCTTCATCTATAAATCCACCACCAAAAATATTCAACCCATCGCGTTTAAGGTCATGGGTTGAACTGCATGCTGTTAACGTAAGTAAGATTGCGTAGAAGAAATATTTAATCATTGATACATCGACTTTCTAAGACAAAATAAAAAAGAGTCACAGCCGAAGCATGTGACTCTTTGATTTTATTCTGTGGGGTGATCGATGGGGTTCGAACCCACGACAACAGGAATCACAATCCTGGACTCTACCAACTGAGCTACGACCACCACTGCATGAAGAGCTGGCGATTATACAAACTTTGCTCTTGTCTGGCAAATAAAAATATTCAAAAAATAGTTATTTGGCGGGTGATGTAGCGAATTAAATGGCCGTGACAGGTGGATGCAATTGCAATAAGGTTAAAAACGCGTCTTCCAGCACAGTTTTGTTGCCGCTGGTGTAAGCCTCTAATTTGATGCGTGCATCGTGGTCGCGTTGTAAATTATTTTCAATCAATAAACGTGTTAAGTGCCGGGCAACGGATGCGCCCGTATCGACGATGTGGATAGCGGGCTGATTTTTGCCTTGATGTTGTTGCGCAATCTCTTCGATTAACGTTTGCAGAAACGGGTAATGTGTGCAGCCCAGCACTAGCGTATCGGCACCTTGTTGGATCAAAGGTGCGATATAGGTTTGCAGTAGGGCGATGGTGGCGGGGGAGTTTAGCTCACCTTTTTCGACTTGATCTGCTAATCCTATGCACGCTTGTGGCAAAAATGTGACCTGGCTAGCAGCACTGATTTGTTTTCGTAGTTGGGTGAATTTTTCGCTGGATAAGGTGCATTCCGTCGCCAAGACACCGATGATTTTGCTGTGGGTTAGGGCAGCGGCGGGTTTTAAACCTGGTTCGACGCCAATTAAAACTAGATCAGGATAGCGGGCACGTAATGCTTTGATCGCAGCGGCGGTGGCGGTGTTGCAGGCAACGACGAGTGCTTTGACGTTTTGTTGCATGAAAAAATCCGCGATCGCCAGCGAACGTTCAATCAGCCACGATGTTGATTTTTCACCATAGGGTGCGAAACCAGAATCAGCAAAATACAGCAAATGCTCTTTGGGTAGCTGAGCAGCAATATGCCGCAGCACCGATAGGCCACCCAGACCAGAATCAAAGATACCTATCGGTGCATTGGCGTTGGTCATGGATGCATTCAATGCGATGACATTTTGCTGATGAGTGCTTGCCATTCTTGCGGGCCAGTTGTGTGTACTGAGACACCTTGGGAATCAACCGCAACGGTGACTGGCATATCTTGCACGTCAAATTCGTAAATCGCTTCCATGCCCAAATCCTCAAAACCAACGACTTTGGCGTGCTTGATAGCTTTGGAAACCAAATAAGCCGCACCGCCAACGGCCATCAAATACGCCGATTGATGTTGTTTAATGGATGCAATCGTCGCTGGGCCACGTTCGGCTTTGCCTATCATCGCGATTAAGCCGGTTTGTTCTAGCATCATGTCGGTGAACTTATCCATGCGTGTTGCTGTGGTAGGGCCAGCGGGGCCGACCACTTCATCACGGACTGGATCAACGGGGCCGACGTAGTAAATGACGCGATTGGTGAAGTCGACCGGTAATTTTTCTCCTTTGGATAACATGTCTTGAATGCGTTTGTGCGCAGCATCGCGACCGGTTAACATTTTGCCGTTCAGCAGTAAGGTTTGACCGGGTTTCCAGGAAGCGACCTGTTCTTTGGTCAAGGTGTTGAGATCGACACGTTGGGATCTCTCTGTATCAGGCGCCCAGCTAACATCGGGCCATTCCGATAACAGCGGTGGCTCAATGTAAGCTGGGCCAGAGCCATCTAGCACAAAATGCGCATGGCGGGTTGCAGCGCAATTAGGAATCATGGCGACCGGTTTGGATGCGGCATGCGTAGGATGCATCATGATTTTGACGTCCAGCACGGTGGTCAAACCGCCCAAACCTTGCGCACCGATACCTAGCGCATTGATTTTTTCGTACAACTCGATACGCAATTCTTCGGTCTTGTTTTGTGGGCCGCGTTGCAGCAAGTCCGACATATTGATGTCTTCCATCAAGACTTCTTTCGCCATCAACATGGCTTTTTCAGCTGTGCCGCCGATACCAATCCCCAACATGCCAGGTGGGCACCAGCCTGCGCCCATGGTGGGAACGGTTTTCATGACCCAATCGACCAATGAATCAGAAGGATTGAGCATGACAAATTTGGATTTATTTTCCGAGCCACCGCCTTTGGCCGCGACTTGCACGTCGATGGTATTGCCCGGCACCAATTCCATGTGGATGACGGCGGGCGTGTTGTCTTTGGTATTGGTACGTGCGAAATGTGGATCTGCCACGATGGAGGCGCGCAATTTGTTGTCGGAGAGGTTGTAAGCCCGGCGCACGCCTTCGTTGATGGCATCGCTGATGGAGCGATTGTTAAAGCCTTCAAAACGCACCTCCATCCCGATTTTGAGGAATACATTGACGATGCCGGTATCTTGGCAAATCGGGCGTTTTCCTTCGGCGCACATACGGGAATTGGTGAGAATTTGCGCGATGGCATCTTTGGCAGCAGGGCTTTGTTCGGTCTCGTAAGCGCGTGCCAAATGTTGGATAAAGTCGAGTGGATGGTAATAGCTAATGTATTGCAGCGCTGCGGCAACCGATTCGATTAAATCGTCTTGTTTAATAATAGTCATGGTTTCTAATGATTTTTAATGATTTGATAATTAAAATTTTAATAATTGATATTTTTAATCAATGATGCGATTGATGTGTAACCGTCATGATACGGTCGCAATACGCAATTGCCAGCGCAGAGAGCAAGAACACGATGTGAATCACCGTTTGTGCAATCAATGTTTTTTCATCGTACGCTTTGGCGTTGATAAAGGTTTTGAGTAAGTGAATCGAGGAAATCCCGATAATCGCCATCGCCAGTTTGGTCTTCAGTACTGATGCATTGACATGCGACAGCCATTCCGGTTGGTCTGGATGTTGATCCAGGCCGAGACGGGAAACAAAGGTTTCATACCCACCGACGATTACCATAATGAGCAGGTTAGAAATCATGACTACGTCGATCAAACCTAGCACGACCAACATGATGGTGGATTCATTCAACTTGCTGGGTCTACTGGCGCCATCAACGGTAATGGCATCAAAAATATGTTCCAACGCAGATTGATTGCCCAACGCAGCGCCGATCAAATCCTTGAGTTCAACCCAAAAGTGGAAAACGTAGACGCATTGCGCCAAAATTAGTCCGAGATACAGTGGCAACTGCAACCAGCGGCTCATAAAAATTAGACGTGGTAACAAGGGGAGGCGAGGAGGGTTTTGTTGAGAGTTACGCATTTTTACTCATTGATATAGGGTGAATGTTGAATGATGAATGGCAAAAAACGAGACAAAAATTGTCGGGCGGTATTTTAACCGAGTTGATGCCGTATCTGTCTGGACAAGCAGGCGCATGCCATGTAAATTTTCGGCGCATTGTTTGTAAACTTTTATCGGATAAAAAGCCATGGCAGAAATCGAATTGTTAAAGCACGAAAGCCGCGTATTTTCCCCTTCTACAGCTTGGGCGCAAAGTGCCAACATTGCGGGCATGGATGCGTATCGCGCCTTATGTACACGCGCGCAGGATGACTACACCGGTTTTTGGGCCAAACTGGCGCGTGAGAACGTGAGTTGGCAACAGTCGTTTAGCCACGTTTTAGATGAAAGCAATGCGCCGTTTTATCGCTGGTTTGAGGACGGAACCTTAAATGCGTCCTACAACTGCCTGGATAGACATATAGAAAACGGCCATGGCGAGCGTGTTGCCATTATTTTTGAAGCCGATGATGGAAATGTGCGTAAGGTGACTTATCGCCAATTGCATCAAACAGTTTGCAAATTAGCCAATGGCTTGAAATCTGTGGGAGTCAAAAAAGGTGATCGCGTCATTATCTATATGCCGATGGGGATACAGGGCGTGGCGGCGATGCAAGCCTGCGCTCGGATTGGCGCGATTCATTCCGTAGTGTTCGGCGGTTTTTCCGCCAAGTCGCTGCATGAACGCATTGTCGATACGGGTGCTGTGGCGATTATTACAGCAGATGAACAAATTCGCGGTGGCAAGACGCTGCCGCTCAAAGCCATCGTCGATGAAGCGCTGGCATTGCCAGGATGCGACAGCGTGCAGCAGGTGATTGTGCATAAACGTACTGGTAATGCGATTTCTTTCAACCCAAAGCAAGACCTTTGGATGGAAGAGTTAATCACCCCACAATCGAAAACATGCGAGCCAGAATGGGTTAGCGCCGAGCATCCATTGTTTATTCTGTATACATCCGGTTCCACTGGCAAACCCAAAGGCGTACAGCATGCTTGCGGCGGTTATTTATTGTGGGCCATGCTGACGATGCAATGGACTTTTGATATCCAACCAGCCAAAGATGTCTTTTACTGCACCGCCGACATTGGTTGGATCACTGGTCACACCTACGTCGCCTACGGCCCCTTGGCAATGGGCGCGACGCAGATCATATTTGAAGGCGTGCCGACTTATCCCGATGCTGGCCGTTTTTGGGACATCATTCAAAAGCATCAAGTCAGTATTTTCTATACCGCCCCAACGGCAATCCGTGCTTTGATCAAAGCCTCCGCCATTAACGATCAAGTCCATCCCAAACAATACGATTTATCCAGCCTGCGCTTATTGGGTTCTGTGGGTGAACCCATCAATCCCGAAGCGTGGATGTGGTATTACCAGCAAGTCGGCCAACAACGCTGCCCGATCGTCGACACCTTCTGGCAAACCGAAACCGGCGGCCATGTGATCGCGCCTATGCCTGGAGCGACCTCGTTGGTACCAGGCTCTTGCACCTTGCCACTACCCGGCATCATGACCGCCATCGTGGACGAAAGCGGTCACCCAGTCCCAGCTGGGCAGGGCGGTTTGCTAGTCATCAAACGCCCATGGCCATCCATGATACGAACCATTTGGGGTGATCCAGAACGCTTCAAGAAAAGCTATTTCCCGGCAGAATTAGGCGGTAATGTGTACTTAGCTGGCGATGGTGCCATCTGCGACAAAGACAGCGGTTATTACACCATCACCGGTCGCATCGACGACGTGCTGAACGTCTCCGGCCACCGCATGGGCACCATGGAAATCGAATCCGCCCTAGTCGCGCATCCGTTAGTAGCAGAAGCCGCCGTAGTCGGCAAACCCGACGACGTCACCGGCGAAGCAATTTGCGCCTTCGTCGTCCTAAAACGCAACCACCCCACTGGCCAAGAAGCCACACAAATCGCCGTCGAGCTACGCAACTGGGTCAGCAAAGAAATCGGCCCCATCGCCAAACCCAAAGAAATCCGCTTCGGCGACAACCTCCCCAAAACCCGCTCCGGAAAAATCATGCGCCGCTTACTACGCATCCTATCCAGAGGCGAGCAAATCACGCAGGATATTTCCACGCTGGAGAATCCGGCGATTTTGGAACAACTCAAACAAGTGGCATAAAGATTGTATTGGTCTAATGAATTTGCATAACGTAAAAATATTGCTTACTGGTGCGAACGGTTTTGTAGGCTCGGCAACAGCCCAGGCGCTTCTGCGCTCTAAATTTGAAGTATTGCAGGCCGTACGTCAGTCTGCCAATTTGGGTGAAATAGCTATTGGTGCTGTGGATGATGATACCGATTGGAATCAGGCCTTGATTGGTTGTCATGTAGTGATTCATTGCGCTGCTCGGGTGCATGTGATGCAAGACTCTGTATCTGACCCTTTGACCGAATATCAAAAGGTCAATACGGCGGGGACTCTCAACCTGGCCAGACAGGCGGCTCGTGCGGGTGTGAAGCGTTTCGTTTTCCTCAGTTCTATCAAAGTCAACGGTGAGGCCACACGCCTGGGCGCCCCTTACACTGATCACGATGCATCTTCACCCGAAGATGCCTACGCGATTTCTAAGGCTGAAGCTGAAATTGGTTTGCGGTTGTTGATGCATGAAACTGGAATGGAAGTGGTTATTATTCGTTCGCCTTTGGTGTACGGACCTGGGGTGAAGGGTAATTTCGCTAGTTTGCTACATTGGGTCTCCCGTGGTTTGCCACTGCCTCTTGGCGCAGTAACAACTAATCGCCGAAGTTTGGTAGCTTTGGATAATTTGGTGGATTTGATTGTGACTTGTGTAGACCACCCCAAGGCAGCCAATCAGACTTTTTTTGTTAGCGATGGTGATGACCTGTCTACCGCTGACCTTTTGCGTCGAATTGGAAAAGCTTTAAATCGGCCTACTCATTTGTTTCCGGTACCATTGAGTATTTTGAAAAGCGCGTCAAGTTTGCTAGGTAAAAGGGCGGTTGCACAACGCCTACTTGGCTCGTTGCAGGTGGATATCTGCAAGACTTGTATATTGTTAGATTGGAAGCCACCAGTATCAGTGGATGATGGACTGCGCAGAGCGGTCCAGCAAAGGTTGTGATGTTACGGTTGTTGGATTTATTATTTTCTTTAGTGGGGTTGGTACTGGGCACCCCGGTCTTGTTCGTCCTCTATGTAGCTGCGTTGTTTGATACGGGGGATCCTCTCTTTCGTCAAGAAAGGGTTGGTCGAAATCAAAAAACGTTTATTTTGGTGAAGTTCCGCACCATGCGGCTTGACACTGCATCTGTCGCTTCCCATTTGGTAGATTCGTCTGCCATTACGTTTTTTGGGGCATTTTTGCGTCGCAGTAAATTGGATGAATTGCCACAGCTTTGGAATGTGCTCAAAGGTGAAATGAGTTTGGTTGGGCCAAGGCCCTGTTTGTTTAACCAGATGGAGGTGATCCATGAGCGTGCCGCACGATCTGTATTTGACGTAAGGCCCGGTATTACTGGACTGGCCCAAGTAAGCAAGATTGATATGTCTATGCCGAAGCTGTTGGCTGAGACGGATGCTCGTATGTTGCAAAGTCTTGATCTGAGTTCGTACTTCAAATACATTTTCATGACTGTAGGTGGAAAAGGCACGGGAGATGGGGTAAAAGAAAAATGATTGACTTGTTGCTGCGCTTTGTGGCGGCTTCGCGCGCCGCCGCTCGCATTGGGTTGAGAGTCGTTCGTACCTTGTCAGGCTTGAGTGATGTCCCCATCGGTAAAATGAATTTAAGCAATGTGCGGGACTTGGACATCAACAATTTATTAGGTCGTGAGCCAGTCATGCCTAACCATCTTTTGCTATCCAAAAACAACATCAACAAGGTGGTTTTGGTTACTGGCGCAGGTGGTTCTATTGGTAGCGAGCTGTGTCGCCAGATTCTAGCTGTAGGCCCCGAAAAGCTGTTGCTGGTCGAATTGAGCGAATTTGCACTGTATGCTATTCACCAAGAACTGGAAGAGCGGTGCGCTGGCAAAAAAACGATCTTACTCCCCTTGCTGGCATCCGCCCAAGACGAAGATCGCATGCGCGAGATTATGTCGACTTGGCGTCCGGACACTGTGTATCACGCTGCAGCCTATAAGCATGTACCGCTGGTTGAGCACAATCCGACAGAGGGTATCAGAAACAATGTAATGGGCACCTTGCGCACCGCGCAGGCCGCCGCAGAAAACGGAGTGACTGACTTTGTGTTGATTAGCACCGACAAGGCCGTGCGTCCGACTAGCATCATGGGGGCCAGCAAGCGTTTGGCAGAAATGGTTTTGCAAGCATTGGCCGCGACCAAGCCAGGGACCAAATTCAGCATGGTGCGTTTTGGCAACGTGTTGGGATCCTCGGGTTCTGTCGTACCCAAGTTTCTCCAGCAAATTCGCGATGGTGGACCGATTACGCTGACCCACCCTGAGATTACCCGCTATTTCATGACTCTCTCTGAATCGGCACAATTGGTCATTCAGGCCGGCGCTATGGCTAAAGGAGGGGAAGTGTTTGTATTGAACATGGGCGAGTCGGTCAAGATTATGGACCTTGCCCGGCGCATGATAGAGCTTTCTGGTCTGACCGTTCGGGATGAGCACTACTCGAAAGGCGACATTGAGATCGAAATCACCGGCCTGCGTCCTGGTGAAAAACTCTACGAGGAACTGTTGATTGGCGATAATCCGGATCTGACCTCGCACCCCCGGATCATGAAAGCGCATGAGGATTTCATGTCCTGGGCAGATTTGAAGCCCAAGTTGCGCACGCTGGAGCTGGCACTAAGCATCAATGATGTTAGCATCCTTCGAACTGTGATCGCGCAACTGGTTTCGGGCTACATACCCAACAGTGAGATTGTCGACTGGGTTCATATGGAACAAGAGGCCAAGGCCGATCGCCTGAGATTGGGTAACTACTGAGCGGCAAGGAGCTACTTTCACGTTTTACTCCTATGATAGAGAGATGCCTCCTATCGAAGTGTCCGGGAAAATTAGAGCAAAAAAACTCTGCAAAATTATCCTACGCCCAATTATTCCTTGCTATAATACGCGCCTTCGTAAAAACGAACACAGCAGTAAACCATCAGGAGAGATGGATGAGTGGTTGAAGTCGCACGCCTGGAAAGCGTGTATAGGTTCATAGCCTATCGGGGGTTCGAATCCCCCTCTCTCCGCCAAAAATATAAAAACCCGCGATACTCTTTGAGATCGCGGGTTTTTTGTTTTCAGGGACTTAACTTGTGCGATTTGTTGCACTGGGCGAGAATTGAAATGTTGTTTCGGATCAGAAGATGATCTTCGATCCTGCATTAAAATTTGCTTTTGTTGAAATTATTTTGGTTTTTCATGCATCAAACGGTTCGATTATGTTCTATAGGGAAAACAATTGTGATGAATAAAAAAGAGATCAAAGCCAAAGTTGGCGAGCTTCTGTCCTTGGGTACACCGAAGGCAAAGGTATTTGCTCAACTTTCCGGTCAGGGGGGCAGAGATAGTCAACTTGCATACTTTGTTGCTGCACACCCAAATCCTATACGCTGCGAAAAGCATAGTGGAAAGGTCAACGTGCTGATTGTTATCATGCTTATTCAGGCGGTCATGGCTTTTTTCGTAGGGTACTTTGCCAGCGCAAAGATGGGCTCTAGTGCCCAATTGATGATCGCACTCTCGGCAATTCCGATTGCTTTGCTATTTGTTTGGGGCTTCTATACCAATCGTGTTGGCGCTTACAACGCATACATTGTGCTGTCAATTGTGCAAGCGCCGCAGACACTCACGAGCCTCACAACAACATCTTTAGCTTCTTGGATTGGTTTCGCCGTATCCATCGGAGTGATGTTCTATGTCATTTATGTACGTGAAAACATATTTCCAGGGTTTTTAATGACTACACCAAAGAAGATTAAGGGTGAATACGTCTTTGTGGATTAGCCTTGCGTTACTGGCATATGTTTTGATGTCGAACTTCTGCCATTTGTCGATGAGTGCGACTAAGTGTTGGTACATGATCGTCGCACTGAAAAAAATTTACTCTACAATTTTCTTCACAAACTCCGATTTCAATCCCATTTGACCAATACCTGGGACTTTGCAATCGATATTGTGGTCGCTGTCGACTAGACGAATGTTTTTGACTTTGGTACCGACTTTAATCACATCTGATGAGTTTTTTAGCTTGAGATCTTTGATCAGTGTGACGGTGTCGCCGTCTTTTAGCACTGTGCCGTTTGCATCGCGGATAATTAAACCTTCATCTTCGCCATTTTCTGCCGTACCAGTGTCATTTTGGGGCCATTCATGCGCACACTCTGGGCATATTAGAAGTTCTTGATCTTCATAGGTATAAATCGATTTGCATTGGGGGCATGGGGGTAATGTTGTCATATGTGTATGTTTGTGCTGGGTTTTCTGCAATTTTTTAAATGCTTATTTTATAGTTGGATATCCCTAGTCGTAAATGATTGAAGTTTAGATTGAGATTGAGAGTGAAGTTTAATTTATTGAGCAACACACAATACGTGCAGTCAAGAAATAGGCCCCATCCCCAATTTGCGTAGCTGTAGCTATAACAACAAAATATACCGTTGGCGTGTATCATGCTGTCCCTTGCAAAAGAAGATAATTCCTTATTAAGCATGCTTTTCTTTTTGTTATTTTTTGTTCCTGAAAGAGGGACTGTGAGAAGTACTGCGACACCGCAATATTGCGCAAGATCAAAGTCAAAGTAGTACGAAAAATATTACGCAGAATATTGTAAGAATGATTAATACATGTGATTTGTTCGTCAAATGTGACTACGTGTACTAGCCATTTATGAAAAATGTATTTGGAGCATAAGTTGGAAGTCAAAGATTTTTTGGGAAAAATTCCTTTATGGCGGCGTGTATGTAGCGTCAAATCCCAGCTTATTTTGGGATTTGCGTCAGTTCTTACTCTGATGTTGGTTGTGAGCATGGTATTTGGTATTAGCCAGCAATACTTGATTTCAGAAGCCAGCAAGCCAGATACTGTTGAAGGGCAGGTGACGGAATTAGGTTTACGTGGTTTGCAAACTTTGCTGAAAGCGCGACGTGTAGAACGAGAGTTTTTGCAAGAAATCACCGAGATTGGTTTAGCCAAAACCAAGACACGTTATCTCCCTTTGTTACATACACATTTGGCTGATTTAAGTAGTCAAGTTGAGAAAATACGCTCGTTATCGAGCGATGCG
Organism: Oxalobacteraceae bacterium; assembly: GCA_021151485.1. GTDB lineage: Bacteria > Pseudomonadota > Gammaproteobacteria > Burkholderiales > Burkholderiaceae_D > JAGKXB01. The sequence continues at coordinate 45,136 of JAGKXB010000005.1, read as the reverse complement.
GGTGTGGTTGAAAAAGCCAATCAGATTCTGCAAAAAATTCAGGAATACGAAAAAAAGTTTGTGGCTTTAACCGATTTGTACCAGCATTTGGGTTACTTCGATATCGGTTGGCAGGATCGATTTCGTCTTAAAACACATGAAATCGAAGCCTTAATTACGGCGGAAGATGGTAGTAACGATCCAGATTATCAAGATGGTAAAGATGCCAAAAACTCCAAGGATAGTGGTAATTCTGAATATCAGGCGATGATGTTTGAGTTGCAAGCTTTACGTCGGTATGAAAAAGACTATATTCGCTTGGGACATGATGCTTATCTCAGAAAATTTTTGGATGGCATGAAAACGTTGCGCGCTAATATAGGAAAAAGCCATTTGCCTACGTTAAAGAAACAACGTATTAGCACTTTGTTGACGGAATATTCCCAAGATTTTTTACGTTATACCCAAGTGGCTGATGCAGCCATCATGGCCAAGGATGATTATGTGGCTGTTGCGCTGACTATTGAACCTTTGTTGGAAGAGTTGCATGTTCAAACTTCGGCACGATTAAATAAAGCACAACATGCATTAGAAGTTGCCCAGTGGTCGATCTTGTTGACCGTCGTGGTGGCTTTGCTGTTGGCTATTTTTATTGCGGTGTTGATCTCATGGCGGATCACTAGTTCCATCACACAAATCATTGCATTTGCCAAGCGTATTACTGCCGGTGATTTCAATGCCAGAGTGGCGGCGATAGGGGAATATGAAATTGATACGCTGGGCCATGAAATGAATCAAATGGCGGAATCATTGATGAATTTTCAGGCCAATCTGGAGGGTAAGGCGATTCAGTTGGAATATCAGGCTAACCACGATATTTTGACAGGTTTGCCGAATCGCAATCTGTTCGTTGATCGTTTACATCAAGCATTGGTGTATGCGCAACGCCATCAACGAGTTGTGGTGGTGGCGTTTCTGAATTTGAATAAATTTAAGTCATTCAATGATAGTTTGGGGCGAGAATTTGGTGATCAATTATTGTTGATAATGGCTGAGCGCTTGCGTTCATGCGTACGCAAGGCAGATACGGTGGCGCGTTTGGGGGCTGATGAGTTCGCGTTAATTTTGCATTATCGTGCTGGCGAAGAGATTAGCCACTACACCATGCGACAGGTTTTTTCTGGCATGAATCAACCCATTTCCTTGAACGGGCGTGAATATACCATCACGAGCAGTATCGGTTTTGCTGTGTATCCTCAAAATGGAGAGGACGCAGATACTTTGCTGAAAAATGCTGATACCGCAATGTATCGGGCCAAAGAAGGCGGACGTGAGAATTTTCAGTTTTATACCGCTACTTTACCTAGCCGTGTCAATGAACGTGCTGCACTGGAATTGGGGCTGCAATCTGCCTTGGCTCAGAACGAATTTTCCTTGCATTACCAGCCTCGTATTGAGTTGAAGAAAGGGAAAATATCTGGTTTGGAAGTTTTGTTGCGCTGGAGTCAAGCCGAGTTGGGAGCCGTCGCTCCCTTGCGTTTTATTCCTTTGGCGGAAGAATTGGGGATCATGCACTTGATCGGTGATTGGGTGATGCGTACCGCTTGTCTGCAACAAATTGAATGGAAAAAGACTGGTGTGGCAAATCTTCCAGTGGCGGTGAATGTTTCTGCTGTGCAGTTCTTGCAGCAAGGATTTTCTAATGCTGTCGCCAGAGTGTTACATGAAACCCAAATAGATCCGGCTTATTTTGAGCTGGAAATTACCGAATCGTTTTCTATGCAAGACCCCGAAGCCACCATACGTGTTATGCATGAATTGAAGAGTTTGGGTATTCGCTTATCGATTGATAATTTTGGTACTGGTTATTCGAATTTGGGCTATTTGAAACGTTTCCCTGTCGATAAAATTAAGTTAGATCTGAGCTTTGTGCGCGATATTGTTTCTAACGATGAAGATTTGGCCGTTTCGGATGCTGTGATTTCCATGGCGCATAGCCTGCATTTGAAAGTGATTGCCGAAGGAGTGGAAAGCGAAGGACAACTCGCCTTGTTGGCGGATCATGGTTGCAATGAAATGCAAGGGTACTATTTCAGTAAGCCATTACCCGTTAAAGAATGTACGAATTTATTAATGGAAGATCGTGCAGTACCTGCTAACAAATTGGGCCGTCGCCACGCCATGCGTTCTTTGTTGTTGGTAGATGATGAACCACAGGTGTTAATTGCTCTTGAGCATATGTTGCAATCTAAGGGCTATAACATTTTGACAGCGCATAATGCGATGGAAGCCTTCAATTTATTGGCGACTAACGAAATCGGTGTGGTGTTATGTGATTATTCGATGCCGAATATGACAGGTATCGAATTTTTCCACAAAATCAAACGCATGCATCCAGCCGTGGTGCGCATCTTATTGACTGATGACTCCGATAAAACCGCTGAATTGCATGATGCCTTTAAACGCGGCGGCGTGTATCAATCACTGCGTAAACCTTGGGATGAACCAACATTGCTGGCTATGATAGAAGAGGCGCTCAGGAGCTATGAATATCAATGGCAGATTACGAGTTAGGCAGGATTTTTTTGTCACTCTCGCTGACGCAAGAGTGACAGTAGTTGAACTGAAAACTTAAATGTCGTTAATAGCACGCAACAAGCCTTGTAGCGCATATACAACCGTTTGCTCGCGTACTTCCTGACGATTGCCAGCAAAGACTTTGCGCTCTGTATGTATCGTATGTCCTGTGCTCCATGCAAAGCATACGGTGCCGACGGGCTTGCCCGGTACAGCACCAGTTGGGCCTGAAATGCCAGTAGTCGAAACTGCAACATGCGCATTGCTATTGGCGAGCGCACCTTCTGCCATGGCGGCGGCAACTTCTTCGCTGACGGCGCCGAGTTGGGCGATTAGGGCCGCTGGCACGTCTAGCATTTCGGTTTTGGATGCGTTGGAATACACGACGTAGCCGCAGTCAAACCATTCTGTCGATCCTGCGATTTCTGTAATCGCTTGTGCAACGCCACCACCCGTGCAAGATTCAGCAGTCGTTAGCAGTAATCCTTTGGCTTTCAATGCAGCGCCGATTTGTGTTGCTAAATCAATCATGTTATTCGTCACGATGTGCTCCTTGTGCTGTGTTTTGGCTTGAATGAATGAGGGAGATGTTGCTTGTGGGTATTACTCTACCATCGACGCTATTTTGTTTGAAGCTTGTTTTGTGCTTGGTTTGAGGTTTCTTTAAATTTTATTTGTTAAAAGAAAAATAAAAACTCAGTACCAGCAAGGTATAAAACGCTGCCACTACGTCATCCCACATGACGCCTAAGCCGCCTTTGATGTGGCGATCGAAATAGCGAATTGGTGGTGGTTTCACCATATCAAAAAAGCGAAACAGAATAAATGCCCAGCATTGCGTCGCCCATCCAGCTGGCATGACAAATAGCAGCACTAGCCAGAATGCGATGATTTCATCCCACACCATGCTGCCGTGATCAGGTACGCCCAGGTCTCTTCCTGTTTTTTCGCACGCCCAAATGCCGATGAAAAAACCTATCACGATGATCATGGCCCACAGCGTTGGGGTAAACAACGCCGGCCAGCGTTCTGTTAGCACGACATACGAACACCAGGCAAACAAGGTGCCGCTGGTGCCCGGCATAATGGGTGACAAGCCGCTGCCAAAGCCTTGGGCGATGACATGGGAATAATGCGACCACATGAATTTGGAGTTGGAATTGGATCGTTTGGAGGGAATTGCTTCGGGTGTTGGTGGCGTATTCATCATTTTATGCAGAGAGAAAATGGTCAAAAGAATTGCCCGGTATGACGATAGGGCCGTGCGTATTGACTAAGCGCAAACCGGGTGTGGCTTCAATCACACCAATGCGGGTGACAGGTGTGGTGGTATTGTGCGCTGCTGCCAGCACGGCATCACGTTGTGTGGGAGGTGCAGTGAAGCATAGTTCGTAATCATCCCCACCCGTCAACGCGTATTGATAGCGCAATGCTTGCGCGTGTTGTGTCAGGTTGGCGCCAAAGGGAAGGGTATCCACATCCAATGTGGCGCCCACTTTGGACATGTGCAGAATGTGCATCAAATCACCCGCCAAACCATCTGAAATATCAATCGCTGCTCGTGCTACGTCACGCAAAGCTAATCCCAGCGTCACGCGTGGTGTTGGCGTGTGTAAGCGTATGGCGGCGTCGGCGAGTGTGGTGCTGTCCAGGTTTAATTCATTTTGATAAATCGCCAACGCTAGTTTGGCATCGCCTAGCGTACCGGACACCCAGATATCATCGCCCACTTGCGCAGCGCTCCGCAGCAAGGCTTGGCCAGTAGGGATTTCACCGAAAATAGTGATACAAATCGTCAACGGCCCTTTGGTCGTATCGCCGCCTATCAGTGCGCAATCATGGGCATCGGCTAACGCAAACAAGCCAGCAGAAAAGTCTGCCAGCCATGTGGGCGTTGCTTGTGGTAGGGAAAGCGCTAGGGTGAATGCGACGGGTTTGGCTCCCATTGCAGCTAAATCAGATAAGTTGACCGCTAAGCATTTGTGTGCAAGTTGGTAGGGGTTGGTATCGGGGAAGAAGTGCCGTCCTTCCACCAGCATGTCAGAAGAAATCGCGATTTGCATGCCAGCCGATGGACGTAATAGCGCGCAGTCGTCGCCTATTCCTAATGCTACTTGCTTGCCGGCATGCTTGGGACGGGTGAAGTAGCGGGCTATTAGGTCAAATTCGGACAGCATGTTGTATGAATCCTATTTCGCCCAAGAATCCTTCAATGTGGTAATTCGATTAAACACCGGTTTCTCGGCTACAGAATCCACTCTATCCGCGACAAAATAACCGTGTCGCTCGAATTGGTAACGTGCATCCGGTAGCGCATCGCGCATGCCTGGTTCCAGATATGCTTGCACGACTTCTAAGGCATTAGGATTAAGCAAGGTGATGAAATCCTTGCCGCCCGCATCAGGATTGGGGTCGGTAAACAATCTGTCGTATAAGCGAACTTCAGCCGATAAAGCGTGTGCTGCGCTTACCCAGTGGATGTTGCCTTTGACCTTGTAATTGGCGCTGCCTGGTGTGCCGGATTGGCTGTCAGGGAAGTAGTTGCAATGTACGGCGATCACGTTGCCCTGTTCATCCTTGTCGCAACCGGTGCATTCCACTACGAAGCCATGACGTAACCGCACTTTATTGCCAGGGAAGAGGCGGAAATAGCCCTTGCTGGGTACTTCCATAAAATCTTCCTGCTCTATCCACAATGTATTACTGAGTGGAAAAGTGCGCATGCCGTGTTCAGGATGATGCGGATGAACTGGTGCGCTGCATTCGATCGCAACACCGTCAGCCAAGTTATCGATGATGAGTTGTAAAGGACGTAACACAGCAGTGGCACGTGGTGCTTTGGGATCTAAGTCTTCGCGCAGGCAACCTTCTAAGGTGCTCATGTCTATCCAGCCGTCTGAGCGGGTGACGCCGATGCGTTCGCAAAACAGTTGTATTGATTCTGGCGTGTAACCACGACGACGTAGCCCAACAATGGTGGGCATGCGTGGATCATCCCAGCCATTGACGATGCCTTGTTCTACCAGTTGGCGCAGTTTGCGTTTGCTGGTGACGACATAAGTCAGATTGAGGCGGGCGAATTCATATTGTTGTGGGACGGGTTGTTGGAAATATCCACCCTCGGCACAGCGCGCAATAATCCAATCGTAAAACGGCCTGTGATCCTGGAATTCCAGCGTGCAAATCGAGTGCGTGATGTTTTCCAGCGCATCGGATAAAGGATGGGTGTAGTCATACATTGGATAAATACACCAGGTGTCGCCAGTGCGGTGATGATGTGCGTGGCGAATGCGGTAAATGGCCGGATCGCGCATATTCATATTGGGCGATGCCATGTCTATCTTGGCGCGTAGCACGTGTTCGCCATCTGCAAATTCCCCCGCCTTCATACGACGGAATAATGCCAGCGACTCTTCGGCTGAGCGTTCGCGGTAAGGTGAATTTTTCCCGGCTTCAGAAAAACTGCCTCGATTAGCTGCCATGTCTTTGGCGTTTTGGCTGTCTACGTAGGCATGACCGGCTTGGATCAGATATTCAGCCATCGCATACAACTGTTCGAAATAATTGCTGGCGTAGTACAAATGCGTCTGCTCTTGATGCTGCCAGCTAAAACCTAACCATTGCACGGAATCAATAATGGTGTCGACGTATTCCTGCTCTTCTTGCTCGGGATTGGTATCGTCAAAGCGCAAATGACAACGTCCGACATAATCGCGTGCCAAGCCAAAATTAAGACAAATCGACTTGGCATGGCCGATGTGCAAATAGCCATTGGGCTCAGGGGGGAAGCGTGTAATGACAGAGGGCAAGCCAGCGCGTGTGTGCGTGCCGGCGGCAAGATCTTCTTCAATGATGTTGCGTAGAAAGTTGGAGCTGGAGGTAGTGTTGGACATACTTGATTGCTGGTAATTGAGCGACTCAGATTGTTAATGTTTTTTTGAGAATGATACGTGTTGGCATTTTACCGTTTTTAACACGTCATTGAAAAAAGCATGATGTTTTGGGTTGGTACTTTATATTTCTTGTTAATGATTAATTGATATTTGTCATTACTATTTTTATAATTACTTATTTGCATGATTTATTGTTAATTTTTGTTTTTGGCTATGAGTAATTTAGTTGTAATTTGATTGCAATTTAGTTAAAAATGAGCAATCAGGATTTTTATGAATGTATTAAGAATGTTGGCAGTAGGTGCTGCTGCACACAATGTAATGAAGACAGCACCGACTGTATTTGCTACAAACAAAACAGCCTCTTTGGGCATGCTTTACGATGAAACTTGGTTAAATAGTGTGAATTTTGGCGCTGATGTACAAGGTGCTGAAGTTTCGATGGCTTTTGTGTATCCCAGAGATGATGGTTCATTACATTTTTGTGGCTTAACGGAAACGGCTTGTAATGAAGCGGCAAGATGGAATACGTTAGCACAACATCAAGCAGCTAGTTTGGATGCAGGTGCGACCCCAGTGTTGTCGATAGGTGGTGCTTTAGATTCCGCACCATTTCTCACCATTGCAGCTTCTGAAGGGTTGAGACAAACATTTATTGATAATGTCATCAATCGAATGTTGAATGATGGTTATAAACATCTTGATTTGGATATTGAGGGGGATTTTTCAACGGGGTTAGGTGTCAGTGCCAATAAAGCGAATATCGCTTTGTTGGCAGATGAGCTATTTGCTGCGTTGAGTATACATATTCCGAATGTCACGGTGAAATTTGGCTTGGCGCCAGCTTGGTTTTTAACCCAAACACCGATTCGTGAGATTGCGACTTCTGCCGACACACACAAGATAGCATGTGAGTGGTTTTATTTTGGTTACGACTGGAATGACAATGCTCAACAGCCACAAGCTCCTTTTTTTAGACCAGGAGATCGCTGGACGATAGATGGAACCAAACTGTTTAGCAATGACATACAGGGTGCGCTTAGCTATATTGTTAATGAGTTGTTGAGTGCAGGGTGGACGGCGGAGAAAATTGAAGCTAATCTTGTTGTGGGTCATTCAGGATATTGTTCAAATAATATGGCCGTAAAAGATGTCGCAAATGAATTAAGTCGTTTGCGCAGCGAGGGGAAAATTAAGATACATCCGGATTATCTGGAGTTCCAAATTCCGGATGGTCCTTATGCGAATGTGTGGTGCCCGGTACCGGAGGCGCTGATAGCACGTAAGCAGACATTGACTGATCAGGGTATTCGGATTGCGCGCAATGGTGTAGATATCACTATTCACATTAGCAAGTATGGATTATGGAGTTTGAATGGAGTGGGTTCGTCTCTACAATCACTTTATTTAAAAGCGATGAAGGGAGAAAGTATTGATGATTCGGGGGGCAGTGCTTGTAGGGTAAGTTTGGCCAACGATATCAAAAATGCTCAGGCAGGTACAAATGGATTTAAAAATGTCGTTTTTGATGTTAACGGAGCCAGTTATACCTTACAAGTTTCGGCTTGGAATGCGTATTTGCTGGATGTGAATGGTCAGAATATTTTAGGTGCCGGAATAGCATTCGAGCATGACGATACTGGACAGTTAATTAATACTGACGAGCATCGCTGCCAGCTTTCTGAAAAGGTTTATAGCCATTTTTCAACTGATCAAGCCTCGGGCAGTAGTTCAGGTAATGCTTTCGATCCAAGATATTTCTTTTTTCTCTTTTTGTGCGTCATTCCCTGCATTTTAAAGTACGGGGAAAAAGCTGATGCAGATGCATATCCAGTTTCTATGCAGGTATCTGAGATTGTTGATACTCATGCAATGGTGATACCTTATATAGATGTAGACCTAGAGGCCCCAGCTAACTTAGTCGTTGCAGAAGTTTTGCCATCATCTGAGCATTCAATAGACGGGTTCGATATGATGCCTATAACGGCACAAGCCGTAAGGGTATTTAATAGCCCAAGGTATCGTGATGAAGATGCATAATTAACGTGTGTTCGCATACTATGTTTTGTCCTGCGCTGCTTTAAAAAACTGTATGAATACATCACGTGGGTTATGCCTCTTTTTGATCAGAATATTGTTCAAAAACGATGTGTTGGCTTTCGGTTGGCATATCTCCCCACTTCAGGATTTCGTTCATCTATGAATGGTGAAATGATATTGGTGTTTCTTTTTTTGTAATATTTTTTAAGTAACCATAAGGCTTGTTATGAATTTGTTTGGATCATTGGCTATCGCATCAACTCTTACCACTGCCAATAAAATTGCAAATAAAACAACTTCCTTGGATATGCTTTATAAGGAAATTTGGTCTCCTAATGTGAGTTTTGGTCGGGAAACAATAGGCGCCAGTATCGCGCCTGTCTATATTTCTTTGGCAAGTGATGGTTCATTGCACTCGTGTAGTTGGATCGAAAGTCCTTGTGACGAAAATAAGAGATGGACTCAGTTCAATGATACGAGGAGTGCCATTGCTAATGCAGGTGCTACACCCGTGTTGTCTATAGGGAGTGCTATCGATTCCTTATCATTTCTCATCATGGCTTCTGCTGCTGGATCAAGACAGGAATTTGTTAGCAATGTCGTAGAGAAAATGCGCAGTGATGGTTACAAAGATTGTAATTTGAATATTCAGTCTGATTTGGAATCAATTTTTAATGTTGATACGAATAGAGACAATATTCTTTTATTGATCAATGAATTGTTTGGAGCACTGAAGACACATATATCTGATGCAAAGGTGAGTATGAGTCTTTCGTCAACTTGGCTGTTGACTCAAATGCCGATTCAAGATATTGCCAGATTGGCCAAAACGCACAATATAGAGTGTAAATGGGTTTATTCTGGTTACGATTGGAACCAGTATTCGACAGATCCTCAAGCACCTTATTCGCGGGCAGGGGGATACACGACGGTAGATGGTACTGTACTGATCAGTAATGATATCCAAGGTGTCCTTTTCTATGTGGCCAATCAACTCCTAGATGCGGAATTGACAGTAGCGGAAATTGAAGCCAGTCTTGTTATGCTGAGCCCAGCATATTGTTCCGATGGTACTGCCGTAAAAGATATGGCAACTGAACTCAGTCGTTTGCGTAATGAAGGAAGAATTCAGGTACATCCTGACTATCTTGAATTTCAAATTCCAGATGGCCGGTATGCTGGCATATGGTGTCCGACACCAGAAAATTTATTAGAGCGCACAAAAGCGCTGTCTGATAAAGGCATCAGCATCAACCGTAATGGTAGTGATATTACGATTCGCTTATTACGTCATGGATTATGGAGTTTGGATTTGTTGGGTGAGTCATTGCAAGATGCTTATCTGACAGCGTTAAAAGGGGAAAGTATGGCCGGGGGGAATAATTCTTCCTGTGCATTTGATTTGGCTAATGATATAAAAAATACTCCCTTCCAAGAAGATCAATACAAATATATTGCGTTTAATATATCTGGGGAGGAATATACATTACGCGTTTCAGTTTGGGATGCTTATCTGTTGGATATCGATGGTGAGAATGTATGTGGACCAGATGTCATGTTGAGTAGTGATGAGACAGGACATCTAATTGATACCGATGAGGATTGTTGTCGACTTGCTGAAAAAGTAGAAGATTGTTTTCAATATTTAAGCGACGATTCTCAATTTTTAACCGATGACTTAAAAAATACGCATGATCTCCGGCCATTAGGCTTAATAGCATTATTGGCAATTCCACTTGTTGCATATATCGCGTATATAAATTGCAGACGTGACACGACATTAGAAAATCATGGACCCGGAGATTTTGTTGCTGTTGTGCAAGATGGGGGCAATCATCACCAACTTCCAGACGAAGAATCAGCGTTGGATACTTCCGCTCCTAAAAATATAACCTCAGAATCAGCCGTTTCCTCATCGGGCTCTTTTTCTATTGAGTCGTACAGCGCATCAGAAACTGGGGGGGTAGGCGTGTCTAGTCATTTGGATCTTATTGAAAGTTTTGTAAGTTATGTACTCGGACAAGCAGTTCCATACGATGCTGATTCCATCTGATGATTAGGTACGTATGAAGTACTTTAAGGTGATTTGTATATTGTTGAATAGTAACAATATCGGTAAAAATGCATTCTCTTTATACAATTGATAATGTTCTTGCTGTTGAGCGAGCCGCTGCTGCCGATTTGCCCGTGGCGACGCTTATGCAGCGCGCTGGTTTGGAGGCCGCAAAGGTAGCATTGAATTATCTTGCCCTGCCATTGACGCAAGCAAAAGTATTGGTGTTGGCAGGTCCTGGTAATAATGGTGGAGACGCGTTGGAGCTTGCGTATCAGTTGGCACAAAGAGGAACGCAAGTCACACTTTTACATTACCCAGGCATGAAAGAATCGCCGGAGTTTACATTGGCTATGGCGCGTGCTCGGCACAGTGCGGTGCATTTTATGGCGATGAGCAACGTTCAGGATGTCATATTTCGTATTACTTCGATAACGTGGGATTTAATCATTGATGGTTTGTTTGGTATTGGTTTAACGCGCCCCATCACGGGTGATTTGAAGGTGTTGATCAATGCTATTAACGCTTTGCCAGCACCCATTCTGGCGCTGGATGTACCAAGTGGTTTGGATGCCGACACGGGCAATATCGTTGGTATAGAACAAGGCGGTGTAGCAATACGTGCTACAGCAACCATTACGTTTATTGCCGACAAAGTCGGCCTCCACACTCTTTATGGTAGAGATTGTGCCGGTAAAGTATATGTTGCTGATTTGGAAACTGGTGACCTGTATATTAATCAGCTTGCTTCACGGATTTTTCTCAATAGTGTGGATTTGTTTCAATCATCATTGCAGCAACGTCTCCACCATACGAACAAGGGCACTTATGGGAATGTTGCTATCGTTGGTGGTGCGCCAGGCATGGTTGGCGCCGTTTTATTGGCAGGGCGTGCTGCTCTGCATTCTGGTGCCGGTCGAGTTTTTGTTGTTTCGCTTGACGAAACCTTAACTTACGATGGAAACGAGCCGGAGTTAATGTGTCGGTCACCAGATACATTTGATTTTTCTTCTGCCACGTTGGTCGTTGGCCCTGGTTTAGGATTGTCAAGCGAGGCGCATGCTTTACTTGCGCGGGTGTTGGAGTTTGATACTCCCATGTTACTTGATGCGGATGCATTGAATTTAATTGCTCAAGATCAGGGGTTGCAACAAAAAGTGGCGCAGCGTATCAGTCCTACATTGATGACTCCGCATCCTTTAGAGGCTGCGCGCTTATTGGGATGCAGTCTCCAAGAAGTACAATCAGATCGTTTACGATCTGCTCGTACTTTAAGTGATCAATATCAGGCATACCTCATCCTCAAAGGAACAGGTACGGTAATTGCATCGCCAAATAGTGACGTAATCATTAATCCGACTGGCAATCCGGGTTTGGCGACAGCTGGTACCGGGGATGTGTTAGCCGGTGTTGGTGGTGCTTTGTTAGCACAGGGGTGGTTTGCAAGAGACGCAGCGTTGGCTGCTGTTTGGCTGCATGGCAAAGCGGCTGATGTGTTGGTCGAGCAAGGAGTAGGGCCAATAGGGCTGACTGCCAGTGAGTTAATCTTGCCCGTACGTACGTTATTAAACAGTTTGACAAGTGAAGTTGATGGCATAACATCACATCTTTGCAGCTAACTCTTTAGGAAATACTTGCACTAATGCAATACGTGGCCCATGCATTTGTTTGATCAAAATATCGAATTGTTCAAAAATGATGCGTTGCCCCTCTTTGGGAATATCTCCTAGTTTCTCCATAATCAGTCCACCTACGGATTCGGCGTCTTCCAGATTGAACTTTTCGTTTTCAATATCGATACCTAAAATACGTTCTAGCGTAAAAATAGGCATGCTGCCTTTGCCTATCAAACTACCATCGTTGAGACGTGTCCATTCATTGTCACTTTGACGGAATTCATCAGAAATTTCTCCCACCAACGCGCTGAGCAAGTTATCCAGTGTTAGAAATCCCTGCACGCTGTTTCCTGGTTCTGTCACCATGATGAAATGTGGTGCGCCTTTGCGGGAGCGGCGGAACAGCTCCAAAGCAGACAGATGTGGTGTCACGTGTTGTATTGGGCGTAAATACTCATCCAGATTGGCAATGGATTTACCTTCTTGTTGTGCTAAAAATAAATCTTTGAGATGAATCATTCCCATTACTTTGTGTTCTGCATCAAAGTAAGGGTAACGGCTGAATCGATTGGCGGCAATGATGTCCATGTTGTCTTGCCAGGATTTGTTTTTCTGCAAAAATACCAGCTCATGAATCGGACGCATACAATCGGACACTTGTAGTTTGCTGAAATCCAGAATTTGCGCCAGCACATTCCATTCGTCATGCGTGAACTTGCCGTCAGGGCGACTGGTACGCAGAATCAGCTTGAGTTCTTCCGCAGAATAATGGCTATCCTGCATATGTCCTGTGTTATCTAGGCCTGCCAATCGTAATACCCAGTTGGCGCTGGCATTCAGCATCCAGATTGCTGGATACATCAACCAATAAAAACCATAAAGTGGCAATGCGCTCCACAAGCCAATTTTGTCCGGATTGCGAATCGCCATCGATTTTGGCGCCAATTCCCCAACCACGATATGCAGAAACGAAATGACAAAAAAGGCGAAAGCAAATGAAATGCTATGGATAATTTCTTGATTCGTGATGCCAGTTAGGTGAAACAAAGGCGAAAGCAAATTAGCAAATGCAGGCTCACCAATCCAGCCCAAACCAAGCGAAGCTAAGGTAATACCGAGTTGGCAAGCAGATAAATAAGCATCCAGTTGGCCATGTACTTTAGTGAGAATACGCCCCAGCAAACCATGTTTTTTAGCAATTGCACGAATGCGCGTTGGTCGTAATTTAACAAGACTAAATTCTGCTGCCACGAAAAAACCATTTAGCGCGACGAGCGCTATGGCAACGATCATTAAAAGAATGCTTTCCATATAGAAGCTAGTTGTTGAACAGCCTGTCACTATACATCAGGTCTTGTTTTTATTGAGGGTGGGGCGGTTCAAGCAACCAAACTCAACGCCACTGCCTCCGCCACTTTAATGCCATCAATCGCAGCGGAGAGAATGCCACCGGCGTAACCGGCACCTTCGCCAGCGGGAAATAAGCCTTGGGTGTTCACGCTTTGGTAATGTTCGTTGCGTTGTATGCAGATGGGGGAGGAGGTGCGTGTTTCTACCCCTGTCAACATCGCATCACGAACGTCAAAACCTTTGATTTGTTTGCCAAAAGCGGGCAGGGCTTCACGTATGGCTGTAATCGCATAATCCGGCAAGCTGGTGCTGAGGTCGCCTAATTGCACGCCAGGTTTGTAGGAGGGAATGACAGAACCTAAGGTGGTGGAAGGTTGATTGGCCAAGAAGTCACCCACCAGTTGCCCAGGCGCGTTGTAATTGCTGCCGCCTAGTACAAAAGCACGTTCTTCCCAATGCCTTTGGAAGTTAATGCCAGCTAAAGGATTGCTTGGATAGTCAGGATAATCAGCTGGCGTAATGCCGACTACGATGGCGCTATTGGCATTGCGCTCGTTGCGTGAGTATTGGCTCATCCCATTCGTCACCAGACGACCAGGTTCTGAAGCCGCCGCCACCACCGTGCCGCCTGGGCACATGCAAAAACTATAGACCGAACGCCCATTGCTGCAGTGATGTACCAGTTTGTAATCCGCGGCGCCTAGTAAAGGATTGCCTGCATTGGGGCCAAAACGGCAACGATCGATTAAGGATTGCGGATGTTCGATTCGGAATCCAATCGAAAATGGCTTGGCGACGATGTGGACGCCACGTTGATGCAACATGTGAAAGGTGTCACGCGCGCTATGGCCGACTGCCAGTACCACATGTTCGGTTTCAATCCGTGAACCATCCGACAGGATGAGGCCACGCACTTTGCCATCTTCTATTTGAATATCATCTACGCGGTGCTCAAAACGGAATTCACCGCCCAAGGACTCAATACTGGCGCGCATTTGCTCCACCATTTTGACGAGCCTGAATGTGCCGATATGGGGTTTGCTGACATACAAAATTTCCGGCGGTGCGCCGGCTTGCACGAACTCAGTCAATACTTTACGTCCATAATGTTTGGGATCTTTGATTTGGCTATATAGTTTTCCGTCAGAAAACGTCCCCGCGCCACCTTCGCCAAACTGTACATTTGATTCAGGATGTAACTCCCTTTTACGCCACAAACCAAACGTATCTTTAGTCCGTTCACGTACAGTCTTGCCACGCTCTAAAATAATCGGACGAAATCCCATTTGCGCCAAAATCAAGCCAGCAAACAAACCGCAAGGACCGCAACCAATGACAACTGGCCGTGCTTTCTTTGCAGCAGCAGGTTGCTGCGACGCCTGCACGACAAAACGATATTCCATGTCAGGCGTAGCCAAGACGTGCGGATCATGCTGGAAACGTTGCAATAACCCCGCATCATCAGTCGTGGCCACATCCAGTGAATAAATGAAAATAATCGCTGTCTTCTTGCGTGCATCATAGCCACGGCGAAACACCGAATAACTAAGCAACATGCTTTCAGTGATGTTGAGTTTCTCAAGAATCGCTTGTTTAATCGCTTCCTCAGGATGGTCGAGAGGAAGCTTGATTTCATTCAGTCGCAACATGGGGGATTTCGAATGGTGTGTGAATCGTAAATACTGTTATTCGCGTCAAGCAGAATGTATTGCTTTAATTTCCGTCGCTCCCGCGGTTTTAGGCGGGAGCCCAGTGACTTTTGCCGTTTCAACGCCACTGGATTCCCGCCTAAAACTGCGGGAGCGACGGAGTAAAAGTATTACTTGGATTTTTCCCGTGCAATCGCAGCAATCCGCATGCGCAAGGCGTTGAGTTTGATGAATCCGCCTGCATCGGCTTGGTTGTAAGCACCGCCGTCTTCGTCGAAAGTAGCGATGTTCATGTCGAACAGCGAGTCTGTTTTGGAATCGCGGGCTACGACGATGACATTGCCTTTGTACAGTTTTAAGCGCACCCAGCCGTTGACGCATTGTTGTGTGTGATCAATCAAGGTTTGCAGCGCGACGCGTTCTGGTGCCCACCAGTAGCCGTTGTAAATCATGGAAGCGTAGCGTGGCATCAAATCGTCTTTCAAATGCGCGACTTCACGATCCAAAGTGATGGATTCGATGGCGCGGTGGGCGCGTAGCATGATGGTGCCGCCTGGGGTTTCGTAGCAGCCGCGGGATTTCATGCCGACGTAGCGGTTTTCCACCAGATCAAGGCGGCCGATGCCGTGTTTGCCACCCAAGCGGTTTAATTCGGTTAACACGCTAGCGGGTGAGAGGCGTTTGCCGTTCAAGGCCACGATATCGCCTTTTTCGTATTCAATGTCGAGGTATTCTGCTTCGTTGGGCGCCGCTTCTGGGCTGACAGTCCAGCGCCACATGGTTTCTTCTGCTTCTGCGCTGGGGTTTTCCAAATGACGGCCTTCGAAGCTGATATGCAACAGATTGGCGTCCATAGAATACGGCGCACCACCGTTTTTGTGTTTCATGTCGATTTCGATGCCAGCATCTTCTGCATATTTCAATAATTTTTCACGCGACAGCAAATCCCATTCGCGCCACGGAGCGATGATTTTGACTCCTGGCATCAAGGCGTAAGCGCCGAGTTCAAAACGAACTTGATCGTTGCCTTTGCCGGTTGCGCCGTGGGAAATGGCATCGGCGCCAGTGGCACGTGCAATTTCAATCAAACGTTTGGCAATCAAGGGGCGGGCGATCGATGTACCGAGCAAGTATTCGCCTTCATACACGGTGTTAGCACGGAACATAGGAAACACGAAATCGCGCACGAATTCTTCGCGCACGTCGTCGATGTAAATATTTTCTGGTTTGATGCCAAATTTAAGCGCTTTGGCACGAGCTGGTTCCAGCTCTTCACCTTGGCCGAGGTCAGCGGTGAAGGTCACAATTTCACATTGATAATGATCTTGCAACCATTTCAAAATCACAGAAGTATCGAGCCCGCCGGAATACGCCAAAACAACTTTTTTTACATCGCTCATATTGGTCTTTCTAAGAAATGAATTGTTTAATTATTTATATTGGTAATTGGTATTAAGAAATACGTCCTAGCAGCAGATATTCCATCAGTGCTTTTTGAACGTGCAGACGATTTTCTGCCTCTTCCCAGACGATGGATTGTGGGCCATCTATGACCTCTGCTGCTACTTCTTCGCCACGATGGGCGGGCAGGCAGTGCATGAATAAGGCATCAGGTTGAGCACGTTGCATTTTGGCCTGGTCGACGATCCAACCGTCAAACGCTTGTAAGCGCGCAGCATTTTCTTTTTCGTAGCCCATGCTGGTCCAGACATCGGTTGTCACCAGATGTGCGCCGGCACAGGCGTCGGATGGGTTGGGGAACAAGGTGTAATTTGCATTGTCTGTTGCGACCAACTCACGATTTAACTCGTAACCTTTGGGTGTGGAAACATTCAGGTGAAAATTGAATACTTGCGCCGCTTGCAACCAGGAATACAGCATATTGTTAGCATCGCCTATCCAAGCCACGGTTTTGCCAGCAATCGAGCCACGTTGCTCGATAAAGGTGAATACGTCGGCCAATACCTGACAAGGATGATGCTCGTTGGTCAAACCATTGATGACGGGCACGCGCGAATTGGCCGCGAAGCGCTCAATGATTTCTTGTCCAAAAGTTCGCACCATGATGATGTCGCACATGCGGGACATAACTTGTGCTGCATCTTCAACTGGCTCGCCACGTCCCAACTGACTGTCGCGGGTATTTAAATAAATCGCCGCACCGCCGAGCTGATGCATTCCTGCTTCAAACGATAAACGGGTACGGGTGGAATTTTTTTCAAACACCATCACCAGCGTGCGATCGATTAAAGGATGGTGGGGTTCATAGGCTTTGAATTTACGTTTGATCAAATGTGTACGTTTAATCACGTATTCAAATTCGTCTAATGTAAAGTCAGAAAATTGCAGAAAATGTTTGATTGGCATAGCAACGTAAAAAACGTAAAAACAACGTAAATTGTATTTTGTATTGAATTGATTAATTTTTAATTAATTTTATTTATTTTTAATACAGCGTTTGCGAGGATTCATGCAGCAATTGTGTATACAGTGCATGACGCATGGGAGTAATGTGCTGTTTCTCGACCGCTGCCAAAATAGCGCAACCTGGCTCAATCACGTGGTGGCAATTATAGTATTTACACCTTCCTAAATGGGGAGAAAATTCCCGAAAAGCGCGTTCTAACATACCTTCCGACAAATGATATAAGCCAAACTCTTGGAATCCGGGCGAATCGATGATTGTACCAGTATCGGCTTCGGATACCGATTGATATGGGTATAAACGGGTAAAAGTCGTGGTGTGTTTGCCTGTGTCCAAGGCAGTTGAAATTTCGCGCGTCGTAATATCTGCATTCGGCACTAAAAGATTGATCAAAGAAGATTTTCCCATGCCCGATTGTCCGATCAAAATCGTTGATTGTCCCGCTAACAAAGGAGCTAAGGTAGCGCACGCAGCTTCTGGTTGCGCACGTGCGGATACTTCATGAATCGGATAGCCTAGCGCCGCATACATTGCCAAGCGCTCTCTGGTCTTTTCAAGTAAATGAGCGACGTCCGTTTTATTCAGCACAATATGCGCTGTGATGCCGGCGGCATCGGCTGCCACTAAGGCACGTGAAATCAAATCATCAGAAAAACCAGGTTCAGTTGCCACCACAATAAAGAGCTGGGTGACATTGGCAGCTAACAATTTGGATTTGTATTGATCCGAGCGATAGAGCAGGGTTTTGCGTTCAGCAATCGATTCAATCACGGCTTGATCGGTCGAGGTTAAAGTGAGCTGCACGATGTCGCCAACCGCCACATTGCTTTTCTTACCGCGTGTGACGCATTGCAAATGCTGCATACCCGCATCCGTCACTGCGGATGCCAGATAATGGCGCCCGTGTGCGGCAATGATGGTGCCTGTGATTGTTGTCATCCGGTTCACTTAAGCTGATTGTGTTGATCGTTTAGAGGCATGCAGCAGCTTTTCGATCCGTATATGCGCAGGTGGATGAGAATCATAAAACGCACTGTGGAGAGGGTCAGGCGTTAAGGTCGACGCATTGTCTTCATACATTTTGACCAAAGCGGATACCAAATCCTGCGCATTGGTTTGCTGAGCGGCAAACGCATCGGCTTCAAATTCATGCTTGCGTGAGCTGATTGAGCTGAGTGGTGAAAGTGGGAAAGTGAAGACTGGCAATGCCAACATAAACAAAATCAGCGCCATGGCATTGTCATTGGCTGGTGCCAATAAGTGTGGATCAATGCCTAAACCACTATAAAACCAGACCTGGTTTTTCAAATAACCGAGCAAAGCAAGAAAAGCTAGTGACAGCGCAAACAAGGTGACGATGCGTTTGATGATGTGTTTGTGTTTGAAATGTCCCAACTCATGCGCCAGCACAGCTTCGATTTCTGGCGCGGTCAGGCGTGACAACAAGGTATCGAAAAACACAATCCGTTTGGCTGCACCAAAGCCGGAAAAATAGGCATTGCCATGCGCGCTGCGTTTTGAACCATCCATGACAAACAAGCCTTTGGATGCAAATCCTGTGCGTTGCATCAAGCCTTCAATTCGGCTACGTACGTCGCCTTCTTCCAACGGGGTAAATTTATTAAAGAGCGGGGCGATGACGCTCGGATACAAGACCAACATTAATAGCTGAAATCCACTCCACACTAGCCAGGCATATAACCACCATAAATCGCCGGATTTTTCCATCAAACTCAGTACTACCCAGACGAGAGGCAAGCCGATCACTGCACCTAGCACAGCGCCTTTGATCATGTCAGCAAAGAATAAACCGGGGCGCATTTTATTGAAGCCAAATTTTTCCTCCAGTACAAACTGCCTGTAGTAATCAAAAGGCAAATCAATCAGGCTTGAAATGCAGGTAAAGGCGACCAACAAGCCGATTTGATACCACATGCCAGGTCCGCTGATTGCAAATAATGTGTTGGATAGCCATTGCAAACCGCCTAGCAAGGTAAAACCCACTAATACAGCAGTGTTAACGAGTAATAAAATTTGCCCAAATTTTGTTTTTGTAATGGTGTAATCCGCCGCTTTTTGATGTGCTTCCAACGAGATTTTTTCTGCGAATTCAGCCGGTACAGCGTGGCGATGCGTCATTACGTGACGTATTTGACGCGAAGCTAGCCAAAAACGTAGTGCCAGACTAAGAAATAAAAAAGCGACAAACAAAACGGTAAACGCGGATGAATTCATTCTGTGCCTGTGAGAAAATGACGGGTTGATTAATGCAATTAATTTAATGAAAGAAGAATTATGTCACAAGCGACAGAATTAACCGCGCCAACGTCTGTATCTGGCGAGCCAGTACGTCCGAATGAATACAATTTGATTTGGGTGGATATGGAAATGACTGGCTTGAACCCAGACACTGATCGGATTATCGAAGTCGCAGTTGTGGTGACAGATTTGAATTTAAATATCCTGGCTGAAGGTCCTGTTTTTGCTATCCATCAACCCGATGTTATTTTGGATGGTATGGATGCCTGGAATAAAGGAACGCATGGACGCTCTGGTTTGATTGACAGAGTGAAATTCTCCACACTTACTGAGGCGGATGCTGAAGCTGCCATTCTTGCTTTTTTAAAACATTTCGTCAAAGCAGGAAAATCTCCCATGTGTGGCAATAGTATTTGCCAGGATCGTCGTTTCATGGCGCGTAGCATGCCGAAATTGGAGAAGTTCTTTCACTACCGTAATTTGGATGTTTCGACGCTGAAAGAGTTATGCAAACGTTGGAAACCAGAGATTGCTAGTGGTTTTAAAAAACATCAAAAACATACGGCGCTCGCTGACATTATTGAATCCATCGAAGAGTTGCGTTATTACCGTGAACATTTTCTTAAATTTTAATTAACTTTCGGTTGTTTTTTGTTATTAATGCCGTAGGCATAAAGGCTGAAAGGTATTGTTTACTGTGTTTTGTCCAAAAAGGATAAAATACAGGGTTAGGTATATTGATTAGATTAATTAGGTAATTAGACAGTTAGTTAAGCGTTCGATTCGATATGTGCACTAATTACAACAAGACTACATAAACATCATTTTTTTTCTCTTATAGGAGATTTACATGGCAATTACGGCAGCAGAAGTGTTGAAAATGGTGAAAGACAATGAAGTCAAATTCGTTGATTTTCGCTTTGCGGATACGAGAGGTAAAGAGCAGCATGTGACTGTTCCTGTTTCGCATTTTGATATGGATAAATTTGAATCCGGTCACGCATTCGATGGCTCATCCATTGCTGGTTGGAAAGGTATCGAAGCATCGGACATGATTCTGATGCCGGATCCTAATACTGCCAATATTGATCCTTTTATGGGAGAAACCACATTGTTCATGCAATGTGACGTGGTTGAACCTTCTGATGGTAAAGGCTATGACAGAGATCCACGCTCCATCGCCAAGCGTGCTGAAGCGTATTTGAAATCTTCCGGTTTGGGTGACACCGCTTATTTTGGTCCAGAGCCTGAATTCTTCATTTTTGATGGCGTGCGGTGGAATACCGACATGTCCGGTTGCTTTGTGAAGATTGATTCCGACGAAGCTTCATGGAGTACTGGTGCTAAGACCGAAGGTGGTAATCTTGCTCATCGTCCAGCAGTTAAGGGGGGGTATTTCCCCGTGCCACCAGTCGATAGTTTCCAGGATATGCGCTCTGAAATGTGTTTGATATTGGAAGCTATGGGTATTCCAGTTGAAGTGCATCACCACGAAGTAGCTGGTGCTGGTCAAAATGAAATCGGTACCCGTTTTTCTACCTTGGTTGAACGTGCTGACTGGACGCAGAATTTGAAATACGTGGTCTGCAACGTTGCTCATGCGTATGGTAAAACAGCAACTTTCATGCCTAAACCAGTCGTTGGTGACAACGGTTCTGGTATGCATGTGCATCAATCGATTTGGAAAGATGGTAAGAATTTGTTTGCTGGTGATGGTTATGCCGGTTTGTCTGATTTCGCTTTGTATTACATCGGCGGTATCATCAAACATGCGCGCGCATTGAATGCGATTACCAATCCTGGTACAAATTCCTATAAACGCTTGGTTCCAGGTTACGAAGCACCAGTTAAGTTGGCTTATTCTGCACGTAATCGTTCGGCATCTATCCGTATTCCACACGTGCCTAATCCAAAAGCACGTCGCATCGAAACACGTTTCCCAGATCCTTTGGCGAATCCGTATTTGTGTTTTGCAGCATTGTTGATGGCAGGTTTGGATGGCGTGCAAAACAAAATTCATCCAGGTGAAGCTGCTTCTAAAGATTTGTACCACTTGCCACCAGAAGAAGATGCATTGATCCCAACAGTGTGTTCTTCTTTGGATCAAGCATTGGAAGCGTTGAACAATGACAGAGAATTTTTGACTCGCGGTGGTGTATTCAGCAATAGCATGATTGATGCTTACATCGAGTTGAAAATGCAAGAAGTTCAACGTTTGCGTATGACTACGCATCCAGTTGAGTTTGATATGTATTATTCAGCTTAATTGTAAGACTGTAGTAATGGGCGGCTAAGTCCGCCCATATTTGTTTGTATCGTTACGTTTTATGTTGTTTATGTTGTTCATAGAATTCATATAAATAATTCATGTAAATAATTCGTATAAATTTATGAAACACGTATTTTTTTTAATGTTTTTATCCTTGTGCGTCATGATGCAAAACATCCATGCGCAAACACAGACGATGGTGTATTTGTGCGTTGATGAGCACGGGCGTAAGACATATCAAAATACGGGAATCGAGAATAAAAAAGGCTGCAAGCGAGTGGATTTGCCTAGCATTACTACCATTCCTGCGCCTTTTAAACCTCATGCTAAGCAAACGGCTGTTGCGAGTTTTTCCTCATCTGCTTCCAGTTCTACGTTGAATGTTAATTCTGCAAAATCTTTCAATTCTGCTACACCGTACGATTTTCCCAGAGTGGACAGCAGCACGCAAAAAGCTCGTGACAATGATAGATACCAAATTTTGTCCGATGAGTTAAAAGCAGAAGAAGCAAAACTTGCTACTTTGAAGCGCGATTTTAATAATGGTGAACCTGAGCGACAAGGTGATGAGCGTAATTACGCTAAGTATCAGGAGCGGGTTGGCCAGATGCGCGACAACATCAGTCGTACCAACCGCAACATTGAGGCATTAAAGCGTGAAATTAGTAATTTAAAGTGATTTAAATTGACTAAAAATAAATAATTTTCCATTTTTATTTCTATTTATCCCTATATCAATCATGTCAGGTAACACTTTCGGCTTGCTTTTTACTGTGACCACTTTCGGCGAATCGCATGGCCCAGCCATCGGTTGCATTATTGATGGTTGCCCACCTGGCTTGGTATTGTCTGAGGCCGATATTCAGCCCGAATTGGATCGTCGTAAACCGGGCACATCACGTCACGTAACCCAGCGTCAAGAATCTGATACCGTTGAAATTCTATCCGGCGTTTTTGAAGGCAAAACGACGGGTACGCCCATTACCTTGTTGATACGTAACGAAGATCAGCGTAGCAAGGATTACGGCAACATCACCGATACATTCCGGCCTGGTCACGCGGATTACACTTACTGGCATAAATACGGGATCCGTGATCCACGTGGTGGTGGTCGCTCTTCAGCGCGCCTAACTGCACCGGTGGTCGGTGCGGCAGCAATAGCAAAAAAATGGTTGCATCAGCAATACGGAACGAGTTTTAAGGCTTGCATGAGTCAATTGGGGAGTGTTGTTATTCCATTTGAATCATGGGAACACGTGAGCAAGAACCCATTTTTTGCCGCTAATAACAATCCCGTTTTGATCACCGAATTGGAAGATACGATGGATGCCTTGCGCAAAGCAGGGGATTCGATTGGCGCGCGTATTGATGTTGTGGCACAAAATGTACCAGTTGGATTGGGGCAGCCGATTTACGACAAGCTGGATGCTGATATTGCGTATGCCATGATGGGCATCAATGCGGTCAAAGGCGTGGAAATTGGCGCTGGTTTCCGATCTGTGGTGCAAAAAGGTTCTGAGCATGGCGATGAGTTAACACCGCAGGGTTTTATTGGAAACAATGCTGGTGGTGTTTTGGGTGGCATTTCGACTGGTCAAGATATTACTGTTTCGATTGCGATTAAACCGACTTCCTCCATTCGCGTTCCACGTCGTTCCATCGATAAAGATGGCAATCCCATCATAGTGGAAACATTTGGTCGTCATGATCCGTGTGTCGGTATTCGTGCTGCACCGATTGCGGAAGCCATGTTGGCGCTGGTGCTGATGGATCACGCTTTGCGATACAGAGCGCAATGTGCTGATGTGCAGGTGGCGACACCTAAGATCTCTGCGCAAGCATAAAACCTCTCAAGATGCTTTCAAGATAATGTTGATCATAAAATTTTGATCAAGATTATCTTGAAAAACAAAATACCTATCCCTATATTTAGCACTCGTTAGTTGAGAGTGCTAAAATCTCTCCCTGGCGCGGTAGAGTTGTTATTAGCAGCTTGCCGCAAAACTCAACCATTCATGAATTTAAAGGATTTTTTATGAGTCTTCGCCCTTTGCACGATCGCGTTATTGTTAAACGTTTAGACCAAGAAACAAAAACTGCATCCGGTATTTTTATCCCTGATGCTGCAGCTGAAAAGCCAGATCAAGGTGAAATTCTTGCTGTGGGTAATGGCAAGATTTTGGAAAACGGTACAGTTCGCCCACTCGATGTCAAAGTAGGTGACCGTGTTTTGTTTGGTAAATATTCTGGCCAAACCGTTAAGGTTGACGGCGAAGAATTGCTGGTGATGCGTGAAGAAGACATCATGGCAATTGTTGGTAAATAATTAAGTTAAATATTTAAAAATTAATACATTAATCATTCAGGAGTAATGAAGATGGCAGCTAAAGAAGTGATTTTCGGCGATGCAGCCCGCGCCAAAATGGTTGAAGGCGTTAACATTCTTGCTAACGCAGTTAAAGTAACTTTAGGTCCTAAAGGCCGCAACGTTGTGTTGGAACGCTCTTACGGCGCACCTACCGTGACTAAAGACGGTGTTTCCGTTGCTAAAGAAGTTGAATTGAAAGACAAGCTCATGAATATGGGCGCGCAAATGGTGAAAGAAGTGGCTTCCCGTACTAGCGACAATGCTGGTGACGGTACAACAACAGCGACCGTATTGGCACAAGCGATTGTTCGTGAAGGCATGAAATTTGTTGCTGCTGGCATGAATCCTATGGATTTGAAACGTGGTATCGACAAAGCAGTTGCTGCAACAGTAGAGCAATTGGCAAAAATCGCTCAGCCTTGCACCACAACGAAAGAAATCGCTCAAGTTGGTGCGATTTCCGCTAACTCTGATTACTCCATTGGCGAACGTATTGCTGAAGCAATGGAAAAAGTGGGTAAAGAAGGCGTGATCACCGTTGAGGACGGTAAGTCCTTGAATGACGAGTTGGATATCGTTGAAGGTATGCAATTTGACCGTGGTTACTTGTCTCCATACTTTGTTAACAATCAAGAGAAGCAAGTTGCGGCTTTCGATAATCCATTCATTCTCTTGTGCGACAAGAAAATTTCCAATATCCGTGATTTGTTACCAGTATTGGAACAAGTCGCTAAGGCTGGTCGTCCATTGTTGATCATTGCAGAAGACATCGAAGGCGAAGCATTGGCAACCTTAGTTGTGAATAACATCCGCGGTATTTTGAAAACTTGCGCAGTCAAAGCGCCTGGTTTTGGTGATCGTCGCAAAGCCATGTTGGAAGACATCGCGATCTTGACTGGTGGTCAAGTGATTGCAGAAGAAGTCGGTTTGACATTGGAAAAAGTCACATTGGAAGACTTGGGCCAAGCAAAACGTATCGAAGTGGGCAAAGAAAACACCACCATCATTGATGGCGCAGGTCAAGTTGAGGCAATTGAAGCACGCGTTAAACAAGTCCGTATACAAATCGAAGAAGCAACGTCTGACTACGATAGAGAAAAACTCCAAGAGCGTGTTGCAAAACTCGCTGGTGGTGTGGCTGTGATCAAAGTTGGCGCAGCAACTGAAGTTGAAATGAAAGAGAAAAAAGCACGCGTTGAAGATGCATTGCATGCGACTCGCGCAGCGGTTGAAGAAGGGATTGTTCCTGGCGGCGGCGTGGCTTTGTTGCGTGCACGTGCCAACATCAACCTCAAAGGTGACAATGCTGATCAAGATGCTGGTATCAAGATCGTTTTGCGTGCGATGGAAGAACCATTGCGCATGATCGTTCAAAACGCTGGCGAAGAATCATCGGTTGTTGTTGCGAAAGTATTGGCAGGTACAGGCAGTTTTGGTTACAACGCTGCGAATGGTACTTATGGCGATATGGTTGAAATGGGTGTGTTGGATCCAGCTAAAGTAACCCGTTCAGCATTGCAAAACGCAGCATCCATCGCTGGTCTGATGTTGACGACAGATTGCATGATCTGTGAATCCAACGAAGACAAACCAGCTGTTGGCGGTATGGGCGGCGGCATGGGTGGTATGGGCGGCATGGGTGGTATGGATGGGATGATGTAATTTAGATTACGTTATTACTAAATTACTAGATTGCCAAACTAAAAAAGCTTGTCAGGTTCACGCCTGGCAAGCTTTTTTTACGATTGATGAATTTTTTATTAATTAATTTTCATCAATCAATTTTGTTGATTAATTTTGTTGATTAATCGTACATGCACAAACCAAATACGCGCATTGTCCCGCCTAATTTAATGGTCAGGGCTGTAATAGTGTTGCCATCCCAGTCCATGCGTGGTTTGGGGTGCTTGATAGTAGCTTTGTCCAGTCTGCCGTCTTTTACCCTAAAAGTTAATTTTCCTATTCTGTCTGCATCCAGCGCCCCATCTTCATACGCCTTTAATCCTGCTCCTGCTGTATCTATTGTTGCTAGACGGATCCAATGAATTTCATTGCTTTTGTCAGCAAGGCCCATTGGAGTTTGATCGCGGTCTCCTTCACTTTCACGTTGCTTAATGATGAGATTATCACCGTATCCCATACTGCCATCTACATTTTCAGCTGGGCCAACTAAAAGTACTCTGCTGTCACCTTCTCTATGCAGGTAAATTCTGGGTAAATTAGTGTCTGGAGTTTGAGAGGCAATCCAAGCACTTAAGTGTCCTCTGAATCTTGCAACTCGCGCTGTGTTTTTATTGGAATCGGGTAGAGATACTAGGCAATTTTTACCAGTCAAGCCTAACTTTTGAATGGTCGAGGAAGACACAACGTTTTCCAGTTTGGTTCCTGTATCTCCACTTGGAACTGTTTGAGCGACAAAAGCGGCATGTGCACTGGTTGTAAGTAAACCCGCCAACAATCCAGTCATTAATTTATGTTTCATTTTTATCTCCCTTATTTATAAAAATTCCAACCAAAATAGATACTGTAATTCTTGATCGGAGTTGAGGCTGATTAAAGTGGTGATTTTTTTATTTTGAGGAATAGTAGTCTATACAACACATACATGCAAAGATTTTATTGTTTTCTTATTAATTTTTAGCGAGTCTCCATAAAGATGTTACTTCAGCTGCACGTGCTGCATGCAATAGATCAGTGCCGTCTGTGGCTTTAGGGTGAGTGGCTTTAACATCTAACCGACCCAATACTTTTAGTCCTGCTGTATCAATCATGGTTTGTAATTCGGCGCGCGTACGCAGACCTAAATGTTCAGCTAGATCAGACAAGATTAACCAACCTTCACCATCTACTGTTAAATGTGCTGCCAATCCGTTCAGGAATCCACGCAGCATGCGGTTTTCTGGATCGTAGACTGCAAATTCAATGGGTGAGCTTGGTCGCGCTGGCACCCAGGGTGGATTACAGATGATTAATGGTGCTTGCCCTGGTGGAAATAAGTCGGCTTGTATCACTTCTATTTGTTGCGATAATCCGAGTCGCACCATATTTTCTCTTGCGCAAGTTAGTGCGCGTGGATCTTGGTCGGTGGCGATAATATGTTTGACACCACGCCGCGCTAGCATTAGTGACAGCACTCCAGTGCCTGTCCCGATATCAAAAGCCAGCGACGTGAGTTTTGTTGGCAAAGGTGTTTTGGCAAGTAGATCAATATATTCCTCACGGATGGGAGCAAACACACCGTAATGAGGATGAATGCGTTCACCCAATACTGAAACTAGCAAGCCATTTTTTCGCCACTCGTGTGCGCTGATCAAGCCTAGCAATTCACGGAATGAGATGACGAATGGCTCCTCACTTGCCCCGTAAACTTCGCTACATGCGAGTTGCACATTTGGTGCGCGTCGTAGAGGAATACGATAGTCTGACTCAAAAGGCAGTAACAACATTCCCAATACACGTGCGCGTTGTGATTGTGCTTGTCGGTGCAAATGAAAAGCGAAGGCTGGAGATTTATTTTCCGTTTTGGCAACGGCTTTTTTGTTTGTTTTGCGCGGTTTTTTACTAATCCGTCGCGCCATGGCCTGTAGCAATTGGCGTGCATTTTGAAAATCACCTCGCCACAACATGGCCGTTCCTTCACAGGCTAGGCGATAAGCTGTATCGGCTGTGATGGTGTCATCAGCAATCATCACACGTTTAGGGGCAGACATGCCACTTTCTGATCGCCAGCGTGCCGTACGAGTTTCGCCACCTTCTTCCCAGCTGATAAGAGGGGGGAGATTGGTAGAGGGATTAATCGAATTGTTCATGAAATTTCTATAAGGAAACTATAAGAGCGCAAGGTTACCGTAAAAGGCGCTTGTTAGGTGTTATTGATATTAATTTAACAATATAAATTTGAGATTAAACATCTGTTCGTAAGAGATTTGTGCTGCGTTGGTAGTAGCTGGAAATGCGGTTCTACGCTATAATCGCAAGGTTTAACCTATCTTACATCCACCGTAGCGCATACCATCATCAAATCAAAAACGACTAGCAAATAATCAGGCGTCAGCTTGGTGTGTGTCATGTCGTGTTGACGTTGTGCTACGGTAACTAATCAGGAGTTGCCCTTGCCATCGTTTTTTTCTGGCCCTACCGTTCCGGCCATCCTAGCGCTCGCAGATGGGTCGATTTTTCAAGGTTTTTCAATTGGTGCATCCGGTCATACGATAGGCGAAGTCGTCTTTAATACGGCCATGACGGGTTATCAGGAAATTTTGACTGATCCTAGTTATTCGCGCCAAATTGTGACACTCACTTATCCGCATATCGGTAATACCGGTGTCAACCAAGAAGACATTGAATCGACCAAAGTTCATGCTGCTGGTCTCATCATCAAAGATTTACCCCTTACTGTTTCGAATTTTCGCTCAACTCAAACCTTGTCGGATTATTTGAAAGCTGAAAATATCGTTGCCATCGCTGGCATCGATACCAGAAAACTGACGCGTTTATTACGCGAAAAAGGTGCCCAAAGCGGTGCCATTTTAGTTGGTGAAAACGCAATCAAAGCTAAAGAGCTGGCGGCTTCATTCCCTGGCCTGGCTGGCATGGATTTGGCCAAAATCGTTTCTACCAAACAGGCGTATGAATGGACTGAAACAGAGTGGAAGCTCAATCCTGCTGATGTGAAATCTACGCATGCCAAGCCATATCACGTGGTGGCGTTCGATTTTGGCGTCAAGTTCAATATTCTGCGCATGTTAGCTGAGCGCGGTTGCAAGGTGACGGTGTTGCCAGCGCAATCTTCCGCTGCCGACGCCTTAGCTTATCAACCAGATGGCATCTTTTTGTCGAATGGGCCTGGTGACCCAGAGCCTTGTGATTATGCGATTGCTGCTGCTAAAGAGTGCATTGAACGTGGTATTCCTACTTTTGGTATTTGCCTTGGTCATCAAATCATGGCTTTGGCGTCTGGTGCTAAGACACTCAAAATGAAATTTGGTCACCATGGTGCCAATCACCCAGTACAAGATTTAGATACAAAACAAGTGTTGATTACTTCGCAGAACCATGGTTTTGCAGTGGACCCAGCGTCTTTGCCTGCTAATTGCAGGGTGACGCATGTGTCCTTGTTCGATGGTTCATTGCAGGGTTTTGCGCGTACGGATAAACCTGCGTTTTGTTTTCAAGGTCATCCTGAAGCTTCACCAGGGCCGCATGATATTGCATCTTTGTTTGATCGCTTTGTGAATATGATGGAGAAGTATAAGAATGCCTAAGCGTAATGATATTAAAAGCATTTTGATTATTGGTGCAGGGCCGATCATTATTGGTCAGGCATGTGAATTTGATTATTCCGGCGCGCAAGCATGCAAGGCATTAAGAGAAGAGGGTTACAAAGTCATTTTGGTGAACAGCAATCCCGCCACCATCATGACCGATCCCGACATGGCGGATGTTACCTATATCGAGCCGATTACCTGGCAAGTGTTGCAACACATTATTGCCAAAGAACGCCCAGATGCGATTTTGCCTACCATGGGCGGACAAACTGCGCTCAATTGCGCACTAGATTTGCATCGTCATGGCATTCTGGAGAAATACCAAGTTGAGTTGATCGGCGCTACACCAGCCGCCATCGACAAAGCGGAAGATCGTTCAAAATTTAAAGAAGCGATGACTAAAATTGGTTTGGGTTCCGCCAAGTCAGGTGTATCTCATACCATGGAAGAATCCTGGGCAGTGCAAAAAGAATTGGGCTTCCCCGTCATTATTCGTCCTTCTTTTACGATGGGTGGTACAGGCGGCGGGATTGCCTACAACGAAGAAGAATTTGAAACCATTTGCAAACGCGGCTTAGAAGCTTCACCAACTTCCGAGTTATTGATTGAAGAATCATTAATCGGTTGGAAAGAGTTTGAAATGGAGGTGGTACGGGATAAGAACGACAACTGTATCATCGTTTGTTCCATCGAGAATCTTGATCCTATGGGCGTACACACGGGTGATTCGATTACCGTGGCGCCAGCGCAAACATTGACGGATAAAGAGTATCAAATCATGCGTAATGCATCGATTGCTGTCTTGCGTGAAATCGGTGTGGATACCGGTGGTTCCAACGTGCAGTTTTCCATCAATCCCAAAGATGGCCGCATGATCGTGATTGAAATGAATCCACGTGTCTCGCGTTCGTCTGCGTTGGCATCTAAAGCGACAGGTTTCCCGATTGCTAAAATCGCCGCCAAACTCGCGGTTGGTTTTACTTTGGATGAGTTGCGTAACGACATTACGGGCGGTGCGACGCCAGCGTCTTTTGAGCCTTCGATTGATTATGTCGTGACTAAGATTCCACGTTTCGCATTCGAAAAATTCCCACAAGCCGATTCGCATTTGACGACACAAATGAAATCTGTCGGTGAAGTGATGGCGATGGGACGTACGTTTCAGGAATCATTCCAAAAAGCATTGCGTGGCCTTGAGGTTGGCGTCGATGGCATGAATGAAAAAACTCGCGATCGCGAAACCATCGATGAAGAATTAGGTACACCAGGGCCAGACAGGATTTGGTATGTCGGCGATGCCTATGCGCAAGGTTATACGGTGGAAGAAGTCCATCAACTCACGCATATTGATCCTTGGTTCTTGGTGCAAATCAAAGAAATCGTTGATATTGAATTGTGGTTGGAAACGCAATCGCTTGAGGCTTTGGATAAACAAACTTTATTCAGCCTCAAACAAAAGGGTTTTTCAGATCGTCGTTTGGCAAAGTTGCTCAAAACCAGCGATAAAGCCGTCCGTGAAAAACGCCATGCTTTGCATATTCGTCCTGTCTACAAGCGGGTTGATACCTGTGCTGGCGAGTTCGCGACTAAAACGGCGTATATGTATTCCACTTATGACGAAGAGTGTGAGTCTGAACCAAGCGACAAAAAGAAAATCATGGTGTTGGGCGGTGGCCCAAACCGTATTGGTCAGGGTATTGAATTTGACTATTGCTGTGTGCACGCGGCATTGGCGTTGCGTGATGACGGCTACGAAACGATTATGGTCAACTGTAATCCTGAGACTGTGTCTACCGATTACGATACGTCCGATCGTTTGTATTTTGAATCGTTAACGCTAGAAGATGTCTTGGAAATCGTTGCCAAAGAGAAACCAGTTGGCGTGATTGTGCAATATGGCGGTCAAACGCCATTGAAACTCGCGTTGGATTTGGAAGCCAATGGCGTGCCTATCATCGGTACTTCACCTGACATGATTGATGCCGCAGAAGATCGCGAGCGCTTCCAGCAATTGCTGCATACGCTTGATTTGCGTCAACCACCAAACAGAACTGCACGTACCGAACAAGATGCCTTGAATTTGGCACAAGAAATCGGTTATCCATTAGTGGTTCGTCCATCTTACGTATTGGGCGGTCGGGCGATGGAAATCGTGCATGAGCAACGCGATTTAGAGCGCTACATGCGGGAAGCGGTCAAGGTATCGCATGACTCGCCCGTGCTGCTGGATCGTTTTTTGAACGATGCGATTGAAGTGGATGTCGATTGTATTTCCGATGGGCAGAATACCTTTATTGCTGGTGTGATGGAACACATTGAGCAAGCAGGCGTGCATTCAGGTGATTCCGCTTGTTCCTTGCCACCGTATTCGCTTTCGCAAGAAACAATCGCAGAATTGAAACGCCAAACTACCTTGATGGCACATGGCTTAAAGGTGGTGGGTTTGATGAACGTGCAGTTCGCGATTCAGCAAAAAGTGGTGGATGGCAAAACGCAGGACATTGTTTTTGTGTTGGAAGTCAATCCACGTGCTTCGCGTACTGTGCCGTTTGTATCGAAAGCAACTGGTTTGCAGCTGGCAAAAATTGCCGCGCGCTGCATGGCTGGCCAATCTTTGTTCTCGCAAGGGATTAAGAGTGAAGTGGTACCACCTTATTTCAGCGTTAAGGAAGTGGTTTTCCCATTCGTTAAATTTCCTGGCGTGGATACCATACTTGGTCCAGAGATGAAATCCACCGGCGAAGTTATGGGTGTTGGCATGACATTTGGCGAGGCATTTGTCAAATCTCAATTAGGTGCTGGCGTAAAACTGCCACAATCTGGCAAAGTGTTCATCAGCGTCAAAGTCAACGATAAACCACGTGCGGTACAAGTTGCCAAAGACCTGGTGGCGATGGGTTTTTCTATTGTTGCTACCAAGGGAACGGCAGCGACGTTGAAAGCCGCCGATGTGCCAGTTGAAACCGTCAATAAAGTGATCGAAGGTCGTCCTCATATCGTTGATATGATCAAAAATCACGAAATTGCTTTGGTTATCAATACCGTTGAAGAAAAACGTAGTGCGATTCATGATTCACGTGCTATTCGTACTTCGGCATTGGCAGCGGGTGTGACAACTTATACAACAATTGCAGGTGCTGAGGCTGCGGTTGAGGGCATGCGGCATTTGGATGCATTGCATGTTTATGATTTACAGGGTTTGCATAAAACGCTGCATTAATCTACAACCAAGGCAATTTTACAATTTGCTTTTTGTAAGTTACAAAGCTCTATAGCTATATCTAAAGCTATAGAGCTTTGTCCTTAATGATTAATCATTAATATTAAAAATTAATTTTTATAAAATTATGAATACAGTTCCTATTACCAAACGTGGCGCAGAGCTTTTAAAAGAAGAGTTGCATAATTTAAAAACTAAAGAGAGGCGTGCTGTGATTGATGCGATTGCTGAAGCACGCTCGCATGGCGACTTGTCTGAAAATGCTGAATATGATGCAGCCAAAGAACGTCAAGCGTTTGTGGAGGGGCGTATTGCTGAGTTGGAAGGAAAGTTAAGTTCGGCGCAAATCATTGATCCAACCTTGTTGGAAGCCGATGGACGTGTGGTTTTTGGTGCCACAGTTTCTTTGGAAGATATTGAATCAGGTCAGAAAGCGACTTACCAAATTGTGGGTTTGGATGAAGCGGATTTGAAAGAATCTAAGATATCCATCACTTCGCCGATTGCGCGTGCCTTGATCGGTAAATATGCAGGAGATGTTGTAGTAGTACAGGCGCCAGCCGGTGAGCGTGAATATGAAGTGTTGGAAGTTCGTTATATTTAAATTAATTTAAATAGTTATTGGCTGACTTTTGAGTAGTTGAGTAGGGTGCAATAAGCGTAGCGCATTGCACCTTTGTAGGAGGCGGCATGCGGTGCAATGTGCTTTGCTTATTGGCGCCTTACAACGGCAAATAAACACTAACTTTTACCTAATGCCGTTTTTTTAGCACTGGTTTGACGCACTTTGGCGCGTTTGATTGAACCACCTTGCGTCACGCGCTCATTGCCTTTAACCATAACTTTGGTGACTGATGGGCGTTTAGTGCCGCTTGGACTGGGTTTGACGATGGTGACTTCACGTAATCCTTTTCCTTTTTTGGATTCTTTGAGTTCTTCTTGTTGTTCTTTTTTAGGACGATAAATAACGAGCAATTTGCCAATATGTTGTACTGGTGCGGCATCCAACGCATTACAAATTGTTTCGTACATTCCAGTACGAACTTCGCGATCATCACCAAAAACACGAATCTTGATTAATTCGTGAGATTGCAAACTGACATCAATTTCTTTCAGTACGGCAGGCGTTAACCCTGCATCGCCGATGATAACAACTGGATTAAGCGGATGGGCTTGAGCGCGTAAGGCACTGCGTTCTGCTGGAGTGAGTTTTAACATAATGAATTTGTAGAATTGTAAGACTTATATGAATTTTTATAAGTCACATTATTGATATTTTAAAAACGGGTATTTTACGCGAATGGCAAAGAAGAAATTAAATAAAAACTGGCTACACGATCATATTAATGATCCGTATGTTAAGTTGGCGCAAAAACAAGGTTATCGTGCTCGTGCTGTGTATAAGTTGAAAGAAATTGATGAGGAAGAAAAGTTAATCCATCCTGGTCAAATTATCGTTGACCTTGGTTGTACACCTGGCAGTTGGTCCCAATATGTACGTAATAAATTAGCCAATAAAACAGGTGGTGGGGTCGATGGTTTGATTGTTGGATTGGATATGCTGGAGATGGAGCCTATCTCTGATACGCATTTTATTTTGGGTGATTTCCGTGAATTTAGAGTGTTGCGCCAACTAGATGTGTTGTTGGATGGGCGCAAGGCGGATCTGGTTTTGTCTGACATGGCACCTAATTTATCCGGCATTCCTGCTGCTGATGCTGCACGTATGGAGCATTTGATCGATTTGGCGATTGAATTCGCACAGCAGCATATGAAGCCGTCTGGTTCTTTGTTGGTCAAATGTTTTAACGGTACTGGTTATAGTCAGATTGTCGAAAAATTCAGAAAAGAATTTAAGGTCGTCATGTCTAAAAAGCCCAAAGCTAGCCGTGATAAGTCATCGGAAATATTTTTGTTGGGAAAAATATTGAAAAATTAATTTATGGCTAACATGTAGTTAATATATAGCCAGTACGTACTCTTGATTTTATTGTTTTTAACCGCACATAGCCTGATGGATAGATAGACGATGAAAGAAGCGATTTTGGGCAAGATTTGATGATTACGCGTAAAATCGCTAAGTTAGTAAATAGTAGAAAATAGTAGAGAAATAAGCGTGCCGTACCTCTGCAAAATCAATCTGATAAACCTATGCAAATCTGTAAAAAGGCGCAATTTGCGTTGAAGGAGTTTTCGTGAATAACATGTTTCCAAAAGCAGCTATTTGGGTTGCGATTGCCCTAGTTCTATTTACTGTGTTTAAACAGTTTGATGGACGTGGGTTGGCGGTTGGTGCGGTGCCAATGACTTATTCGGATTTTCTCGATGAAGTGAAGGCTAAACGTATTAAAGACGCCGTCATTGAAGATCGTACTATTGTTGCCAATACGTTAGAGGGAAAAAAAGTCAAGACGTCGGTAACTTACCTTGATCGTGGCTTAATTGGTGATTTAGTTAATAACGGCGTGAAATTTGACGTTAAGCAGCCAGAAGAGCAGTCGTTCTTATCTCAGTTATTTATTTCCTGGTTCCCCATGTTGTTGCTGATTGGTGTGTGGATATTTTTCATGCGTCAAATGCAGGGTGGCGGCAAAGGTGGAGCATTTTCCTTTGGTAAATCCAAAGCCAGAATGATGGATGAAAATAGCAACAACCTTACATTTGCTGATGTCGCTGGTTGTGATGAAGCGAAAGAGGAAGTCACAGAAGTCGTTGATTTCTTGCGTGATCCCACTAAGTTTCAAAAATTGGGGGGGCGTATTCCAAGAGGTTTGCTGATGGTGGGACCACCGGGAACCGGTAAAACTTTGTTGGCGCGTGCGATTGCTGGCGAAGCAAAAGTGCCATTTTTTTCGATTTCTGGTTCTGACTTTGTGGAAATGTTTGTCGGCGTTGGTGCTTCCCGTGTACGTGACATGTTTGAAAATGCTAAAAAACATTCACCTTGTATTATTTTTATCGATGAAATTGATGCGGTCGGTCGTCATCGTGGCGCTGGTATGGGTGGTGGAAATGATGAGCGTGAACAGACGCTGAACCAGTTATTGGTTGAGATGGATGGTTTTGAAGCGACATCTGGCGTCATTGTTGTCGCTGCGACTAATCGTGCTGATGTATTAGATAAAGCGTTGCTGCGCCCAGGTCGTTTTGATCGTCAGGTTGTGGTTGGTTTGCCAGATATTCGTGGTCGTGAGCAGATTTTGTATGTTCATATGCGAAAAGTACCGATTGGAACCGACGTCAAAGCTGATATTTTGGCGCGTGGTACACCTGGTTTTTCTGGTGCAGACTTGGCTAATTTGGTCAACGAAGCCGCATTGTTTGCTGCTCGTCGTAACAAGCGTCTGGTCGAAATGCAGGATTTTGAGGACGCAAAAGACAAGATCGTGATGGGCCCAGAACGCCGTTCAGCTGTATTACGTGAAGAAGAACGCATGAATACGGCTTACCATGAATCTGGCCATGCGGTCGTCGCTAAACTGTTACCAAAAGCCGATCCAGTTCACAAAGTCACGATCATGCCGCGTGGTTTTGCGTTGGGATTGACTTGGCAATTGCCCGAGCATGATCGGGTCAATATGTATAAAGACAAAATGCTGGAAGAAATTGCCGTGTTGTTTGGTGGTCGTATTGCAGAAGAGATTTTTATGAATCACATGTCGACTGGTGCCTCCAACGACTTTGAGCGTGCGACGAAACTGGCGCGCTCTATGGTGACACGTTATGGTATGTCAGAGTCTCTCGGCACCATGGTGTATGAAGACACGGAGCAAGATGGGTATTTGGGCCGCATGTCATCCAAAACTGTTTCGGAAGCTACGCAGCAAAAAGTGGATGCTGAAATCCGTAACATTTTGGATGCGCAATATGCTTTGTCACGCCAATTGTTGGAAAGCAATCGAGATAAAGTGGAAATGATGACGAAAAGCTTGTTGGAGTGGGAAACACTGGATGCGGATCAAATCAACGATATTATGGAAGGCCGTGAACCACGTTTGCCTAAGTCTGGTGCACCAACTAAGAAGCCTTCAGATGGGTCGTCTGGCGACGTTGCGCCAACGGCGACAGCTCCTGCGTGATATTAATTTCTAAATTTTTAAATTAAAAAAGGGTGAGGAGTGATTCTCACCCTTTTTATATTAATCAAGCAATTACTACAAATTTATTAAAAATCTAAAAAAATACAATCATGTATCTTCAATGTGGACGTTATCGTTTAGCCTTACCTTTGCCTTCTTCAATGACCTCAGCCAAGGGGGGCAGGCCACAAGTGATGGGTATATTGAATGTCACGCCCGATTCTTTTTCTGATGGTGGGAATTTTTACTCACTCGAAACAGCCTTATCTCGCGCTGAACAAATGATTGCCGAGGGCGTAGATATGATCGATATAGGTGGTGAATCTAGCCGCCCTGGTGCAATTCCTTTATCAGTAGAAGAAGAGTTAGCACGTGTGATGCCGGTGTTGTATGCCTTGCGTGACTGTGGCAAGCCGCTTTCGATTGATACTTATAAACCAGAAGTTATGCGGGAAGCGATTGCAGTGGGCGTGGATATGATTAACGATATCAACGGCTTTCGTGCGGTAGGGCCAGATGTCTGGCGCGTGATTCAGGATAGCGAATGCGCTTTATGCATTATGCATATGCAAAATCAGCCGCAAGCAATGCAAATCAAGCCGCAATATGAAGATGTGCTGTTTGAAGTCACTGCATTTTTGCAAGAGCGTGTGCATACCATCATTCAACTTGGAATTGATCGACGTCGTTTATGTATTGATCCAGGTTTTGGTTTTGGTAAGACGCTGGAGCATAATTTGGCATTGTTGAAAAATATGGAGCAACTGCAGGCATCATTGGATTTACCTGTGTTGGCCGGCTTGTCTCGCAAATCGATGTTGGGTGCGATTACTGGCAAAGCGACTGATGATCGTTTGGCAGCCAGCTTGGCGGCGGCATTGATTGCGGTGGCGAATGGTGCGCAGATTTTACGTGTGCATGATGTTGGGCAGACTGTGGATGCATTGAAGGTTTGGCAAGTAGCGACAAGATAATCAAAAATAATTACAAAACGGGAGAAAGAATGTCACGACGGTATTTTGGTACAGACGGTGTACGTGGATTAGTGGGAGTTGTTCCGATTACGCCTGACTTTGTCATGAAATTGGGCTATGCCGCCGGCAAAGTATTAACGCAATCAGCCCCTTCTATTCATTCAGCGCATTCAGAAACAAACATAGGTCGGCCAACGGTATTGATCGGCAAGGACACACGAATTTCTGGATATATGTTGGAAGCCGCATTGGAAGCCGGATTTTCCGCTGCGGGCGTCGATATCATGTTGGCTGGGCCGATGCCGACACCGGCAGTGGCGTATTTGACGCGTGCGTTGCGTTTATCAGCTGGTGTAGTGATTTCAGCTTCGCACAATCCTTATCAGGACAATGGCATTAAATTTTTTTCTGCAAATGGAAACAAGCTTCCCGACGAGATTGAAAAATCTATTGAAGCTGCTCTTGATGAGCCTATGCATTGTGTTTCTTCTGAAAAATTAGGCCGTGCCAAGCGCCTGGATGATGCACAGGGGCGTTATATCGAGTTTTGTAAGAGTACTTTCCCGAATGAGCTCGATTTGCGTGGCATCAAAATAGTAGTCGATTGCGCACATGGTGCGGCTTATCATATTGCGCCCCATGTATTTCATGAGCTAGGTGCAGATGTGGTGGCGATTGGTAATCAACCCAATGGTTTTAATATTAATCATGGCTTTGGCGCTACGTCTCCTGCCGCCTTGTCGTTGGCAGTGCGTGAGCATCATGCCGATATTGGAATTGCATTAGATGGTGATGCAGATCGTCTGGTTATGGTGGATGAAGATGGGCGCATTTATAACGGTGACGAATTGTTATACGTGATGGTTAAGGATCGCATGGCGACTGGGCCAGTGCCTGGTGTTGTTGGAACCTTGATGACTAATAAAGCATTAGAAGTGGCTTTTAAAAACATGGGCGTCGATTTTGCACGTGCCAAAGTTGGTGATCGTTATGTGTTGGAAGTATTGCAAGAAAAAGGTTGGATGTTAGGCGGGGAAGGTTCTGGTCATTTGTTATGTTTAGATAAACATACGACAGGTGACGGTATTGTTTCTGCTTTGCAAGTGCTTTCTGCCTTGAAACGCCATGAGCAAACCTTGGCGCAATGTACTAAAAATTTAACGCTTTATCCGCAGAGTTTGATTAACGTCAAGGTAAAACCAGGTTTTGATTGGCAACAAAATACCGCTATGGTGCAAGAAAAAGAAAATGTTGAGCGTGAGTTAGGTGATGCTGGTCGTGTTTTGATCCGTGCCTCTGGTACAGAGCCGCTTATTCGTGTCATGGTTGAGGCAAGTAATAGCGAGTATGCAGAAAAACTGGCGCGACGAATTGCTAATAAAGTCTGAGCAAAATCACGTTGCATAAACTACTTACAGAATATTCCTACAAAGTGCCATAGTTGTCTTACGGCATGATTCAGTGCGTGCCGATATGCATAGTGTTTTCCTATTCCCATAATAAAAAATGGAATCTTATCCATCGTTTATTTATGAATGAATTGATTAATTAATAGGAGATACTATGTTGTCCATGCAAATGCCTGAAACTCACGTTGCACCATCTGTTTCCATTTCTGCTGCTTTACAACTCGTGTCTACAGAGGCAGGGCGGCAACGTCATAGTAAGCTTTGGTCAAATTTAAGGGATGTTTGTGATTTATTACATATCCCTTCAGTTGCTTCTATGATGGATGAGGCGTTTCTTTTTCAGCATGTGCAATTTAAAACTGGACAACGGGTGCATACCTTGGGTCAGCCATTTGACGCGCTGTATATCGTCAATTCTGGTTTTCTAAAAACGGTTTTGATTGATGAGTTGGGCAATGAGCAGATTCTGAGCTTTCCCATGCGGGGCGATATGCTGGGTGTAGATGGGATTTGCACCAAGCAATATGCATCTGAAGTTGTTGCTCTCTCAGATTGCGATTTGATTGTGCTACCGTTCAAAAAATTAACCACTTTGGGCAGGGTACACATAGAGCTTGAGCAAGCTATGTATGCTGTCATGAGCCGCGAATTGGTTCGTGAGCAAGTCATGGTCGGCATGCTGGGCGCATTGAGCGCAGAAGCCAGAGTGGCCCGCTTTTTGGTGTCAATGTCGGAAAAGTTTGGGCAAATGGGCTATTCCAGCAAACTATTCAATCTAAGAATGACACGGCATGAAATCGGCAGTTATCTTGGCTTAACGCTAGAAACAGTCAGCCGCACCTTGTCGACGTTTAATCAAATTGGTTGGATCAGCGTGGATCAGCGGATGATAGGAATCAACGATCTAGATGCGTTGAAAACCTTGCGTCGGCTGCCGCCATCACGGTCTCGTACTAAAAAGTTGCAAGTTGTCTTGGATGTGATGAGTACGTGTATGTAGTTGACACCCTGACTACCGTCGTTCCCGCAGTGGTAGGCGGGAACGCGGGGGTGACGGTGTTGGTAGTACAGAAACGAGAAAACTACCTCTTCTCCAACGCAACAATTTGCTTAAATTGCTCACGTACTTTTTCTAACGTAGAAGAAAAACTGAGCACGCGTTCTTTTTCCTGTGCGACCACTGCAGCTGGTGCGCGTGCAACGAAACTTTCATTGCCAAGTTTTGCATTGGCTTTGTTAATTTCACCTTCTAGACGTGTAATTTCTTTGGATAAGCGTTCGCGTTCGGCGTTGATATCCACTTCAACTTTCAGCATCAACTTGGTGGTACCAACGATGGAACTGGGGGCAGGTGACTCAGGCAATTGATCGAGAATTTGTACCTCGGATAATTTACCCAGCGCAAGCAGATAAGGCGTAAACGTTTCTAAATCTGCTTTTTCAGCAGCAGACGCAGCCTGCATGATCAGCGGCACGCGCAGTGCAGGGGAAAGTTGCATTTCGCCACGCAAATTGCGGCAGGCATCGGTTAAAGCTTTGCATTGCTGCATCCACGCTTCGGCTGCTTCATCAATTTTTTCTGCTTGTGAAATTGGATAGGCCTGCAACATGATGGACTCCGTTGTTGCTGGCGCATCTTGGCTTCTCGTCAATGGCGCAACGGTTTGCCACAACTCTTCCGTAATAAACGGAATGATGGGATGCGCCAGGCGCAAAATGGTTTCCAGCACGCGCAGCAAGGTATGGCGTGTGGCACGTTGTTGTGCTTCGTTGCCATGCTGAATTTGTACTTTGGCGATTTCTAAATACCAGTCGCAGTACTCATCCCAGATAAATTTGTAAATGGCGGATGCGATATTGTCGAAACGGAAGTCAGTAAATCCTTTTTCAACTTCAGCTTCTGTGCGTTGCAAGGTGGAAATAATCCAGCGATCCGCAGCAGAAAATGTGGACGCGTCGGATGGATTGGTAATGCTTAAGTCAATACCGCAATCTTTGCTTTCGGTATTCATCAAAACAAAGCGGGTCGCATTCCATAATTTGTTACAGAAATTGCGATAACCGTCACATCGGTTCAAATCGAAATTGATATTGCGTCCTAATGAGGCATAGCTCGCCATGGTGAAGCGCAGCGCATCGGTGCCGTAGGCTGAAATGCCATCAGGAAATTCTTTGCGCGTCGCTTTGGCGATATTTTCTGCTTGTTTCGGATTCATCAAGCCAGCAGTTCGTTTGGCTACCAGGGATTCGATATCAATTCCATCGATGAGATCGATAGGATCCAGCGTATTGCCCTTCGATTTGGACATTTTCTGGCCGCTGGCATCGCGTACCAAGCCATGTACGTATACGGTTTTGAAAGGTACCTTGCCAGTAAAGTGCGTCGTCATCATCACCATGCGTGCCACCCAGAAGAAGATGATGTCGAAACCGGTGACCAAGACGGATGAAGGCAAAAAGAGTTGATAGTCTGGTGTTTCCTGCGGCCAGCCTAAGGTGGAAAAAGGTACTAAAGCGGAAGAGAACCAGGTATCCAGCACATCTTCATCACGTTTGATTTTGCGATTGCCAGCTTTTGCTTGTGCTTCCTGTTCGGTATTCGCGACGTAGATATTGCCTTCGTCATCGTACCAGGCGGGAATTTGATGACCCCACCAGAGTTGACGTGAAATACACCAGTCTTGAATATTGTTTAACCATTGATTGTAAGTATTGGTCCAGTTTTCAGGCATGAAGGTGATTTCGCCATTGGCCACTTTTTCTAATGCGACTTCTGCAATCGATTTGCCTGGGAAGTGCGTACCTTCCGGCGCTGCTTTGCTCATGGCAACAAACCATTGATCGGTCAACATCGGTTCGATCACCACGCCAGTGCGGTCGCCGCGTGGCACCATCAATTTGTGTGGTTTAACTTCGGCTAACAAACCTTTCGCATCCAAATCGGCGACGATTTGTTTACGTGCAGCGTAACGATCCAGCCTTTGATAAGGTACAGCACCGTGCTCGTTAATTTTGGCGTCGAGCGTGAAAATATTAATCAATGGCAGCTTATGCCGTTGTCCGACTGCATAGTCATTAAAGTCATGTGCTGGCGTGATTTTGACGCAACCGGTGCCGAATGCTTTATCGACGTAGGTATCGGCAATAATCGGAATTTCACGCTCGCACAGAGGCAATTTCAACATCTTGCCGACCAGATGTTGATAGCGTTCATCGCTAGGATCGACCGCTACGGCGACGTCGCCTAGCATGGTTTCTGGCCGCGTCGTAGCCACGGTTAAGTGCCCACTACCATCCGCCAACGGATAGCGGATATGCCACATGAAACCATCTTCCTCTTCCGACACCACTTCCAGATCAGACACGGCTGTACCCAGCACCGGATCCCAGTTCACCAAACGCTTGCCGCGATAAATCAAGCCTTGTTCAAATAATTGGACAAAGACATTAGTGACGACTTTGGAGCGTGTTTCATCCATGGTGAAGTATTCACGCGCCCAGTCAGCCGATGCACCCAGACGGCGCATTTGGCCGGTAATAGTGGAGCCGGATTGCTCTTTCCATTCCCAAACTTTTTCGATGAATTTTTCACGTCCCAAATCATGGCGTGAGATTTTTTTGGCTTCCAATTGGCGTTCCACCACGATCTGCGTGGCGATACCAGCATGATCGGTACCGGGAATCCAAGCCGTGTTATGACCCAGCATGCGGTGGTAACGCACCAAGCCATCCATGATGGTTTGGTTAAATGCATGGCCCATATGCAAGGTGCCGGTGACGTTGGGTGGAGGGAGTTGAATACTAAACGCAGCTTTGTCGGCGTCGGTTGTGGCGGTGTAATATCCGCGTTTTTCCCATTCCGTACGCCAGTTTTTTTCAATATCGGCAGGCTCGAAAGATTTAGCTAATTCCATGATTTGGCTTCATTTTGCAAAAACTAGCATTATAAAGTAGGGCATGCATTCGTGGATGTGCGCTTGCTGGGATATGCCGATACATGGCGTAAAATGGCGGTTTTTCTGAAATGTTTATAGGATCACACAAAAAATGACGCAATTGCAATTACCACAAGGGATGGAAATTAATGCGCCCATCAAGCCGGAATACGAACAAATTTTAACGCCTGCAGCCTTGGCTTTAGTCGCCAAACTGGCGCGGGCTTTTGAGCCACGTCGGCAAGAGTTGCTGGCATTGCGCGTTGAGCGCGCCAAGCGTTTGGATGCGGGCGAGCGCCCGGACTTTTTGCCAGAAACTCAGCATATTCGAGAAGGTGATTGGAAGATTAGTCCTCTCCCCAAAGCCTTGGAATGCCGGCGCGTTGAAATCACCGGCCCGGTAGAACGCAAAATGGTGATCAACGCGCTAAATTCTGGCGCGGATAGCTATATGACGGATTTTGAGGATTCCAATACGCCGAATTGGGAGAATCAGCTGTCTGGTCAAATTAACATGATGGACGCGGTGCGTAAGACGATTTCCATGGAGCAAAATGGCAAAAGTTATAAGCTCAATGAGAAAACCGCCACCTTGCTGGTGCGCCCACGTGGTTGGCATTTGGATGAAAAACATGTGTTGATTGATGGCAAGCGTATTTCGGGTGGTTTGTTCGATTTCGCACTTTTCATGTTTCACAATGCAAAAGAGCAATTGGCGCGTGGTGCCGGACCGTATTTTTATTTGCCAAAAATGGAATCGCACCTTGAAGCACGTTTGTGGAACGAT
Organism: Oxalobacteraceae bacterium; assembly: GCA_021151485.1. Lineage (GTDB taxonomy): Bacteria > Pseudomonadota > Gammaproteobacteria > Burkholderiales > Burkholderiaceae_D > JAGKXB01. Next base: position 987 of record JAGKXB010000005.1, on the reverse strand, counting down.
GTTTTCGTCATGACGCAAAATGAATTAGGTTTGCCGCAGGGAAGCATTAAAGCAACCGTGTTGATTGAAACCATCCTGGCTGCTTTTGAGATGGATGAAATTCTGTACGAATTGCGTGAACACAGCGCTGGTTTGAACGCAGGTCGTTGGGATTACATTTTTTCCTGCATCAAAAAATTCAAATTAGATCAAAATTTCTGCTTGGCCGATCGCGCCAAAGTCACCATGACCGCGCCATTTATGCGTTCTTATGCTTTGTTATTGTTGAAAACTTGCCATAAACGTCAAGCACCAGCGATTGGCGGAATGTCAGCGTTGATTCCCATCAAAAATGATCCAGAAAAGAACCAAGTCGCAATGGACGGCGTGCGCAATGATAAGGGGCGTGATGCCAACGATGGCTACGATGGCGGCTGGGTTGCGCATCCAGGTTTAGTCGATTTGGCGATGCAGGAATTTAAAAAAGTGCTGGGTGAAAAGCCGAATCAAATCGATAAACAACGTCCTGATATTGAGGTCAAGGCTGCAGATTTACTCAACTTCCAACCGGAAACACCCATTACGGAAGCTGGTTTGCGCTACAACATCAACGTTGGTATTCACTATCTGGGCAGTTGGTTGGCAGGTAATGGTTGTGTGCCTATCCATAATTTGATGGAAGATGCAGCTACGGCGGAAATTAGCCGTTCTCAGGTGTGGCAATGGATACGCTCGTCAAAAGGTGTGCTGGAAGATGGTAGGAAAGTCAGCAGGGAAATGGTATTGGCGATGATTCCAGATGAATTAGCGAAGGTAAAAGAAGTGTTGGCTAGTGCTACGGCTGCGGGCAATTATGGAACGAAAACGTACGATAGGGCGGCTGAGATTTTTGCGGAAATGTCGACTGCTGAGTCATTTGCTGAATTTTTAACTCTGCCTTTGTATGAAGAAGTTTAAAAACATGATTTGAAATTAAAAACGTATAAAAAAACCGCTCTGTTGAAGGAG
>JAGKXB010000078.1 GCA_021151485.1 Oxalobacteraceae bacterium | reverse complement strand
GATTGACTAAGGTTAGAAAAAAAAGTCAAAAAAGATTTGCGAGAAATAAAAAAGTGATTTACCTTTGCCACCCGCAAAACAGGGAAGTTCTTAAAGATATTGAGTAAGATAAACGAAGAAAATTTTTTCAAAAAAAACTTCAAAAAAATCTTGCGAGAAACAAAAAGAATTTTTAGTTTTGCAGCCGCTAACAAGGAGACGCGTTAGTGATAAAACAAAGAGAATTAAGTTCATAGACATATTGGATTGACAGCCGTTTTAGATGGAGACATTTAAAACAACAAAAAAGAGAGTAAGAGAATCTTAGAGATTTGAATAAAGACTAGCCTTTGTCTAAAAAACTGTCCGCAAGGACAAACAACATACGATGAAGAGTTTGATCCTGGCTCAGGATGAACGCTAGCGGCAGGCCTAACACATGCAAGTCGAGGGGTAGGGTAGCAATACCTGAGACCGGCGCACGGGTGCGTAACGCGTATGCAACCTACCTTTTACAGGGGAATAGCCCAGAGAAATTTGGATTAATGCCCCATGGTATATATGAATCGCATGGTTTATATATTAAAGTTCCAACGGTAAAAGATGGGCATGCGTCCTATTAGCTAGATGGTAAGGTAACGGCTTACCATGGCTACGATAGGTAGGGGTCCTGAGAGGGAGATCCCCCACACTGGTACTGAGACACGGACCAGACTCCTACGGGAGGCAGCAGTGAGGAATATTGGACAATGGGCGCAAGCCTGATCCAGCCATGCCGCGTGCAGGAAGACGCATCTATGGTGTGTAAACTGCTTTTGTACGGGAAGAAACACTCCTACGTGTAGGAGCTTGACGGTACCGTAAGAATAAGGATCGGCTAACTCCGTGCCAGCAGCCGCGGTAATACGGAGGATCCAAGCGTTATCCGGAATCATTGGGTTTAAAGGGTCCGTAGGCGGTTATGTAAGTCAGTGGTGAAAGCCCATCGCTCAACGATGGAACGGCCATTGATACTGCATGACTTGAATTATTGGGAAGTAACTAGAATATGTAGTGTAGCGGTGAAATGCTTAGATATTACATGGAATACCAATTGCGAAGGCAGGTTACTATCAATATATTGACGCTGATGGACGAAAGCGTGGGGAGCGAACAGGATTAGATACCCTGGTAGTCCACGCCGTAAACGATGGATACTAGCTGTTCGGGGCAACCTGAGTGGCTAAGCGAAAGTGATAAGTATCCCACCTGGGGAGTACGTTCGCAAGAATGAAACTCAAAGGAATTGACGGGGGCCCGCACAAGCGGTGGAGCATGTGGTTTAATTCGATGATACGCGAGGAACCTTACCAAGGCTTAAATGTAGATTGACAGGTTTGGAAACAGATCTTTCTTCGGACAATTTACAAGGTGCTGCATGGTTGTCGTCAGCTCGTGCCGTGAGGTGTCAGGTTAAGTCCTATAACGAGCGCAACCCCTGTTGTTAGTTGCCAGCGAGTCAT
>JAGKXB010000077.1 GCA_021151485.1 Oxalobacteraceae bacterium | reverse complement strand
GCGGTGACGACTGTGGGTTCATAGGTGCTAAAGGTAGCCTTTACTTGGTCAATGGTGGCGATGCCGTATTCGATGGCTCTGGCAAGCGTGGTGGCGAATTCTTCTCTTGAGGAGACAACAAGGTGACCATTGGTAGCAACACGCTCATCAAATGAAAAACCATTTTTTACATAGCCTTCAAGTCCCCCATAACATTGACGAAGCAGATCAAGATCTACTGCCACTCCGCCATAGTCTTTGATCAGAAAACCATCATGAGTCAGCGTATCGGTGTAACTGGTAAAAGGATCGTTTTTGCCACCATGAATGAACTTGATTTCAGCGTATTGTCTGATATATGACTCGGAAGCCACATCACGCTCATCAAGGGTTAACGAAGTGTAATCTGTCGTGTCTGCCGGAGTACCTTCAGGAATGTCATAGTACAGTCTGTAAATGAGCCCATCGCTTAATAGCTGTTGATTTGTCGTATTTAATTTAAGCAGAGAATCTCTATCAAATTTGGATAAATCTGTCGTGCCAGGATTCGCGACCTCATCCTTGACCATCATCACCGACGCTGCTTTCAGCCATGCAGAATCCGTTCTCCATCCGTTATGGCCATACTGATCAAGATAGTCAACAAAAGTTTTCATATATTCTCGCCTTGAATTGAAAAAAAGATTATGGCGTGCAAGCAGCCACTTTTATGACGTAGCATCCAGATGGCCAAGATGTGCAATTGGTATAGGCTTGACATTTCAATGCGGCATCAATGGTGCCACAAACAACCAAGGGATCTTTACCCGCATCTCTTGCTACAGAACTCGAAACAATGGCATTTTTTCCTTTTGATTGACAAAAAATGGCCAGGTTATTCGGGTTAAAAGAAATAGGATTTTGACCCGACGAATCTGTTGGATTATTGTAATTCGTCGTCTGTACCGAACACGTGGGTGAGCTCATGGAAATAGTCCCGTTATTACAATACGCACTGACTGACCCAATATTCCCATTGGTACTGTTTACGCCAACCAGTTGACCACTATTGATAGCTGGACTGACGCCAGAGCAGCTGGCGGTGGAGCCGCTCCAGGAAAGCGTCTGGCTGCTGCAGTTGGCTGGCGGTGGTGTGCAAGAGCCTGACAAAAATGACCAGGAACCATTGCTGCAAGAATAATTTGCATAACCGCTGCCAGAGGTCATGGCGACACTTTGTGTCGTGCCCGAGGTTGTGCTCACTAACGTACCCTGACAACCGGCACCAAATGTGATCGACGTAGTGCTGCAATTTGCTGCTGCACCACCCGTACTAACAGGTGGGGTCCAAATCCCACCAATGCAGGAAATCACCGAACCCGTTGTCGTCCGCGCTTGCATACCGTTTTGCGAGCAACCATTGCCAGCGGTGACCACGCTATTTAGCTGCATCATGTTGGCGGTGACGTTGCCGGTGTTTGACAGGCTGCCAGTGTTATTGATGCCATTCATATTGGCCTGACCAGTGACACCCAACGTGCCGCCGACGGTGGAATTGCCCGTGGT
>JAGKXB010000076.1 GCA_021151485.1 Oxalobacteraceae bacterium | reverse complement strand
CTCGTGGTGGTACCGGCACATTTACTTTTACCAATAGTAATTTATCCAGTGCATCGACAAATATTGCAACAACCTCCTCAAGCTCTTCCACAAATATTGGTAAAGGTAATTCGACAGCTTTAACAGTGAATGACACCTTTTCAAATGTAACCATTAGTGAACCAACGGTTTTGTCTGGTTATATATTGAAAGATGCAAAATGTACTGATGCCAATAGCTTTATTACAGGAAATATTGGGGAAAGAGGTGGTCCCACATGTTTGAACAACTAAAAGCTTATTTATAAGTGATACTCTGCTCTAGTTAAGCTACCTTATTTTGTTGTGGTAGCTGGTCATAGTAAAACTCATCTGGAGTCATTTTGTCCAGACTCGAATGAGGTCGTTTCAAATTATAAAATTCAAAATATGCGTTTAATTGCTTCTTCGCATCCAAAACATTGCTGTAGGCTTTGAGATACACCTCTTCATATTTAACGCTCCGCCATAATCGTTCAACCATCACATTATCAACCCATCGACCTTTACCATCCATACTGATTTGAATGCCATTTGATTTCAATACATCAATAAATGCATCACTGGTAAACTGACTGCCTTGGTCTGTATTAAATATTTCAGGTCGACCATATTTTTCAATAGCTTCATTTAATGTTTCTATGCAAAATGTAACCTCCATACTAATCGATACTCTATGCGCAAGTACCTTGCGGCTATGCCAATCAATCACAGCACATAAATAAACAAAGCCTTTTGCCATAGGGATATACGTTATATCCGTAGACCACACTTGATTACTGCGCTGAATAGCCAATCCTTTGAGCAGATATGGATATTTGCGGTGAGCTTGATTAGCCTGGCTTAAATTTGGTTTGCAATATAACGCATTAATGCCCATTTTCTTCATTAAAGTACGTGTATGACGTCGTCCTATATGATGTCCTTGACGATTCAACAAATCACGCATCATACGGCTACCTGCAAAAGGGTATTGCATATGTAACTCATCCATACACCGCATCAGCTTCAGATCTGATGCACTCACAGGTTTTGGGCGATAGTAATAACAACCACGGGAGACTTTCAGCAGCTGAGCTTGCTTAGATACTGAAATCTGAAGTGAGTCATCGATTAACTTTTGTGGTTGAAGCGGCCCAGTTTCTTCAACACACCTTCTAAAAAATCAATTTCTAATGCCTGCTCACCGATTTTTGCATGTAGTTTTTTTAGATCGATGGGTGGTTCTGTTGGAGCTTTTGATTGATCGAAAGCTTGCGAGGAAGCTGAAATCAGTTGATTTTTCCAGTCGATAATTTGGTTTTGATGAACATCAAATTCAGCACTCAATTCAGCAAGTGTTTTTTCTGCTTTAATCGCAGCAAGTGCTACCTTAGCTTTAAAATCATTTGAATGATTTCTTCTTGGTCTACGTGCCATAAAATACTCCATATATTGATGTTTATAACATCATTTGGGGAGCAAAATATCACTTATAAGTGTTGTTCAAATTTCCTGATCCACCTCT
>JAGKXB010000075.1 GCA_021151485.1 Oxalobacteraceae bacterium | reverse complement strand
ACCACGGGCAATTCCACCGTCGGCGGCACGTTGGGTGTCACTGGTCAGGCCAATATGAATGGCATCAATAACACTGGCAGCCTGTCAAACACCGGCAACATCACCGCCAACATGATGCAATTAAACGGCAGCGTCACGGCTGGTATTGGCTGTTCGCAAAACGGCATGCAAGCAAGGACACCCACAGGGGCGGTGATTTCCTGCATAAACGGGATTTGGACTTTGCCTGTCAGCACCGGAGGCACCGCAGCCAGTTGCGGCGCCACATCGATTGCATTTGGCGCCGGTTGTCAGGGCACATTGGCAGGCACAACGTCCGGCAATACACAATCTGTATCCATGACATACGGCAGCGGTTTTGCGACCTACGCATGCAGCAACGGCTCTTGGTCATTTGTCAGCGGATCCTGCACTTTGCCTGCGGCCAATTGCAGTAGCCAGAATGTTTCCTGGAGCGCCAGTGGTGTCAGTTGTTCTGGCACCACCAAAGTGACGAACAGTGGTCAGGCTTTCAATGTAGCCAGCACCAATGGGAATAGTGGGTCAGTGCTGGCAAGTTGTACTAATGGTGTGATTTCTTTGAGTTCGCCAGTTTGTGCTCAGTCGACGACAACTTATTCGTATCCCACAGATAGTACAAACGTGCGTTACCTTTCTTTTAACCCCAACAACTTAGCTATTTTCTGTCAATCAAAAGGGAAAAATTCCATCGTTGCCAGTTCTGTTGCTCAAGATTTTCAAGGTTATGACATGTCTGTATGCGGTGCTTTCAATGCAAATTTGAACTGCTCAGGCATTACTAATTGCACTAATCCAGCTTGGGCTGTGGATGGTTGTTGGATTATCAAAACAGCGGTTTGCACGCCATAATATTTTTTAAATTCAAAATGGAAATATATGAAAACTTTTGCTGACTATGTTGAGATATATGGGCGTAACGGTTGGAAAACTGATTTTGGATGGCTTCAATCAGCGTCGGTGATGATGACTAGGGACGAAATCGCCAATCCAGGTACAACTGATTTATCCAAATTCGACAGAAATTTTCTGCTTAAGTTAGACACCACGAATGAATCTACATTAAGGAGCTCTGCCCTCTACAAACTATCCTACGTTATTCCTGATGGTACTCCGGCAGATACCATAAATTACACTGGCATGACACTTAATCAGATGGATGCTGCTTATGAACCTTATGTAAAAAAGTATGCCGAAATCAAATTTACGCATGGTGGTACAAACGACCCTTTTACTCGTTATGTCGATACGATTAGCGCTAATAGTTCTCTGACTAAAGACTATGCCGGAATAGTGGATGTTGATTTGCTTCGTAATTACTATCAGGGACTTGAGAGCCTTATAACCATAGGTTTGTCATTTGATGAGCGTGTTGCTACAAGTGAAGATTTTATTGTTTCCACTAGGGACATATTCGCCACCACGCTTGCCAGAGCCATCGAATACGGCATCGCCACCATTGACCAAGTAAAGGCTACCTTTAGCACCTATGAACCCACAGTCGTCACCGC
>JAGKXB010000074.1 GCA_021151485.1 Oxalobacteraceae bacterium | reverse complement strand
GCCGGAGAAAGTGAGTGTAGCGGGATTGAATTTGAGCCAAGTGGGCAATGCTTTGCCGTTGGTGAGTGTGGCGCTGTAGGTGAGCTTGTCGCCGACATCGATATCGTTAAAGGTATCGCTGGCTAGGGTGTAGGTAAAAGCGGTATTTGGGTTGATGCGACGATTCGGAATGTATCGGTTGATGGTAGGGGCATCATTAACATTCACCACCTCCACATTAAAAGTGGCGCCCGCGGTTGCGTGTGCTTGATCGATGGCAATGAGTTTGATACTGAGCACACCCACATCGCGATTGGTTGGTTTACCGGAGAAAGTGAGTGTGGCGGGATTGAATTTGAGCCAAGTGGGCAATGCTTTGCCGTTGGTGAGTGTGGCGCTGTAGGTGAGCTTGTCGCCGACATCGATATCGATAAATGTATTGGTGGGCAAGGTGTAGCTGAAAGAGTCCTTTTGCTTGACGCTGTGATTTGGCAGTAGGCCAGCAAGGATAGGTGCATTGTTGATAACGGGAGTGTTGACGGTCAAATAAAAAGTACCGCTCGTGCTTGCTCCTGCTAAATCGGTGGCGGTGAGTCGGATGTTCATGACTCCCGCATCGCTCTTACTTGGTGTGCCGTAGAAAGTGCGTGTCTTGGCATCAAACTTAAGCCAGCTTGGCAAGGCATCCCCATTCGCCAGCGTGGCGCTGTAGCGAAGCACATCGCCGACATCGGCGTCGGTAAAGGTGTTTGCTGGTGGCTTGTAGCCAAACGGATTGTTTGGCTTGACGTTTTGCGACAGCAGTGGCGCATTGAGAACGGGAGCGTTGTTGGCATCGGTTACGTTTAAGTCAAACGTTGCCTGTGCAGTTGCGCCGGCTGTATCGGTGGCGATGAGTTGAATACTGATGGCACCAACATCCCGATTGGCTGGCGTGCCGGAGAAGGTACGTGTTGCGGCATCAAACGTGAGCCAGCTTGGCAAGGCATCGCCATTGGCCAGCGTGGTGCTGTAGCTGAGTACATCGCCCGCATCGATGTCGGTAAAGACATTGGCAGGCAAGGTGTAGCTAAACGGATCGTTCTGCTTGACGCTTTGCGCCAGCAGTGGCGCATTGAGAACAGGAGCGTTATTGGCATCGGTCACGTTCAAGTCAAACGTTGTCTGTGCAGTTGCGCCGGCTGTATCGGTGGCGATGAGCTTGACACTGAGTATGCCCACATCATTGTTGCTTGGTGTACCAGAGAAGGTACGTGTTACGGCATCAAACGTGAGCCAGCTTGGCAATGCATCGCCATTGGCCAGCGTGGCGCTGTAGCTGAGTACATCGCCCGCATCGGCGTCGGTAAAGACATTGGCAGGCAAGGTGTAGCTAAACGGATCGTTCTGTTTGACGCTTTGGGTCGACAGCGGGCCGTTTAAGACGGGAGCATCGTTGGCATCGGTTACGTTTAAGTCAAACGTTGTCTGTGCAGTTGCGCCGACTGTATCGGTGGCGATGAGTTTGACACTGAGTATGCCCACATCATTGTTGCTTGGTGTACCAGAGAAGGTACGTGTTGCGGC
>JAGKXB010000047.1 GCA_021151485.1 Oxalobacteraceae bacterium | reverse complement strand
AGCTACCACCACCTGAGCCACTTCCGGACGCAACCGTAATATCGGAACTACCGGTGCTTTGATAACCTTCAGTTGCCATCACTTGATAGTCGTGAGTACCCAGGTTCAAGCCCTTGCTCGCCCAGAAGTTGGCATGGTTAGCAAAGGTAATAGTGCCGGAAATATTGCCAAAACCTTTCTTGGGATTGCGCACGCTGAAGTATTGATAAAAGGTCTGGGTGCCATCAATAGAAGGTTGTTGGGTACGCAAGCAGCGACGCACATTGTAAGTCGCGCCATCGCTGGTGAAGCTGCCGTAGTCGGTACCGCCGGAACAAGACGCCGGGTTGTAAGAGCCGTAGCTTTCAATGATGTAGTACTCGATCAGCGGGTTGCGCGTCCAACCATAGAACGCCAGGTAGGAGTTCTGGCTATCGCTAACACCGTAATTGCCTGAATAGTTCAGCACACGCGAGCTGGAGCCCGGATTCCAGCCTTTACCGCCCACCCAGTTATTGGTGTTGCTGGTCCACTGGGAGGTATAGCGTCCGCCAGAACCCAGGGTCATGGAAGCACTGCCGGAATCTTTCCAAAAACTGTAGTAAAAGCCGTTATTAGTACCAGTGGAATTGCTGGTTAGCGTTTGCGCGTTTGCTCCCGATACACCCACTGCCAAAGCACAAACCAATGAAGCTACAACATTATTTTTATTAAAGGTGACTCTCATTATTAGACTCCAGGGTATAGCCACTCAACCAATACCGCCTATAGAGGACGAGGACTGTTGAAGGTTGATTCCACCCATTGCGGGCAGGTTTACATCGAAGGCCAAAAAGGGGTTGCTGTTATAGATAAATCATTTCGGCGCCATCGATAGATACTTGTATACCGTTAGACTTATTTATTGTCAAACAAACCATAAGCTTATTGTCATTTAAACTATTTAAATTCAAATCTATAACAATTTACTTGCTTGAGGTGGGGATTTGGGTAACAGGGTGGAAGCAAATTGTGTTTCCAGGATCAGTTTGGGTAGCAATGAAATCAATCCCTAAAATCTGCCCGTTGTAGAGTAAATGTCGGTTTAGTTGATTCAGGTTTAAATGATAAGGCTGCGTTTCTAATCCCTGCGGAAAGTTTGAGCGATTCGATAACCCATAGTTCTGTATCCACGCAACCGCTTATCCCACATTCGAAGCAAGGCAGGATGCCCGCTATCCACTACATCAATAATTTTTACATCCGTTTTACTGGCATGTTCGCGGTGAAGCCTCCCTGCATATTGTTGCAGAGTACCTTTCCAGGAAACAGGCATTGCTAATACCAGAGTATCTAGCGGCGGGTGGTCGAAACCTTCTCCAACCAACTTTCCAGTCGCCAATAAAATACGCGGTTCATCTGGAGGCAAAGTCTCTAATGCTGAAATGGTCGTTGCACGTTGTTTTTTGGACATACGGCCATGAAGTACAAAGTAAGTAGGTACTCTTTCAGCTAAAGCATCGGAAATAATATCCAAGTGCTCCGTTCTTTCTGTTAACACCAATACCTTTCGCCCAAGATTAAAAGCATTCAATGTTTCGGCAACAATTTTTTCTGTTCGCTCTGCATCATTGGCTAGACGACGAAATACGTCTTGAATACTTGCATCTTGCGGTAGCTCAATGCGACTGTGTGAGGATATTGGTATTACCTCTAAATCGTTCGGCGCATTTTCGGATTTACTAACGGTATGGCGAATAGGGCCACATTGCATAAAAATAATGGGCTGTTGGCCGTCGCGCCGAATCGGTGTGGCGGTTAAGCCTAAAACATATTTAGCCTTTACTTGCTTTAATATTGCGTCGAAAGAAAAGGCTCCGATGTGATGGCATTCATCTACAATAACCTGACCATATTTTTCGACTATAGGATTAATTTCACCTTGGCGAGAAATAGACTGCATAACGGCAATATCTATTTTCCCTGTAGGTTTATTTTTCCCTCCGCCTATGACTCCAACCACCCCTTTTCCTACTGCACCTTTTTCATTCGCTAGAAAGGATTGCAAACGCTCTTGCCATTGCTTTAATAATTCAGTTCTGTGCACAAGGATTAATGTATTAACGCCGCGCTTAGCAATAAGCGCCGCAGCGGTAACCGTTTTGCCAAAAGCAGTAGGTGCGCAGAGTACACCTACATCGTGCTTTAACATTGCCGAAACAGCTGCTTCTTGATCAGTACGTAGCACACCTGAAAACTGTGTATTAATCAGCTCGTCTGTATATCGCTCGTCTTGAAGCTCATATCGAATTTTATTTTCACTGAGTAGATTTTCAACGGCATCCAAGCAACCACGGGGCAATGCTATATGCAGAGGATAGTTTTCTGCACAGCCAATGATTCTCGGCTTATCCCATACAGGAAGGCGCATTGCTTGCGATTTATAGAATTCTGGATTTTGAAACGCTGCTAAACGAATAATTCTATTCGCCAGCGGCTGAGGTAAATCTTGTTTTTCAATATAGATTAAATTGGCCAGTGTCAATTTTAACAATTTTGGCATAACGCCAGGAATTTTATTGCTTTGATTTTTTTCGCGCTTCCAAGGCTCTATTTGATCCTCTTCATCGATAAAAGTAACATCTAACGGATGTACATTACCGGTAGCGGTGAAAATAACCGGCTCAATGTCATAGGGTGACATTGGCTTTATTGAAGATAAGAATAACCATTGATCGGCATAAGGAATGAAATTTTCATCAACAAAAACACTGCGACCGTGCGCACGAGGGATTTTCTGTAGAGGTAATGCAATTAAGTTTCCAAAGCCACCCTTTGGCATAGTGTCTTGGTTGGGGAAAAGCCTATCGTATGAATTTAGTTTTAATTGTCGAGTGCGCGTACAAGTATGACTAATAATTGCGGTTCCCAAGCGACGAGCGTCACGGGCGGCCACTCGATCAGCAAAGAATATCCATGCATGAGCACCATTACCAGAGCGTGAAACTTCGAGTGCAGCCGGAATATTTAATTCTGCACATGACTGCATAAAAGCCTGTGCATCTTCTTTCCAGTCTTGCTCATCAAAATCGACGGCAAGAAAGTAACATGAGTCATCACTCAGCAGGGGGAATACGCCGACAGTTTCTTTACCCGCAAGGTGGTTGTAAACCACCGCATCGGTCAGCGGCGCTAATTTGCGATTGCTACAATCTGAACATTTTATGCGGGGCTTCTCACAAACTATCGGTACCCACTCATTTTCGCAAGCGGGGGCATAACCTGATTTCCCTGTTGTTTTGCTTTCCCATCGAATTGGATAAATATCGGTTCGACCGCGAAATAATTTGCGAAAGATATTTATCTTTTCAGCGGTGCCAATGGGGGAATGTTCTGCTTCAATAAAACGAATTGGTTCTGGCTCGACTTCTATTTTTTCTGGAAGACGCCAATCAATGCCATGACCTTCAAGTAATTCGATAAGACGTTTATTTTCCGCGCGTAATGCGTCCATCTCATCAATCGACATTAATTAAATACTCAGACTAGCACCATTAAATTTCAACCATTCTTTTCGTTCTCTATAGTCTGGCAAAATTTTATCTACCTCATTCCAGAAAGCGTCTGAATGGTTCTGGTAGTGCATATGACACAACTCATGAACAATTACATAGTCTATGATTTTTGGCGGCGCCATCATGCATTTCCAGTTAAACTTTAATTTGCCAAATTTGTCGCAGCTTGCCCAATGGTAGGCCATATCTTTTACGAAAATTGAAGTAATTTTTACTCCCACCTTCGGTGCAAAGAAATTCACGCGCTCTTTTATACGGTGCAAGCCTTTTTCTGAATAGTAAGCTTCAAATGCCTTTTTCGCTGCTGCGGTTCCACCTTCCTCAATCAACTCCCTGCGTAGAAAAATCCGTCCATCTTTTAGTAGCAAATCTTGTTCTTGTCCCGATACTAGAGACAAACGATATGAACGACCTAGATACAAAAAGGTTTCGCCATTCACCCATTCACGTACCACTGCTGTAGTATTCAAATCGCGCCATTCTGCAAGGTTGCGATATATCCAATGGCGCTTACTTTCAACGACAGCATCAATTTGCTCTGGCGTAAATCCTAACGGAGATCGAACCACAACAACACCGTTTCTCTCGATCACAATGTCAGTAGTTTTTCGATTACTGCCGGGCAATAGTTGATAGTCAATATCACGCACACTTCTGGCGGTTACCATATCATTCTCCTGTAACCTGCTTTACCAACTCATCATGGCGATTTTTTGCAAGCTTCATAATTTCAATAGCGATGCGCTCACGATTGACTTTGAGTTCGTGAATATCCGTGAGCATAAGCGCTGTTTTAATTTCGCTGCGCGTTTTTTTCTGCTTGTCAGCATTTTTCCAAAAATCTATGCTGCCGATACTTTCTTGCAGAGTATCAACAATAGATTCCATCAATGCTTTCATCACAACTTTAGCCCTTGCTGGAATATTACCGTCAGGGAAGGCTTCATTGACAATATGCTGATAGAAAGTCGTTGCCTTTTTGCTCATACCCTCTTCGCCTTGTTGGCGACCCGCGATTGCCTCAGCACGCAATTTGGTGAGCTCTTCTGCCAGCTTTTCCCATTGATCCTGATATTGATCAATTAATTTTTCAACTTTTTCCGAAAGACTTTTGTAAAACGCCGGGTCTTCATCGTGATGAACTGTACAATGGCGACGAATGGCATGCTCCATCTCGCTGGCTTTAGCTTCTGCGTTGTCTCCAGCATTTTTATTTAAATTTTCAATAAAGTGTTCAGACAATAATTCCACAGGCGGTACTTTCGGGTTAATGCCCAGACTAATAAGGTGCTCATTAATTAAGTCTTTTACTTTTTGGCCTGCATCACCAAGGTTCAAACTGGTATCTTTGTAGCGCTCTTTGGTGACGCTTAACAGGTAACCAAAGCGTTTGGCCGGTATGCGGTAAGGCTGTGCGGCGGCATTCGGGAGAACAATGTCCATGCTGCTTAGGAATTTTTTTAAATAGACATCAAAGTCTGCGCGGATTTTTTCATCTTTTAATAATTTTACTGCTTCGTGAACTACTGCAGCATCAGCCTCAACATTGGGCAATTTTCCCTCAACGAATTCATGTATGAACCCTATATTATGGGCTGAAAATAATTGTAATAAACGCTGGTAGCGCTCTTCCAATACCGGCATTTCCGAGCTGATGTTTTTTAAGCCCTGCGCTAATTCTTGTTGTTCATCACTTGAAGCATAGAATGTTAAGGCTTCACTCAAGTATTCGGTAAGACCGATATAATCCACTACATATCCGCGTTGCTTGCCTTTTTTTACCCGATTGGTACGAGCAATAGCCTGCAACAAGGTATGTTCAGTGATTTTCTTATCGATATACATGACTTGCTCAATAGGCGCATCAAAGCCGGTGAGCAACATATCGCACACAATAAGAAAGGCGATGCCGGTATTAGCCTTGTCTGGGTCATCGTAATCAAAAGGCTTGCAAAAATTACTGACTGCATTTAATACACGCGCTGTTTTGCGTGCTTCAGTAATATAAGCAGCTTCATTGGTGCCATCACCCGAAATCACCACTGCCGCCTTAAGAAAATTTATTTTTTTTATGTATTCCAGATCGGGATTTGGCTCCGCCAACAAATTGTTGGATTGTTCTTGCAGCGCGGCTTGAATCGCTTTTTGATATCGCACAGCTGCCAATTTGGAGTGGCATACCACCTGTGCTTTAAAACCGTTGGGGAAAATATGTTGTAGGTAGTGTTTAACCATATCTTTGGCGGTAGCGCTGATACGATTTTCAGCTTCAAGAATATCGCCTGTGGCACCGTACTTTTTCTTGATGGCCAGAAGCTCTTCTTCCGTGCGCTCCTTAAACAGATTTTCAAATTCCGTTTCAAAGCCGTGTTTATCATTTAAGGCGGCGTCGGCTGTGCGACCTTCATAGAGAATTTGCAGGGTAGTACCGTCATCAACAGCATCCATTAAACGGTATTTATCGATGTACTCGCCGAATCGTTTATAGGTTTTCTTTTCGCCATGGCGATCAGTGATGAGCGGTGTACCCGTAAACGCCAAGCGTGCAGCATTGGGAAATGCTTCAAAAATATTATCGCCCAAGTCGGAACCCTGGGTTCTGTGCGCTTCGTCAATCATCAATACAATACGCGACGAGTCATTCACCACGCCAAACGTTTTGCTACTGGGTATTGCTTGATAGGTGCCTAAAGCTTCAGCCACTTTTAACGGGAGGATTTCATCGCGCACCAGAAACTTATGCACCATCACCATGTTAATGTCGGACGTATCTGTCGCCAGTCGCCAACGTAAATCCTGACGGTTTTCAATGGTATTTACTTTGCCGCCGATTAAGGTGGCGGTCTCGCCGAGTTGGTCTTCCAAGTCAACCCGATCATTGATTAATACAATTTTATAGTCATTTAAATCGCTTGATGCACGCAGCATACGCGCGACAAATACCATGGTGAGACTTTTGCCAGAGCCTTGGGTATGCCAGACAACACCACTGCGCTCTTCCGGTGTTTTGCCCTTGCGCAGGCGTTCCACAATTTTATTGGCAGCCCGAAATTGTTGATAGCGACAAACGACTTTAATGCGCGGCCCGCCATCAGTATCCATAAACACGGTTGATGAACGGAGGATATTGAGCAAATTGGATTTGCTTAACATGCCGCTGATTAATTGCTGCTGTTGATTCATGCCTGAAGCAATTGCATCATCCTGCGGCCACTGGGTTTTCCAGGGATAAAAGTGTTCGATGCCCGAGGTGATAGTGCCGTAATCTGCGGCTAAGCCACTGCTACGAATTAACAATAGATTGTTGTAAAACAATCTTGGTTCACCTTCTTTCAGTCCCTCTTCATGGGTGGCTTTGCGCTGATTCATATAGCGTTGCAATTGTTCAAACGCCTCGACCATTGGGTTGGCACAGGTTGCGCTACCTTTTTTACATTCCACCACAATCAGCGGAATGCCATTCACAAAAAGCACAATATCGGGAACGATAAATTGTTTAACGCAACCGGGCGTGTCAATGCGGAATTGGTTGATGGCATGGAACTGATTGTTTTGCGGATGCGCAAAATCTATCAGTTTCACCACCGGATCCTGTTCACCGGTGAGTTCGTTAAGATCAACTTGGGTTTTAAATAATAATTTTTGGACCGCTTCGTTGGCTTCCAAAAGTGTGCGATTGGGGTGGCGTAACAACTGATCTTGCAGATCTTGTAATTGTTTTGTGGTTAACCAAGGCTCACCGGTTGTGGTGGTATTGTTCGCAGATACCGCTTGAGTGAATACCTCAGGCAGTATCCACTCACGAAAGTGCTTGCGTAAACTTAATGCGGGGTTTGCGGGAATGTCACTGCCTTGATCGATAACCGTCCAGCCCAAACTGGCGAGCTGCTGCAAAAACGGTTGTTCAACCTCCGTGTATTCACTCATTTACCCAGCCCAACCTACGCTTTTCAAACGTGTTACCGCAATATCAATTGCTCGATCATCAAATAACTTGGTTTTACGTGCAGCACTTGCAGCACCCGCAGGCCAATTAGCGATTCCCGTTTTAACACTATTCACCTCTGCAGCAACACCGGCACGATTAATTAGCCAATCAACCGTCGCTAGTAATTCCATACCAAAAGGTGACTCAAAACCATCAATCAAGCGCGCCGTGAACTCCAACGCGGGCAATAAAGGTTTTACCTCGTCAGATTTTAAATAGGTCTGCACATAATCTTTTTTTGCATCATCAAACCAGATGACATCCAGCGGTCCGGCATCACTAATGCGCTTTTCACAACGCAAATAACTGCCATCCAAACCATCCAGCAAATGACGTAAGCGTTCTGCGTAAGGACCAAATTTGTGCGCGTCAAAACGCAAATCCAAGGGGTTGTACGTGGGAGAGAACTGCTCGGTCGCACGCTCTAAAAACCACGCCAGCTTTTGGATTTCAAGCAGGCTGCACTCCATACCTAATACCCAGTAGCGCCGAACCAATTCGGCAACCAATGCTCTGGGCGGCGTAAGTTTTTGCACGCCTTTTCGTTTAGCCACGTTTTGATAGGCCTGCGTTGGTTCATAAACCAAAATATCAACACTATGCAAATCAGCTAAGGCAAGTTCAATTTGTGCGCGCACCGCTAGCCAATCCAAGCCGCCGTTTCCCGCTCCCAGCGGTGGAATAGCTACTGACTTGACCTGATTCTCCACCAAAAAACGGCGTAAATCCGCTAGGCCTTCAACCACCCATTCCATTTTGGAGGGATTGCGCCAATGTTGTTTGGTAGGGAAATTAATAATCCAACGCGGCCCCATCAATTCGTCCGTCTCAGTGACGAACATTTTGCCAGTTTGAACTTGTTTAGCATTGCAGGCTTGCACATAAGCTTTATTGTTTGCTGCAAACCGTTCTTTAAACATGAGCGCTATACCTTTACCCATAACACCCAGGGTGTTGACGGTATTCACAAGCGCCTCTGTTTTGGCTTCCAGCAAGTTGCCTTGGATGTAGTTAATCATGAGAAATACCAACCAGGCCGCACCACAACTTTTAGTGCTTGCCCCTTAGCCTGTAAGTAGTGATTTATGAGTGTTTCGGTTTCGACATTGTAGCAAACGACCCCCAGTAAAGCCTCTACCGGGCAATGTTTGGCAATCAGGGCTTCAGCTTGATAACGTTCAAACTTGGCCAGGTCATCCGGGTCGCGACGAAAATCCCTCGCTTGCAAAATTGCCCAGTCAATCTTGTCCAAATTCACCACGTCATTGTAAAACCTTGCCCATTGGTAATAGGCGTGGCTATCGGTGAAGAGAAAGGGAATGCCCAACTCCGCGATACGGTGCAGGCTGGATACTAAAATAACAATTTCACTATTATCACGTTGCTTTACCCCTCGCCCACTGTGGATATTTTTTAGCATTACCGAAAAGGGCGTGAAATAAAACGGCACGTAATCATTCAGCACTCCACCCGGTTCCAGTGGCACAGGGTGTGTAGCACGCTTATTAATAAGCTCTTCACTACCAATAGTCACCCAGTTGGGGGAACGGAGCGGGCTATTGCTAGCATGCAAGCCGTTTTCCAGAATCCAAGGCAGATTATCCCGGTGGACAATTCGCCAAATCAGCGCCTTTTCTGGATTCAGGTTTGGGTATTGGTTGGACATAAGATTAATATCCGTTAGTCAACGGATGTAGTAGTTTGCATACAAC
>JAGKXB010000025.1 GCA_021151485.1 Oxalobacteraceae bacterium | reverse complement strand
TGCTGCCGAAATTCAGGCGTGTAAATCGGTTGCGATTTGCTCATCTTGCTCTCCTTCTTCTGACACATTAATGTGTCCGTCAAAAGTAGGCAACTTCAACTTCAGTTCGACTAAATACCATACCTTCGTGCTCCCAAAACCGTCATCCCCGAGTGCTTTAGTCGGGGATCCAGTATCACCCCTCGTGCAAAGCACGCCAATTATCCTGCTCTGCACAGCTTTTTTAGCGCCCCACAAATCAATGCACATATATTTTCCATTAAAACATATAATGGCAAATATATATTACTCAATACATAACCCATTGAAGCACACATGAAAAAAAGCAGAGCGACTGGCGACATACCTAGCGCCGTCATAGAAAGACTCCAAATGTGGGGAGCGACAATACGTAAACAGCGCGTGTTTTTGAATATGACTGCAGAGGATTTATGCGCTCGCCTGGATATTTCACGTCCTACACTACGGCGCATTGAAAGCGGAGATACTGCAGCGGCGGCTTCTTTGTACTTGGCTGCGCTCAATGTCTTAGGTTTGCTTGGCCATGCCGCTCCCAGGTTGGAAGCGCGTTTATGGGAAATGCACATAGCTACACCACGGGCGAATGGAACGAGAGGTGCGGATGATGAATATTTCTAGCCGATTACAAGATTTTTATGTCTATCTGCAACGACCTGATAATGGCGAATGGGTGGTGGTAGGACGCTATCGTCATGTTCGCGACATCGGGGAATTTATCTATGCGCCCAGCTATTTCACCGCTGGTTTGAAATGGAGCATCGATCCCGTCAATCTTCCACTCATCGAAGGCGAGACGCATATTGCGCGACGATACAGTGGCTTGTTCGATGTATTACGCGATGCAGGCCCAGATGCCTGGGGGCAAATGTTATTGAGGAAAAAAGAAGGCATGTCGGAAAAATCGACGGCTTTGGATTACCTCATCAAAGCGGGTAATGGCGATCGCTGGGGCGCATTAGCGATTGGCACATCAAAAAAAGCCAACATAGCCCACCTTTCTAGCCCTCGATTAAATCGGCTTGATGAACTGGTTGCAGAGCTCACCGCATTGACTGAATCACAGCCTGCGGTGCATCCAGCTTTGCGCAAAAGGCTGTTCGCAACGCCAAGCATGGGCGGTGCCAGGCCGAAAGCAACGGTGCAGGATGAAGATACCTTCTGGCTTGTTAAACCAGGGCTGCATACGGATACCGTGGATCTGGCACTGCTTGAACACGCAACACAGCTATGGGGCCGCAAGGCGGGGATGAATTTTGCAGAAACCCATCATCATCCGATGACGGTTGGACGTAGCGTGGTTCGTGTTAAAAGATTCGACCGGCGTGGCGAGCAACGTGTCATGACTGTCAGCAGTGCGTCACTCCTGCAAATCCACTATCCCTTCGCATCAAAGGAAGATAGCGAAGGTGCCAGTTACCCACGCCTAGCTGAAGCGTTGAAACGCATCGGCGCGCCAGCAGAAGATCAATTGGAATTATTTCGCCGCATGATTTTCAACGCCATCGTCGGCAATGACGACGACCATCCGCGCAATCATGCCGTTATGTATAACCAGGAAGAATGCCGATGGCGTTTATCACCCGCATTCGATGTCGTACCCAATCCTGACGAAGATCCCAAACGGCTAGTCATGCAGGTTTCTACTGGCTGGACTGAAGTGAGCAAAAAGGCCATGCTTGCTGACCATCGCTACTTTGGTATTAAAACAATCGAACAAGCCGAGCAAGAACTTCAAGCAACGTATCGCCGCGTCAAAGCAGCGTTTGTTGAAATTGCACCGATTCTGACTACGGAATTGCGGGAATTGTTGGAACACCGTATTGCAATAGCGGCATTTTGGGCGACTAGCTAGTACTGTATTTGCTTGCAACGCGGCTCAATTACGAAACCAATCCCCCAAAAACTCAGCAAACGGCACAATGTCTTGCTCGGCACTAGCTTTTTCCAATGCCTCCATATAAGCCATTCGCTGCGTACCCCCCGCTATTTCGCTATGCCGTTTATAGGTTTTAATGTCTTACCATTTTTAGGTTTTGATGTTGTTTTGTTGCAGGCACAGCCCTGCAGCACGGGCCTTAAGCAGTAGTTGATTCCAATCATCTGGCGGCTGGCCACTTTCATAAGCACGCTTGGTTTCCTCATCATTAACCCATGCAAACACGATGACTTTGCTAAGCATGTGATAGCGAAAAAACAATCAGCACAAACCTACCCTCTCAAACCCCCAACCGATTCACAGCCGAAATAATCGCCTTAACAGAAGCACTCACAATATTCACATCCAAACCAGCGCCGAATTTTGTGTAGCCATCTTGATGGTTGATTTCCACAATCGCGATGGCTTTTGCGTTGGCGCCGGAGCCAATGGCGCGCTCTTCGTAGCCGATGATTTCGATTGGTAAGGCAAGCGCATCCACCGCTGCTTCGATTGGGCCGCTGCCTTTGCCAACCAATTTACTGGCGATGCCATTAATCGACACGGAAAGTTCTATCCATTGCTGACCATCGATATCAGATTCACCCGTTTTGTGGCTTTGATAGGCGATGGCGGCGGATTCGTCGGTGGCTTGGTGGAAATAGGTTTTTTCAAATAATTGATAAAGCTCGGCTGAGGTGATTTCGGATTCGGAGCTATCGGTGATTCTTTGCACTTCGGCGCTAAATTCCACCTGCAATTTGCGGGGAATCACGATGCCGTAGTCTCTTTCCAGCAAATAAGCGATGCCACCTTTGCCGGATTGACTGTTGACTCTGATCACGCTTTCGTACGTTCTGCCCAAATCTTTTGGGTCGATCGGCAAATAAGGAACTTGCCATAATTCACGCCCCGCTTGCACGGCGAATCCTTTTTTAATCGCATCTTGATGCGAACCGGAAAAAGCGGTGAAGACCAAATCACCAACATAAGGATGACGTGGATGAATGGGAAGCTTGGTGCATTCTTCTACGATCTTGGCGACTTTGTTGATATTCGAAAAATCAAGCTGCGGATGAATGCCTTGGGTATAGAGATTCAGCGCCAAGGTGACCAAATCCACATTGCCGCAACGCTCGCCATTGCCAAACAAACAGCCTTCAATCCGCTGCGCGCCGGCCAAAATGGCGAGTTCCGCCGTGGCGATGCCGGTGCCGCGATCGTTGTGCGGATGCACGGACAACACGACGGCGTCTCTGCGCGCCAGATTTCTATCCATCCATTCGATGCGATCGGCAAAGACATTGGGCGTGGTGTTTTCCACCGTAGTGGGCAAGTTGATAATGATTTTTCTGCCTGGACCAGCGTCCCAAGTTTCAATGGCAGTATTGCAAGCCAGCAAGGCCACCTCTAATTCGGTGGCAGAAAATGTTTCTGGCGAGTACTGCAATATCCATTCTGTTTCAGGATGCTGATCGGTAAGGTCTTTTAAGCACTGGACTTGCTTTTTCACCAACGCAATGACTTGCTCAACGCTCATGCCAAACACGATTTCTCGCCAAGCGGGAGCGGTCGCGTTATAGATGTGTACAATCGCCCGTTTGGCGCCTTGCAAAGATGCCACAGTCTTTTTGATCAAATCTTCTCGGGCCTGTGTCATCACCATCGGCGTGACATCATCGGGAATACGATTTTCTTCAATGATGTGGCGAACAAATTTAAAGTCGATATCAGAAGCAGCAGGAAAACCCACTTCGATTTCTTTCAAGCCAACGCGAATCAACTCATTGAAAAACTTCAACTTGGTTTCGCCATTCATGGGATCAAAAAGCGATTGGTTGCCGTCTCGCAAATCGGTCGAAAGCCAAATCGGCGCAGCGGTAATTGTTTTATTCACCCAAGTCCTATCAGTGAGATTGATGGTCTGAAATGGCTGATATTTTTTTTGTGGGTCTTTTAACATGGTGGGGCACTCCTTATTAAACTTGTTTCAACTTGCATAAAATTTCGGCATTGGATAAAGAGTATTTTATAGCCAGCGATGCAGTTTTTTATTGCAAAATAAACGAATAATAAGGATTAATTGGCATAATATTGCCTAAATTTTTACAAATTTAGCATTTAATACCAAGAAATAAAGCCGCCATGAACGATCTTGATTCTTACGACAAACACATCCTGGCCATCCTGCAAGAAGAGGGGAAAATCAGCAACCAAGACCTGGCCGAAAGAGTCGGCCTTTCCGCCTCGCCTTGTCTGCGACGCGTCAAAGCGCTGGAAGAGCGTGGGATTATCAAAAGCTATCGCGCCCTGCTAGATCCCAAAAAAGTGGATCTTGGGTTGACCGCGCTCATCCAAATATCCATGGACAAACACACGACGGAACGATTTGGATCATTTGAAAAGGAAATCATGGCGATTCCTGAAATTTTGGAATGTCTACTCATTACCGGCCAATCTGCCGACTACCAGCTAAAAGTCATCGTCAAAGATTTGGAGGAATATCAAAAACTCTTGCTGCAAAAAATCACCAAAATCCCAGGCGTAACGGGCGTACATTCAAGCTTTGTGCTTAACAAGGTCATTGAAAAAACAGCCATTCCAGTTTATTAGTCGCTCTTTCCCTCATATCACACGCTACTTCACAATCACTATTCACCATGACACATCCTAACAATTTCGCCATTTATTACGCTGGCGATGCTTACTCAACCGCCAATAAAATCATGGGCCGCCAAAGCGCCGGCAAAGCCTTTATGCGCGGCATGGCACGCACTTGGCCAGAAGCCACGTTGCAAGGCGTGGGGCCAGGAAGACAAAATGCGCAAACCATGTTCAACCAGCTTAGACAAGATGGCTTTAGCGGTAAGTTGCAATGGATCAACATCCCTGATTGGCACAATTTGGCCGCCTCATCTGGATGCCTGTACTACCCTTCTCCAACCGCCAAAGAGATCGCTTTTTCCCGCAATGCTTACAACCCCGCGGCGTTTAGCATCATGGGCGTGACGTTTACGCTCTCATCGGCGGGTGCGATGGATCAAGTTGCGGATCTTGTGTTGCCGCCATTCAAACCCTGGGATGCTTTGATCTGTATTTCGCAAGCCGCACTAGATTTAGTCCAGCAAATGCATGACGAAATGAAAACCTGGTGGGCCAACCAAACTGGGGCTACGCGCTTCAATACACCACAACTGCCGGTGATTCCACTTGGCGTAAATTGTCCGGCTTACACACCAAAAGCAGAGCAACGCGTGCAAGCACGTCAGGTGTTGGCTTGTAATGACAATGAAGTCGTATTTTTATTTGCCGGACGCCTGTCTTTTCATGCCAAAGCCAATCCTGCTCCGGTGTATCAGGCATTGGAACAAGTCGCCCAACGCACCGCTACGCCCATCGTTTGCATAGAAGCCGGCGTGTTCCCCAATGACAGTATCCGTAACAGCTTTTTAGCTGCACAAAAAACATTGGCGCCTTCCGTGCGATTTATTTGGATCAATGGCAACGATGAAACACGCTATCGCCAGGCGTGGCAAGGCGCAGATGTCTTTGTTTCACTTTCTGACAATATTCAAGAAACCTTTGGTTTGACGCCAGTAGAAGCAATGGCAGCAGGACTACCGGTTGTAGTCAGTGACTGGAATGGTTACAAAGATACCGTGCGTGATGGGATTGATGGCTTCCGTATTCCCACCATTCTCCCGCCCGCCGGCATGGGCAATGATTTAGCGCAATATCATGGATTGGAGATGGACACTTACGATCTGTATATCGGTCGCACCAGTTTAGCGACAGTCATTGACCCAGTTTCCCTCACCGCAGCACTCACGCAATTAGCAACCCAACCCGCATTACGCACCGCCATGGGCGCAGCGGGTTTGGCACGCACACAAGCCATGTTTGATTGGCCTATCATCCTACAACGCTATGCACAGCTAGCCGAAGAGTTAGGCAAAATTCGTACCAATGCAAAAACGCAATCAATGATGACAATAGAGCCATGGGTAACACGCTCCGACCCTTTTAGCCGTTTTGCGCATTTTCCCAGCCAAACCGTGCAAGGCAACTGGATAGTCACCCCCCAAGCAGATGCTCAGATACGCCTACGTGATTTGCTGCAACTTGCGATGGCGAACTACGCATTCCACCCCACCTTGTTAGCACAAGAAGGGCCACAAATTTTGCTCACGATTCTAGGTCAACAAACTCAAACCGTGCAAAAGCTGTTAATCGCCGCAGGCTTAAATAACCCAATGGGAATGCGTACTTTGATGTGGTTATGGAAATTCAATTTGCTGCAAATCACACCACCCAAGCAAGCCCTGTGACGCTAGCATTTCCCCCAAGAATCATTTACCATAAAACAACCATACTTGTACTGTTGTATACGATTACCTACAGTCGAATTGTCATCATTAAATTTACATTATTAAAGATTGGAAAGGCGTTAGCATGCCGCAATTTATACATTCTCCCTCCTGGCGCCAGGGCATCATTATTTCTGTCGCATTGACTATCGGATTGCTGGCAAGTTTTGGTCTCGTGCAATCATTAAAAAGCAAAGCAGAAGAAGATAGCCGAGCCAAAATGAATGACGCACTTGAATTAGTGGTGTTAGACCTGAATACCAAAACGATACGTAGTCAGCCGATGGGCGCCGCAATCTTGTTGGGCATCAATGAGCCCATCCTGAAAGATGCAGCAAATGGAAAATTACCGGCAGATGCCCCCACCGTATTAGCAAGATTAAAATCCCCACAACAACATTTTGGCGCCGATGGTTTATACGTCATTAATCGGGATGGCTTAATCGTCGCACATGCAACAACAGGTAAGAGCTCCACGGGCAACAGCATTGCTTTTCGCCCTTATTTCCAACGTGCCATCCATGGACAAAATAACGTTTATGCAGCGGTTGGCTCCTACTCTGGTGAACGTGGCTTGTATTTCGCAGCCCCCTTGTATGAAACCTCCGCACCAGAAAGTCCCGTCATTGGTGTAATCGTGATCAAAATGCCTGGTGAACCGCTGGATAAGCAGCTAAATCAACTAGGTGGCAACTCGATTCTTTTGTCGCCACAAGGCGTTGTATTTGCCAGCACAAGAGCAAACTGGCTATTCGCCATGACTCCACCGTCTAATCTGGAGCGTGTTGCCGCCATTCATAATTTGAAACAGTTCGGCAAACGATTTGAAAGCAATCAACCAGACTTACTACCTTTTGATCCAAACTCAAAAGAAATTGAACTTTCCGGCCAACATTATGCTTTGGAAAGTAAAGCCCTAGAATGGAACGACCCCGCTGGCGAATGGAAAGTATTCAACATGAGGGAAGTCGACAGCTTGTTTCCATTAAAACAAAAAATACAGGTTGTCACGATTGTGATGTTGCTTGCATTAATAATCGGTATCTTGGTGGCATTTGTTGATACCTATCGCCGCAAAATTGCGAAGGACTTGCTGCGCTTCCGCATTCTTGGCACGGTGCAAGAATCTAGCCCAATCGCTGTCGTCATCGCAGATCCTACTGGTCGTATTGAATGGGTTAACCCACAATACGAACGAAACACTGGCTATGACTTAACAGAAGTCCAAGGCAAATATCCTGCCGAAGTAGGAGGTACCGCATTGCCGTCAAATGAATCATCAATTGAAAAGCCATCTCAAAATTCCATCGATAACACGTCTAATTTATGGACAAAACTCGCATCTGAACAACAATGGCGTGGAGAGTTTATCAATCATCGCAAAGATGGCTCAACCTACTGGGATGATGCAATTATCACGCCAGTTAAAGACGACAAACAGCATGTAATTGGCTATGTGGGCATGTTAGAAGATGTCACATTGCGTAAAACCATGGAAGAAAGACTACGAGAGCTAGCACATTTTGACAAATTAACCGGTTTGCCAAATCGCGCACTCTTCCTTGATCGTCTTCAACAAGCCGCGACAAGAAGTAAACGGGAACGCACACGATTTGCCTTGTTATTTGTCGACTTGGATGGATTTAAAGCCGTCAATGATGGTTATGGCCATGACACAGGCGATGCCTTGCTGCAAATTGTGGCGCAACGTTTAAATGAGTGCGTCCGCGAATCCGACACCGTTGCCAGAATGGGAGGAGACGAATTCACTATCATCCTGCTCAATATGCTGGATGCACGCAATGCCAGTCCAATTGCCGAGAAAATTATTGCATCCTTATCTCAACCCGTCGTAATAGGTGAACATCACTGCAATATTGGTGCATCTATTGGTATTAGTATTTTCCCTGACGATGGAGATGATGTTTCAACGGTACTGAGCCACGCTGATGGGGCTATGTATGAGGTCAAACGTCGCGGCAAAAACAGTTTCCGCTACTTCAGTGACTTATAAAGTATAGAATTTCATGGCGCCCCCTCTGTTAAAATGCAAATGAATGTATGTCACAACAAATAGTTACTCACAAAGTCGCTATTTGTTGTGTATGTTGTGTGTGTTGTTTGCTGCTAGCTGTACGTCATGAAATCACGGAACCATGTTTAGTTTTTTTAAAAAATCTCCAAAAGTAGAATCAGACACCCCTCCCGCCAATAAACATGCCTGGCTGACCCGCCTAAAAACGGGCTTAGCCAAAACATCATCTAGTTTGAGCTTGTTATTTATCGGCGCCAAAATCGATGACGATCTGTATGAAGAGCTAGAATCTGCCCTGCTGATGGCCGATGCCGGTGTGGTGGCAACAGAATCCCTGTTGAGCGCACTAAAGAAAAAAGTTAAAGACGAAAAACTCACCGATCCACTGCAAGTCAAAGCTGCGCTCAAAACCCTGCTATTCGACCTGCTGAGCCCCTTACAAAAATCATTAGAGTTGGGCAAGCACCAGCCGCTGGTTGTCATGATTACTGGAGTCAATGGTGCAGGCAAAACCACCACCATAGGCAAGCTGGCCAAGCATTTACAAAGTCATCAGCAATCCATCTTGCTAGCAGCTGGCGATACTTTCCGAGCAGCCGCACGTGAACAATTAATGATTTGGGGTGAACGTAACAACATTACGGTTATTTCACAGGAATCTGGCGACCCTGCCGCTGTCGCTTTTGATGCCGTTCAATCTGCACGAGCGCGCAATATGAATGTCGTCATGATTGATACAGCTGGGCGATTACCAACCCAGCTACACCTAATGGAAGAGCTAAAAAAAATCAAACGCGTCATTGGCAAAAGCATGGATGTGGCGCCACATGAAACGTTGCTCGTCATTGATGGAAACACTGGTCAAAATGCCTTGGCCCAAGTACAAGCATTTGATGATGCATTGGGATTAACAGGCTTGGTCATTACCAAACTAGATGGTAGCGCCAAAGGTGGCATCTTGGCCGCAATTGCAAAAATCCGCCCCATTCCAGTTTATTTCATCGGCGTTGGCGAGCAAATTGAAGATTTACAAGCTTTTAATGCACAAGAATTCGTCGATGCTTTATTACCCTAACAAAATGAACCGTAAGGCATGATTATTTAATCTTCCCACGTCACAATTTTAGAATATCAAATTCCACAATGATTGAATTCCATCATGTCAGTAAGCAATATCCAGGCGAGTCCAAACCCGCCTTGCATGATATTTCCTTATCCGTAGACAAAGGTGAGTTTGTATTTTTAGCTGGCCCATCCGGCGCTGGCAAATCTACGCTGCTAAAAATAATTGCCGCCATCACACGCCCCAGTTCAGGCCGTATCATCATCAATGGTCAAGACATGACACGGATCAAAGCACGTGCCTTACCTTTCTGGCGTCGCAACTTAGGATTGGTTTTTCAGCATCATCAACTCTTAACAGATAGATCCATCTTGTCAAACGTCATGTATCCATTGATTGTTTTAGGTGAATCCACTGCCCAAGCAAAAGAAAGAGCAGAAGCTGCGCTGGACAAAGTCAATTTGCTGGAAAAGTCGCATGCCATGCCGTTAAGCCTATCTGGCGGTGAACAACAACGTGCCGCGATTGCGCGTGCTATTGTAAATCGCCCACAACTGATTCTGGCCGACGAACCGACAGCCAATCTCGACCGCGCCAGTGCTAATCAGGTTTTGACGGCACTGAAGGACTTTCATAAAGCAGGCGTGACTTGCTTGATTTCTACGCATGACGAAACACTGCTAAACAATGCACAACGCGTGATTTATTTATCCCAAGGCAAATTGAGTGTGGCCGAGCAAAACAACACAGCCAACACGGAGGGCTCAGCATGAAGCAATTGCTAAAATGGCTACGGCAACATGCATTTGCCTGCTCCACGATGCTCACGCATTTGCGTCATGCACCGGGCAGTTTCGTCTTAAATGTATTAGTCATCGCCCTAGTATTCACACTACCGTTTGCTGGTTTGACCCTACTCGATAACATCAAACCCGTTTCCCAACAAATCACCATCACACCAGAAATCAGTCTGTTCCTGGCGATGGATACTTCACAAGAAGACGCAACAGCACTCGCGCCCGAAATTCGCAAGATCGTACCAAATGCAAAAATCGCGTTTATTCCACGCAAAAAAGCACTCGACATGCTGCAAAAGAAAAGTGATTTGTCCGATGTGTTAACCACACTGGGCGACAATCCTTTGCCCGATAGCTACGTGTTGCAATTGGAAACATTAGATAATGCCGATCATATTCAAATCGATATTGAAAATATCGAAAAACAACTCAGCGCATTACCCCACGTAGAAAACGTCCAAATTGATAGCAACTGGATCAAGCGCCTAGCCGCTTTGCTACATATTTTCCAAATCGCTTTTTTCATGTTGGCTGGCACGCTTGCCATCGTTGTAATCGCCATCATCTTTAATACAATACGTTTACAAATTTTGACGCAATTGAGCGAAATTGAAGTCTCCAAATTGGTCGGTGCAACAGATGCCTTCATACACCGTCCGTTTTATTACTCTGGCATTTTACTTTCTGTCTCTTCAGCAGGTGCGGCTCTCACCATCGTCATGCTAGCGTTGCGCCCATTAAATCAAGCGATCGCCACTTTTGCACAACTATACGGATCCTCATTCCAAATCATGCCCCTCGACCCACTGGCAATCAGCGTATTACTAGTAACCAGCGCTGCACTGGGGTTTTTAGGTGCAATGCTGTCGGTCAAATATCATCTGAGAAACATCCCATAAGCAGAGCGTCAGTTAGCACTCAAAGCAAGAGAGTGCTAATATTGTGCTCCACGTATTTTTAAAGCTTTACGTTGCGCTTAAAACAGGAAGATGAGGAAAAAATGAAAGAAGCTTCTGCACAATCTGCACTGTCACCGGTTGGTAATATTGCTTTGAGTCTCGGATTTTCTAGTAATTTAGGTAATCTTGATGCCTATATCTCCGCCACCAATCGTTTGCCGATCTTGAGCCATGAAGAAGAAATTTCTCTGGCCACTCGCCTACGTGACCATAACGATCTGGCTGCAGCGCAAGAATTGATTTTGTCCCATCTGCGCTTGGTCGTTTCCATCGCGCGTGGTTATCTGGGTTACGGTTTACCACATGCCGATCTGATTCAAGAAGGCAATATTGGTTTGATGAAAGCAGTCAAACGCTTTGATCCTAACCAGGGCGTACGCCTGGTTTCCTACGCAATGCATTGGATCAAGGCAGAAATTCACGAATACATCATTAAAAATTGGCGCATGGTGAAGGTCGCCACGACCAAAGCACAACGCAAGTTGTTTTTCAATCTGCGTAGCCACAAAAAAGGCCTGGATACGATGACACCAGGACAGGTTGATGAGCTGGCTAAAACACTGAACGTCAAACCGGAAGAAGTCATTGAAATGGAAACCCGTCTGACGGGCCACGATATTGCGTTAGAAGCGCCAAATGATGATGAAGACGATCGTTTTGCACCAATTGCCTATCTCTCTAGTGATTTGAGTGAACCGAGCAAGGTATTGGAGGCACAGCAAGTCACACGTCTGCATTCAGAAGGCTTGGAATCTGCGCTCAGCAAACTGGACCCACGCTCACGTCGAATTGTAGAAGCACGCTGGCTGGCTAATGATGACGGCTCGGGCGCCACTTTGCACACCCTGGCCGATGAGTTTGGCGTATCAGCAGAACGCATACGTCAAATCGAAACCAGCGCATTAAAGAAGATGAAAACCGCATTAGCGGCCTATGTTTAACCAAATCGATGTGCAACGCAGCGCTCAGCAAGCTCAACACCGATTTGAGAGTAATCATAGAGGCCACCCACAGCAAAGAAGCTGGGCTTACACAACCTAGCGAAGAGCACTCATCTCACTAGACTCATTCCACTGCTTTTTTGCTTGCAGCTCGCGGCGCTGGTAGTTTTGCTGCTGTTTTGGTTACGGTTGTGGCTGGCCTTTTCACTGACTTTTTTCCACTTTGTGGCTTAGGCGTCGCAACTTTTGTCACACCGTTTTC
The DNA here is from genome assembly GCA_021151485.1 of Oxalobacteraceae bacterium. Lineage (GTDB taxonomy): Bacteria > Pseudomonadota > Gammaproteobacteria > Burkholderiales > Burkholderiaceae_D > JAGKXB01. The sequence continues at coordinate 19,115 of JAGKXB010000025.1, read as the reverse complement.
GCTAGTATCAGGCACCACCGAACTCAATACTGCCCTAAATTGGTCTTGTAACACATTCCACCAAGCAGTTGGCTGGTCAAGTTGAGCGTGTCTATCCGATTGACCCTTTTCAATCTCACTTTGTTGAGCGACACCCGCAAGCGTTGCACTCATCGATTGCAAAGTTGCCAATGTTACCCGCTGCGCCTCCAGCGTCTGTATGGTGCTATGCAACATGCTCATATTGACTTGCAACCAAGATTCGACAGTTTTTAAATCTTCAATTTTTTTATCCAAATCCTGCATCGACACCGTAGGGATGTTCATACCTGCCGCATGGGTAAAGTCAGGAATCTGCATACCACCCCAAAGATTTTTCACGAAATCCAGCGAGGCCGCCGCACTCGGATTCATACTGTGAGTCGCATAATTAGTCGTATTAGTACTAGTGTTAGTAGGGTTGGAGGAATTGGTAGTAGCACCCGATAAAGACTTCGATTTATTTCCTGACATAGCTGCCTCCAACAAACATATCCCACCGCACTTTAATCGCCAATTAATACAATACCTTATGACCGATAATCTACAATCTGCACCCGCTATCTTACCGACATTATTAATCATTATTTCTTTGCAATAAAAATCGTATTTTCCGATAGCACATTGCAAAAATTGCTTTTATGAATTGACACAGAGCAAACTAAAGCCATAGGATGCGAGGCTATGTCTTCTCTCTATCTTGATTATTTCGGCCTTACATTACCGCCTTTTTCTATTACCCCAGATCCCAGTTTCTTCTTTGAGGGCAAAGACAAAGGTGTATTTAGTACAGGATTAATGCATGCGACTTTGCAAGCAGAGGGAATCGTGCTGGTCATTGGCGAAGTTGGTTGTGGCAAAACATTGATGAGCCGCATTCTTCTTTCTCGCCTGCCCAATCACGTCGATACCGTTTATCTACCCAACCCCTCATTTTCGCGCGATGAAATCATTGAAGTCATCGCCAGAGATTTAGGCATCAACATTCCTGTCACCACTCAAGGTGCATTGCTAGAAGTATTGCAGCAAGAATTACTCAAGCGCCATATGCAAGGTAGGCAAGTCATCGTTCTGATCGATGAAACCCATACCATGCCAGCAGAATCGATTGAGGAAGTGAGACGTTTGTCCAATCTGGAAACGGGGAATCACAAGCTGGTTCAAATTGTTCTTTTTGGTCAACCAGAACTGAATACATTGCTAGAAGCGCCACACCTGCGACAAGTACGTGACCGTGTGGTTTATCGACTGAACTTACAAAATCTATCAAAAGAAGATGCAATCGCCTATCTGGAACACAGACTGCGAGTCGCCGGATGGCGCGGTGGCCGCATGTTTTCGTGGAGCGCGCAACGCTGCTTGTTGAATGATGCCAAAGGCCGGGCACGACGCATCAATTTGTTGGCCGATAAAGCACTACTTGCTGCTTATGCGGATCAAAAAAGACAAGTCAAACTCAAACATGTGCAACTTGCCATACGAGATCTTGGGCCCAACTTTTCAACAACATCAATACCAGGTGAACCAACACCAAGAACGAACATCAAGTGGTTATTAAGCCTACTCGCTGCTGTGATGGTGAGTGCGGCAAGCGCAGCTTATCTGACGAATTATTTACAAAAAACAGCAGCGCCAATCAAACCAGCTGCGCCAATTACAGCAGCAACAATCTCTGCAGCGCCAGTAACGCCCATAGCATCAATAAAATCTGTATCGCCGATCACACCCACAGCCACCGCCGCAAATCATGATAATGACATGGACGACGATGACAAAAATAGCAACAAAAACAACGTCAATCAAAATAAAGCCACGCCCAACAAAAATAAAAATATCAATGTCGTCGTTAATCAACGTATCAAACAAAGCTTTCAATACGCGCAAGAACAAGCCAAACTAGGTCACTACACCATCCAAGTTGCCACTATACGCATCGCTGCCGATGTGGATGCGACAGAACTGGTTGCAGCAGTAGAAAGAAGTTTGCCACCAGGAAAAACATATATCAAACGCTCTACCTACGGCATCCAAATGCAGCCACAAAGAACACGTCTTGCTATTTATTTCGGCAGCTACCCTACGCTAGATGCAACGAAAGCAGCAATTGCCGCCTTGCCAGAAAAATCACGTATTGGCAAACCTATTATTCGTAGCTGGAAAGAAGTTTGCGATGTACCATGGCAGTTGCGGTAGGGCAATTATTTGGTCTCATTACCTTTACTCTTATCTATTCAATTTAGTAAAAATACTCTCTATTTATTACCGTCAATGAATAAGCCATTTTCATCTTCCCTCATATTCATGCGAAGCATAGTGCTATGCGGGATACTCAGCGCAGTGAGTGGGTGCAACAATTTACCTCAAAAATTCGCCCCATCCCCTATGCATATTGCATTACCCAAAAATCCACCTACCAGTACTACTCCTCCTTTAGCAGAGGCCGCCCCCTTGCCACCGCCACCAGTCGCCTCCAAAGGAGCTGAGCGCTATAGCGTGGTTGTGATTAATGTACCAGCGCAAGATATTTTGTTTGCGATTGCACGTGATGCAAAATTGAACATTGAAATTCATCCTAATATCACTGGCGCTGTCACCATGAATTTAATTGATCGGACCCTGCCTGAGATTTTAGATGCAGTTGGTCGACAAATAGACATGCGTTATGAATTGCGTGGCCGCAATCTCACTATCATGCCAGACACGCCTTACTTGAAAAGTTATCAAATTGACTACCCCAACATTGCGCGCAAATCAAAAAATAGCATCACTACCTCTGCCAGCGTAGCTGGCACTGGCGTTGGCAGTACTTCGACTGCCAATATTGATAACGAGTCCAATAATTATTTTTGGAAAACATTAGTAGAAAATCTGAAAGACTTATTGCGCGAAACGGACAAAGTCATTCCTGAAAGCAACAATGATTCGACCATCACACCAGCCGCCGAATCATCCATGGATAAAGTCACGGCCGCTTTGAAAACCTTGGGATCTAGTTCTAATATACCAAGCCCCCTACCGACTCAAGGCACCACAACTCCAGTATCCAGTGCTAGTACACGCAAAACAAATTATCGTGAAGCAGCCTCTATTATTGCCAATCCGGAAACTGGCATCATTAGTGTGCGTGCAACATCACGTCAGCATTTGAGCATACAAGAGTTTCTTAACAAAATTATGGCAAATGCCAAGCGCCAAGTCTTGATTGAAGCAACGATTGTTGAAGTCAGCTTATCTGATCAATATCAACAGGGTATAGATTGGTCCATCTTACGTTCTACAAAAGGATTCAGTGCAACACAAACATCACCGACCACAAGCGGCGTCATGGGCACGCTCAGTTATCTTTATCAAGGCGCATTGGGCGGCAAAGTAGACATCTCGGCCTCTATTAAACTCCTAGAAACATTTGGTAAATTACACGTACTATCCAGCCCCAAACTTTCCGTCCTCAATAATCAAACCAGCTTGCTCAAGGTTGTTGATGAAACGGTATACTTTACCATTGACGTCACTCCTGGAACTGCCGCTACCGCAACAACGGCCGCAACTCCCGCCACCTACACCTCTAGCGTACATACTGTACCCGTTGGCTTTTTACTCTACCTGACACCACAAATCAGTAACGATAATGAAGTCACGCTCAATATGCGGCCCACCATTACTCGTATCACCAACTATGTCAGTGACCCTAATCCTGTATTAAAACAAAACAATGTCACAAACTTAATTCCACAAATCCAAACGCGCGAAATGGAATCCATTTTGCGCGTGCGCAACGGAGAAATCGCCGTTCTTGGCGGATTGATGCAAGATTCGCGCTCAGGCAAGACAAACCAAATTCCCGGCCTTGCTAATCTAGCTGGTATTGGTGAGTTTTTTAAAGGGCGTGATGACACCAATACCAAGTCGGAATTAGTCATTTTCCTACGGCCAATTATTCTTGACCAAGAACGCCAATATGATGTATTACGTCAATTTAAGACAACCCTTGGTACAGAGTTGCAATAATTAATCTCATCACAATCATCAATCATCACGAAGAAGAACGTCCTTGAGCCTGCTATTTGACGCCTTAAAACATGCCCAACAAAGCAATGCTGACAACGTGAGCAACGTCAAGCAAGAGCTTACTATTGATCCAATGAATCCGGTTGCCAGCCAAACTGCAGATGAATCTCTTAATACATCTGTTGGACAATCTACTGGACAATCTGAAACAACATCGGATAAAAACGGCGCATCCTCCGTTAAACAACATACTGCAGGGGCACGTGCTGCTCAAGCCATTTTTTCTGCAACAACCCAACCACAACGTAACCGTTTGATTTTACTCACATTGTTGTTGGTCGCCATATTGGTTTCATTTGCCGGCACCTGGTTCTATTTACAAACGCCAGCAGATGAAACGATCGAAGTGCATACGCCGACGATTACACACGCCCCCGCCAAAACAGTGCCAGTCAATATGTCCAAGCAAAATACAGTCTCAGCAGCTGTACTTGACATGCACAAGCCCCCCGTAAATAAAGAGGCTGGCACAAAAACACCTGCATCCACGACAAAAAACAGCGCCATAGTCGGCACTCCCGACAGCGTCACCAACCCACATCCCGTAATCAGTAAAAATAAACATAACGTTAAGCAACCGAATGTCAAACAAGAAAATACGTTGCACAAAACTAGCGACGACATCTCTACGGCATCTGCGATTTCTATGGCATCGGTTATGCCATCATCCAAAGCAAAAGTTGCGCCAAAAACCAATATAGTCAGCCCAGCAATTGCATTAACCACCAGCACAAACGCTGACCCACTAAAAGAAGCTTATGCTGCACTAACCGAAGGAAAATTAGATGAGTCAGAGCGCAAATATATCTCTGTACTGAATAAGCGCCCACACGAAAAAGACGCATTACTTGGTTTGGCGATTATTGCGCATCGCAAATCACAAACATCACGCGCACTCGACCTGTATCAACAAGTATTGCGTGAAGACCCTGAAAATTCTAACGCCACAGCCGGTTTACTGAGTTTGTCGGCAGCAACAGACCCTGTCGCCGCAGAAGGCCATTTAAAACAAGCATTGGAATTAAAACAAACGTCACCCGAACTACACTATGCGTTGGGTAATTTATTAGCACGTCAAAAACGCTGGAGTGAAGCACAACAAGCTTTCTTCCGAGCAGCTAATTTGGCACCAGATCATGCGCTTTACACCTACAATCTGGCGGTAGCATTAGATCACCTAGGCAAATCCAGTGCGGCCATCTTATCTTATGAAAAAGCAATCCAATTAAGTAAGCCAACAGACAACACGATCAATCGCGGTGCGATAAGACAACGTGTCCAAGAATTACGCAAATATGTATTAAATAATCCTGGAAATAATACTGGATCACCATGACTGGGATAAACACTACTCAACCGACTAAAAAGCGTCTTGGCGATGTATTAATCGAACGCGGCTATATCAGTCAAGACCAATTAAGTATTGCACTACAGCAGCAAAAGAAACTGGGCAAACCCCTAGGTGAAATGCTGCTGGATTTAGGCTTCATCACTGAAGATGCGATGCGCGAGGCCGTATCGGAAACCGTAGGATACGAATCAGTTGATATTTCAGCAGCAATTGCCGATGCGGTCGCGTTGGAATTGATTCCCAAATCCGTTGCGCTCAAACATACTTTGTTTCCCGTCAGTTTTAACAGTGAAAAAGGCAGTTTACTGATCGCCACGGCCAACCCAGACGATATCGTGGCACGTGATGCAATTGCTGCACTCCTGGCGCGCGCAGGATCACAGTCTGGGCAACGCATTCGGCCTTTATGGCACATTACGCCAAGAGCGGAAGTACTCGCAGCAATTGATCGTTTTTATGATCGTGAATTGTCGATTGAAGGAATCTTGCTCGAGTTAGAAAGTGGCGAGCTTGATCTGATCGCCCTGACCCAAGCAGGTGCGTCCTATAGCCACCCTATCGTTCGTTTAGTCGATGCCGTGTTGGCAGATGCAGTAAGTCGTGGTGCGTCCGACATCCATCTTGAACCGGAAGAGCATTTTTTGCGTATTCGTTACCGTATCGACGGCGTATTACGAGAAATTCGCTCTTTTACCAAAGCAAATTGGACTGCGATGCTGGTGCGCCTCAAGATTTTGGCCTCTATGAATATCGCGGAAACGCGAGCACCACAAGATGGTCGCATCTCGCTGACTTTATTTGGACGTCAAATTGATTTCCGTGCTGCCTCGCAACCAACGATACATGGCGAAAATTTTGTTTTCCGGATTCTTGATCGCAAACTGAGCGTCGTTCCCTTAGATAATTTGGGCCTGCCAGACTTCCAACTTTCTCTTTTGAAGTTAATGCTAGAAAGACCAGATGGCATCCTTCTCGTAACAGGCCCAACTGGCTCTGGGAAAACAACCACGCTCTATTCCGTACTAAATCACTTAAACGATGTCGGCGTCAATATCATGACGTTGGAAGATCCAGTGGAATATCCGCTACCAATGATCCGACAAACCTCCGTTGCCGTTGCACAGAAATTGGATTTTTCCAGCGGTATTCGCTCACTGATGCGGCAAGACCCCGATATCATTTTCGTAGGCGAAATTCGTGATCAAGAAACGGCGGAAATGGCTGTACGCTCCGCCATGACTGGCCATCAGGTGTTTTCTTCTTTGCATACCAATTCAGCAATCCGCTCCGTTCCTCGTTTAATGGATTTAGGTGTCAAACCCAGTATTTTGTCCGGCAACATTATTGGCATCATTGCTCAACGACTGGTTCGCAAACTATGTCAAAAATGCAAAGAAATTCACACCCCGAACGACCAAGAACGCAGGGTATTGGGCCTACAACCCAATGATGAGCGCACTATTTTCAAAGCAATTGGCTGTCCAGCTTGTGGCAATCGTGGATACAAAGGACGGTTAGCGATTATGGAAATTTTACGCTTTGACACTGGTCTAGATGAATTGGTCGCTCGCAGTGCGAGCATTCAAGAAATGACTGATTATGCAATCTCCCGTGGTTTTGTTCCGATTGTAGAAGATGGGATTCGATGCGTACTCAATGGACTATCTACTTTGGAAGAAGTCGGACGCGTTGTTGACTTAACCGAGCGACTCAAAGGCTAGTCAGGAAATCAATTCAGAATTGATACGAATGGAATGAGCTAATGGCACTGTATCGTTATCGCGCGGTTAATGCACAAAACAAAATCATCAAAGGCGAACTGGAAGCGCTGAATGAATTTGACTTAGATGCTCAACTTAAAAAAACCCATCTTGAATTAATTCAAGCAGACGAATTAAAAAGCAAAGCACGCACGATACGTAAAATGTCACGACGTGAGCTCATTAACTTTTTGAGCCAAATCGAAATGTTGCTACGCGCTGGTGTTTCAGTCCTGTCTATTCTTGCCGATCTACGCAACTCCGGCGATACACCGGAGATGCGTGAACTATGCGGACAACTGCATGAAAAAATTGACACTGGTTCTAGCATGTCAGAAGCCTTTGCTAGCAACCCAGATGTTTTTCCAGAATTGGTGATTAATCTCGTCCGAATTGGTGAAGCAATCGGACAATTGCCAAGTGTGATGCAAGAAATTTGCCGCTCTTTAAAATGGCAAGACGAACTGGCGGCCAAAACCAAGCAATTACTCATTTATCCCACTTTTGTCACGATTATCATCAGTGCAGTGGTTTTATTTTTGATGATTTTTATCGTTCCGCAAATTGTCAAATTTATTGCCAATATGGGGCAGGAAATACCGATACAAACGGTTGTGTTGATCTGGGTTTCTGGTTTCTGCGTTGACTACTGGTGGTTGATACTACTCACCCCCCCAACCCTCATTCTTTTCGTATGGTTGGGTGCGAAATTTAATCCTCGTTTCAAATTTATATTGCATGACGTTGCATTACGCTTCCCTGCACTTGGACCTGTTACCAAGAAAATTATTCTGGCGCGTATTTGCGATACCTTAGGTCTAACTTATCGCAGCGGCATTCCTTTGCTTGATGGAATTGCTTATTGCCGTGGTGCATCGACTAATTTGGTCATTAGAAAAGCAATCGATGAAGCGTATAAAAGCATCAACGATGGCTCCTCCGTAACCATGGGATTTGCCGCACAAGGTCTGTTTCCATCTCTAGTCATACGCATGTTAAAAATCGGCGAAGAGACAGGAGATTTAGATGGTGCGCTGAAAAATATTGCCTATTTTTATAACCGAGATATTAATGAATCCATTGCCCGTGTCCAAGCCATGATAGAACCGATTCTAACTGTGGTACTTGGTGTGATTCTGGGCTGGATTATGCTGGCTGTGCTTGGGCCAATTTACGACACTATCAGCAAAATAAAACTTTGACATGAAAACTGTTCTTCTGATTGACACCCTCGGTAGCCATTATTTTGAAAAAACAACCACGGAATGGAAACCGACAACAACGCCCTCCAATAAAGGAACACTATGGGTGCTGGTTAATCTGCCCGAAGAATCCTTAGAAGCAATTGATCTGCCACACTTATCTGGCAATGACAAAAATCTGTACATAGAACGACGACTCGCCAACACCTATACAGAAAGTACTTACCGTGCGGCTTATCCAATTAAAAGCATACGCAAAGCCGGTGCCAACAAAACGAATAAATTAGTACTGACTGGCTTAACGACAAGTAAAGAGATTGCCCCTTTGCTAGCGTCTATTTCTACACCGATTGCCGGCGTATGGGGAATAACAAGTTTGCTAGTCATGCTGTCCAAATCTTTGAAAACGCCGGACGTACTCATCGCATTGCCTAACAAGCATGAATTACGTATTTTGGTTGTTAAGGATAAGGTCCCCATACTGACACGTTGCGTGAATACCGAGGAAAGCAGTCCAGCTAGCGAAATTCTCATCACGCGTTTGTATATTGAAAATCAGCATATTTTTGAGCGTGGGCATGCTCCTCCGGTTTTATTTTTAGGTGACCAAACTTTGGTCGAAACACCCCTGAGCAACGCCGGATTGACCTTACTACCCGTACCCAAAGTATTTCTGCGTAAGAATAAGACGGATGGGCTATACCCCTTATTTGATCACCTGATTACCTCTCCCATTGCGCAACTGGCACCAATTCCTGTACGCACTTCTTACCTGGTCAGGAATATTCAGCGTGCCGCTTACGCTGGTGCATTGGCGAGTTTGTTAGCTGCAGGCATATATGGGCAAGACGGCATTCAAACCCTGTTAGACCAACAAGGGCAAGAGCAAGGTTTGCAAACAAAATTGCAAAAAGCATCACGTGAAAATCAACAGCTTTCATCACGTCTTACACAATCAAAAACCGATCCAGAACTCATACGCCGCGCCATACAATTTAAATCTGATGAAATTGATGCAGCTCCCGCCCCCGAAGATTTTCTGCGACTAGCGGCTAGCGCGATTGCTGATTTGCCCGAGGCACGTGTTAAAACACTTTCTTTTTATGTGGCCCCAGGAAAAGATAGTCTTTGCAAAAACAATACGCAAAATACCCAATCCAATGCCGCCCAAACTGCTGCAACCACGACTAAACGCACCGCTTTATTGCAACTCACGATTTTGTTACCCAATACCCTTTCTTCTCAGGCAAGAACCGATGCACGAGAACGCATTTCGACGGCACTCACGCGCACCCCGGGCATCAAGTTGCTGCAAGACCCCGAAGCAAGTGCACGTAATGCAGCGATTAAAGGAGGCTCCATCAATGAAAATCCGCAGATAGAAGATCGCTGGTGCGTAAGCGTTCCCTGGAAAACGTTACCAAAAATGAATGGCCAGCAAAAATAAACCATCATGAAAAAATATTTACCATTGCTTAAATTAGCGAAGAATGCGCTGGTTTTATTTGCACTGACGAGTCTGCTATCCATCGGATTGATTGTCGCTTTACTTCACTACAATACAGCCCGGGAAGAGGCGTTGGCAGAAACAGAAGCGACTGTACAAACCAAACAAACTGAAACACGAACACTGACTGATAACTTGAATATGCTCAAGAACCATCAGGCAGAATTCGATCATTTGATCACTATAGGCTTGGTTGGCAACCCTAATCGAGCCAACTGGGTTGAGCAATTTGAAACACTGTATCGTGATTTAAAACTACCTTTAACATTGCGCTACTCTCTAGAAACACCGCGACCACTGTCAGAATCTGGTAGCACACCACAAGGATCCCAGGCAAATGTACTGCGTCATGAATTAAGCATAGAGTTATCCGATTTACACGAAGAGGAATTTTTGTCATTTGTGCATAAGTTAAATACCAGCTGGAACGCACCTTTCCGTGTTAATCAATGCGACATGACACTCAACAGCACAACAAAATTAGAAATTAAATGTGCTTTAAGGTTATTTTCTCTTCAATCGAAGAATTGAAAAATTAAGAAACTCAAAAGTTAAGGCTAATAAGGATAATCAATATGCACACTACGCATATACCCGCACACATACCTAAGCCAATGCCATGTTTAGTTTTGTCCTTGTTATTCATTCATACCAACATGGTGGCCGCATCACCACCACTTGATACCATTTTCTTTTCTCCCGCAGAACGCGCAGCATTGGTATCTGCACGCAATGGCAATAATCAATTTGCCAACAATTTGGCCAATACCCAGCGCTACACCATCACGGGTTTTATTAAGCGTGAAGACGGTAAAAATATCGCCTGGATTAACAATAAAGAGATCAACGCAACAAAGTCGGCTACTTCAGCCATACAAGGAAATCAGCCGACTATACGCATCATCAATGATCACGTCACTATCGACGGAAAACCCGTGCAAGTCGGCGAAACGTTAGACACAGTTTCGGGTGAGCGCAACAAAAGACTCCCTACCAACGCCATCAAAGTTAAATGAAAAAGCAACAAGGCGGTGCGCTGCTTATCATGCTGGTGATTGCCGTTACCATGAGTGGATTCGCTGCGCTCAAATTTCTCAACAATAATCGTGCGGCACGCGACAAAGTGACGACAAGTACGCTCATGCAAGCCAAAGAAGCGCTAATCGGTTATGCCGCCACGTATCAGGATAGAAATCCAAACGATGTATTTGGTTATTTACCCTGTCCAGATAGTGACAACGATGGCATCGCAGAAACATCCTGTGGCACCCAAAACGTATCGGTTATTGGACACTTACCCTGGAAAACCCTGGGGATGCCGCCTTTACGCGATGGATCTGGAACATGCTTATGGTATGCCGTCTCAGGACGGGCCAAAGAAAATCCCAAAACTACTGTTTTAAACTGGGACACCATCGGCCAATTTGAAATCAAAAACGTGGATGGATCAACACTTGCTAGTGCTGGCAATCACAATACCCCCTGGGCCATCATTTTTTCCCCGGGCAGCATGGTTAAAGGCCAATCCCGTAATACGCTTGCCGGCAGTGAGTGCGGCGGGAATACAACCGCCAATAATACCGTCAGTAATTTTTTAGAAAATAGCGGCAGTCTTGGCACCGGCAATACGACTTTCGTTATTTCGACGCCAGAAAGTCTTTATAACAATAGCCACAATGGCATTCATGACACCAACAGCATTAACAATGATCGCGCATTGTGGATTACATCAAACGATTTATTTTCACGTATTACCAAACGCGATGCTTTTAAAAATGATATCAATACCATGCTGGATAATCTCACCACTTGTCGACAAACCAAATCATCAGACCCAGCATTTTCTGCTGGATGGATCACAGCGTCTGGCAATAAAGGAATGGATAACATCGCTAGTTTGTGTCCTGTGTCGACTTGGAGTACTAAACAAATAAATGTGTATACCAATTGGAAAGATCAATTGCTGTACACACAAACTATAGAGACAGTGGTTAATTGAGAATTACACAACCCAATAAACAACAAAAATAGTAAAACAAGGAGAATCTCATGCTTCTATGGGTTTGGATGATGGCTCTCGTCACGCTCATCCAGGTAAATCAATCTGTCTGGGCGTATGATCACACATCCGTAGAAGACGCTGCCAAAAAGGGATGCAACCAACCTGGAGAAATAGCGGCGAAAGACATAAGCACAAATAACCGCAGCAAATATCATGACAATGTCGTAGCAACGTGCATGCTAAGTCTCACCAACAACATCGTTAGTCGTATCTTACCTTCCGGCACAATGGTCTATTGTGGAAGGCCACCACATTGTCACAGCAAAGGTTGGGGAAGTTATACGTGGGGCACAGAACCAACCATTACAATCATTACCCCAACCAACAATGCTAGCTATAAATCCCCGGCCAACATCACACTCATTGCGACAACAACCGCAACCACTTCTACCATTAATTCGATCAGTTTTTATAGCGGCAACACGAGAATTGGTGGTTGTACATCCGGCTTCAACGTCTGCGCTATGAGTTGGCAAAATGTAAAAGGTGGAACATACACCATCAAAGCACTAGTGAGTATAGGTAGTACTTATCCGGGTTCAATTATTTCGAACGCAATCAACATCACAGTGAACTCAACAAAAACATATAATCCCACCGCCTCATGGAATGGCCAACCTTGTTATGCCGCTCTATTCTTCGGTGGTAGTCGCACAAACAACCAAACCAGGATCAGCAGCACAGACACCAGTAATGCAACCAATTATCTTGAAGATGGTAATGCCAGCCTTTTTCCGAATGGCGGCGCATACTCCGGCACCGGAGCAACGCCAGGGTTTAGCTATACCGCGCCTAGCGCAGACATGGTGCGTTGTATTTCAACGCCACCAACACCTGTTCCCTAAATTGGCTTTTTAATTTCACTCATTACCCTCACTCATTTCACAAGTAAACATCGTCATGAAACATTACACATGCCACCAATATCAAGGTTTTTCTTTGGTCGAAATGGCCATCGTATTGTTAATTGCTGGATTATTGCTTGGCGGTGGGTTGGGCGTGGTTGCCAGCCGTCAGGAAGTACAACGGATACAAGAAACAGAAACCCTACTAAATGAAGCACGCGATGCATTAATTGGCTATGCAGCAACCAATGGGCGACTACCCTGCCCAGCATCCAGCACATCAAATGGTATAGAAAGCCCAGTGGGTGGAGGTGTTTGCACCAACGCTTACAAAAATGGCTATCTCCCTGCCGTGACGCTTGGCCTGTCAGGTGTTGATGACCAAGGATATTTAAGAGACGGTTGGCAATTAAAGGCCAACCGCATTCGTTATGCTGTTACCAAAGCAAACAATACCAATGCGGCGACAACCGCCATCACCAGCACACTTGCTTCGGATTTGTATGTTTGCAATAGTTCTATAGGCATAACAAGCACTAATTGTGGAACAGCGCAAACCCTCACAAGTAATGCGGTTGCCGTGGTGTTTTCATTAGGCAAAAATGCATCCAAAGCTGCAACCAGCAAAGACGAAAAAGCGAATGTAAATAATAACGCCATATTTGTCAGCCACTCTCCATCCAAAGCTGGTACAGCAAATCCTGGAGGAGAGTTCGATGATCAAGTCATTTGGCTGTCTCCTAATATCTTGTTTAATCGCATGATCCAAGCAGGTAAGTTGCCATAATGAACACTCTCTTAATCATCGAAGATGATCCTGCGCTCTCAATTTATTTAGCCAGTGCACTAGAGTCGGAAGGCTATCAAACGATATGCGCACATTCACGTCAAGAAGCGCTGGTTATTACACCGCAACCAGCTCTGATCCTACTAGACCTTGGTCTTCCTCCCGCAACTAGTCGTATAAGCGAAGGATTATTACTGATTGATGCATTAATAACGCGTGCACCAAATAGCAAAATCATCGTTCTAACCGGACAAAAAGAAGAATCTGCCGCTTACGAAGCAATACGTCACGGGGCTTTCGACTTTCTTACCAAACCCGTGCCGCTTAATGCCATCAAAATAGCCCTACAACGTGCTCAGCTATTTTTACGCCAAGAAGAAAAACTTCATATTGTGGGAGAGACAAGAATACAAATTACCGTCAAACTAGCCGATGGTCCCAAAGAAGCCTCTGCTGCAATCGAAGAACAATTAGTCCGTAGTACGCTCAGCTCAGCCTGTGGCAATGTCACTGAAGCTGCGAAACGATTGGGATTGGCACGCGAACATTTGTACTACTACATTAAGAAATATGGGATCCAACATAGCCGCTAGTCTCGTCCTCATTTTTGTTGTTGCTGGCCTTACCTTAATGGCTGCGCTATGGCGTTTAACTAAACTGGCCAGACGGCATCGCCAAGCATTAACCGCACTACGCTCCTCTGGCGACGCTGCCATTGATCCTAACCCATTAGATTTACCCGCAGCAGCCTGGCCCGCACTATCCAAAGGTGGTATCGCAGAACTCGTCTGTGTGGGAAATTGGTTCGGATTGCCAGTCAACCAAATTTTTGGTAAGCGGCAAGAAGGCAACGCGCCTTTTTGTTTTGAAATTACAGCGAATGACGATATTCATTTGACTTTTCAACTCTACCCCAAAGCAAACCGTGGTGAAGCGCGCTTATTTGCAGAACATCTTGCTGCAGTGTTTCAACTACAAATTGATGCGGCAATTCATCTCAAAGTCGTCGTTTTATCCGCAGCATTGGCTGAACAAGCACGATTGACGCTGTATTTGCAGCATGATTTACGTAATTTGGCGCAATGGGTCATGTGGATTGCCGCAGATTTATCCTCCAGCCAAGATGAAGAGGCCTTGTTGGCGATCGCAAAGCGCATGACTATCAGCGCATCTCATGCAGCAGCACGTGCCGAACGTATTCTGGCTGCCGCCCACAACAATGACACGCCAGAACCACAAAGACTGCATATCAAACATGCGATTTGTCACGCTGCCGAATTAGCCGGAATTGGCGTTACCATCAACGGCGAAGCAGAGATTTTCATTCGACCCGACTTACTCGATCGCGCGCTAGACAATATGTTCGCCAATGTGGCGCCAATGTTGCGTACGCGCCCCGAACTCTCTTTGATGATTGATGTAATGCACCAACCTCAATCACCACATATCATCGTCAAAATTAACATGCCACGTTTACCAAGCACAACAAAATTTTCACCGGAGAAACTTTTTGAGCCATACGCTAGCAGCCGCCCCGGTGGATTAGGCCTAGGACTTTATCAGGCCAGAAATAGCTTACGCGAAGCAGGAGGCGATCTAACTGCGGATGCACGTGAGCAAGAAATCATCTTCTTCATCACCCTCCCCAAACCCAAAATGTTTCCTGTGTAAAACTTTTTTACTCCCTAGTTTTAATTTTCTGAGCTTATACTCAAGTCAGGTTTAAAACTTTTGGAGAATATTATGTTAATGCACCGCAAACTTTCTACCCGTCATTCCGGCTTCACATTGGTAGAAATTGCCATTGTTTTAGTGATTATTGGATTGTTGTTGGGTGGTGTACTAAAGGGACAAGCATTGGTCGACAGTGCAAAAGTCAAAGCCCTGCAAGGTGAATTTCAATCTGTACAAACCATGTACAACGCCTATGTTGACAAATTTAAAGCCGTTCCAGGTGATGATGCTGATGTTGCCAATCATTTGCCAACAGGCGCGACTGTCAGTACAGTGAATGCTGGCAATGGATTGATTGACAATGTTGACTGGACCGGTGCTGCCACTCCTGTTGCAACCAACAAATCCTCCTTATTCTGGCAACACGTTAGATTGGCAGAATTAGCAACTGGTGCTTACACTTCTGGACAAGCGAAAAATGCTGTTGGTGGTTATTTGGGGATTACCTCTAATTCGAACACCCTGCATCCAACAACACCAACAACGACTTCAGGCTTGCATGTGATTTGCAGTAGTGCAATTCCAGGAAAACTGGCACGGCAGCTTGATATTGCGATGGATGACGGCATCCCTAACACCGGAAGCGTATATTCATCGGCACAAACAGGAGCAGGTTTAGCAAATTCCGTAAAAGTTGCCACAGCACTGGCAACGTCTTATGTCGATACTGCTAACTACACTGTGTGTCAATCGTTTTAATTGAAGCGATACAAATATGAAAAATCCCACTGTACGTAGGTCAGTGGGATTTTTTTTATCTAAAGACTGCCTGGTAATCCTCCCACCAAATGATCAGGTTTAAAAGTAGAATTTTCTAAACTCAGATTTTTGAAAGTTCTACATGAGGACATCCCGTTTTACCGATAGCCAGATCATCGCCATTCTCAAGCAAGCTGAAGGCGGTTCACCGGTCCCCGAGCTGAGCCGCGAGCATGGCATCAGCAACACCACTTTTACAATTGGCACTCCAAGTTTGGCGGCATGGATGCTTCGCTCATGGCCCGCATGAAGGAGTTGAAAGATGAAAACCGTCGCCTCAAAAAGATGCTCACCGAAGAACGCTTGAAGGCCGAGATTGTTGCGAAGGCCCTAGCAATTTAGCTAGAACCACAAGCGTGTCTATTCGATTTACCGCAAACTAGCACTGAACCTGCGGATCAAACCACGCCAGCGCCTGGTACGTGAAAAGCCTTAACCGTTGGCCGTGGGCCTGTAAATAATTCTGTGTAACTACGTATTTCAACCGTACCCTATGGGGTATTTTCAAAATAGGTAGATGAAATGGACAGAGAAAAAATAAAGGTATTGGCTGCCTTGATCAGAATGATGAATCACTGACGCTGGTTTTCTGGTCAGCAATGCCATGTTTAACGCACTCAATACCAAATCACTGGTCATTCTGTCATCAAAAGCCCAACCGACCACTTTGCGGCTGAACACATCTGTCACCAGAGCCAGGTAAAGAAAGCCCGCCCATGTCGGCACATACGTCATATCCGCTACCCACAATTGACTAGGTTGATCAGCAATGTCAACAGCGATTTAAAATTGATACACCCCGTTCATTTTTGTATACGTGTTTTTCATGCCAAGGCTTCACAAGTTGCCGAACGTATCATTCCTGCTTGCCGCTGATGCTTGAGTCGATAGCTTTCGCCAGCAATCGGCACAATATGCGCGTGATGCAATAAACGATCCAAGAGCACAGCTGTCAGCGTTGTATCTTGTGCAAATGTCATATCCCATTGACCAAAAGGGAGATTGCTGGTGACGATCACGCTCCCTTTTTCATACAACGCAGCAATCACCCGGAAGAACAGATTGGCCTGTTCCCGATTCATCGGCAAATACCCAATTTCGTCAATAATCAGTAGACGATAAGCCTTGATGGCGCAATGCATGACTGCTTTTAAATTGTTTTGTACATGGGCCGTCGTTAACATCAATAGCAAATCAGCCGCTGTCATGAAACGTGTCTTGATGCCAGCCTGCGCGGCACGATAGCCTAAGGCAATGGCCAGATGCGTTTTGCCCACGCCACTTGGCCCCACCAGCACCACATTTTCAGAACGTTCTACAAAGCCGAAACCAGCCAATTCTTCAATCTGGCTTTTTTAACACCTTTAGCAAAATCATAATTGAAATCATCCAGTGTCTTGATAGCCGGAAAGCATGCCATGCGAGTCAGCATGCTTTGCTGCCTGATTCTGCAACCGCACGCTTTCTTTGAGCAGCCTCTCTAAAAAATCACTGTAGCTGAGTTCTCGCTTAACCGCTTATTGTGCCATCGCTGCGTATCCTTGTTTCATAAAGAGCACATTCAGCGTTTCACATAACGTCGCGATCCTTTCATGCTGTAAATTCATGCCGCTACTCCTTGCGCAACTTGCTTAAGTAGTTGTTCATACGCAGCAAGCGTATGTTGCGCTGGTATCGCCAACTCCAGATAACCGCATGCTTGGCTTCACTTCCGTTGTACCGTGAATACGTTCGTTGGCAACATCGGCTAGCCAGTGCGTTTTCCACATTGGCCGTCACCACATCCAGCTTTAATCATCCTTGCGCTAAACGCGAGGTCATCGGTATGTAAAATGATCGCCGCAGATAACCATTGAAACGTTCAAACTTGCCTTTGGTCTTGGCCCGATAACGGCATAGATTGATGACAAAACCGCTGTGTTTGGCGTATTCAACATAGCTGGCGCGGCTGTAGCCTAATGCGGCGCAGAACGCATGCAGTGGATCGTGCCTTTTGCGAAACTCAACCCAGTCCACTTGCATTTGCTCACCAGGCCTTGTTTCAAAACGCACCAATGGTTCCATTCCCTGAGCAGGTTTAAGCATCCGCATGAAAGCACGCAACTGGCTCTGCCCTCCCTTATAACCACGCTCAACAATTTCACGATACAGCACCGTGGCCGGTATCCATAACGGCTTGGCTGATTCCTGCCTCCCACGCAGATAGGCCTCATGCGCGACCAATTTCGTTGCCCGTTTTACCTTGCGCTGATATTGCGGCTTGCCTTCAGACATCAAATGGCGTCGTACTGTATTCACAGAACAACCAACTTCTTCGGCAATTTTTCGCAAACTCCAACCATGCTTCTTCAGTAATTAATCTCCACATACACCTCGTTTGTAATCAAGGCCACCTCAAAAAGCAGCCATCTTCTCAAATCGGTGTATCACTTTTCAATCGCCAAGCTGTATCAATTTACATCCGCTGGTGACAACAGACGACTACAACTGCGAGGGACTTGGTATTGAGGTTGACTTCTCGCCGCCATCTGAAAGGGTGATTCGCTTTATTGACAGGATCATTGAATGGCGTGGTAAACCACTGGTCACCCGTTATGATCACGGCCCTGAGTACATCAGTGTAATGACCTTGGCTTGGGCGACGGCGAGGTATCCGCATCAAGTTTTCAGCCTGTACAACCGCATCAGAACGCTTACGTTGAACGTTACAACCGCACGGTACGATGTGAATAGGGCTCATCACCTGTTCGAGACGCTTGACGCAGTACAGAATTTTGCAACCCGCTGGCTGCAGACTTACAATCATGACCGACCCAACATGGCAATCGGCGGCACTACACCAATTTTGACAAGTATGCGAGATGTGTGGATTGTTTCTGAGGATTTTTGTTTGCACAAAGCAAAACCCCCTAGCTTATTTTGAATTAGCTAGGGGGTTTTAGATTAAGGAGCCTGACGATGACCTACTTTCACACGTGTTGACGCACTATCATTGGCGCGAAGTCGTTTCACGGTCCTGTTC